>CAMYKD010000032.1:8591-40568 GCA_947258885.1 uncultured Kiloniellales bacterium | reverse complement strand
GACCATACGTTTGGCGATCTCGCTGAAGAACGTCGGTACGTTTCTCGATCTGACCGGTGGACGTACAGAGAGATTCTGATCGAAGAGATCTGGATAGAAGGGTGAGAGTCCTCATCACCGGAGTGACCGGATTCGCCGGCTCGCATCTGGCCGAGTTCGTGTTGGCTAGCATTCCGCGCGCCGAGGTCTTTGGTACCCACCGTGCGACGAGTGATCTTGTTAACCTCGCCGCCGTCGGCGGTCGGATACGCCTTCTCGAGGCTGACTTCCGCGATGCCTCGGCTGTGCGGAGTGCTGTCAATGAGGCCCGGCCCGATTTCGTGTTTCATCTCGCCGCGCGCAGCGAAGTCGCGAGCAGCTGGGCGGAGCCTGCCGACACCCTGACGACCAATCTGGTGTCGCAAGTTCACCTGTTCGAAGCGATTCGCAAGCTCGGTCTGCAGCCGGCGATTCAGGTGGCCTGCTCGAGCGATGAATACGGCGCGGTGCAGCCGAATGAACAACCGGTGACAGAGTCGAACGAGTTGCGGCCGCTGTCGCCTTATGCGGTGTCGAAGGTCGGGCAAGACATGCTGGCCTATCAGTACTTTCGCACGCATGGATTGGCGACGGTCCGCACTCGTGCCTTCAATCACACCGGCCCGCGACGTAGCGACCGTTTCGTGGCGTCGAGCTTCGCCCACCAGATCGCGATGATCGAGGCCGAGCAGCAGGGGCCGGTGCTGCGAGTCGGAAACCTCGACGTGGTGCGCGATTTTACCGACGTGCGAGACGTGGTGCGCGCGTACTGGCTGGCGGCGGAGCGGGGAGAGGGACTATGGACCGAGCGCGGACTGCCTTCCGGAGCAAGACGATCGCGACCACGCTCGCGCTCTGCGTCGGCCTCTGGCAGCCCGCCGTGGCGGAACCGGCGGTTCAGGCCGCCGTGTTCGACTTCGAGCTGATCGACACGAGCCTCGAGGGCGAAATGGCCGGCACGCGCGCCGACGAGCAGCGGCGTCTTAAGATGATCAGCGACGAGCTGCGCCGTCAGCTCGGCGAATCCGGACGCTACGTAGTGGTGGACCAGAGGCCCGCGGCCGACGCGATCGCCCAGGCGGGCTATCTTTACGGCTGCAACGGCTGCGAGGCCGACATCGCCCGTGCGCTGGGCGCCGAGGTGGCGATCATCGGAACGGTCCAGAAGGTCAGCAACCTGATCCTCAACATCAACATATACCTGCGCGATGCGAACAGCGGTGACCCCCTCGGCGGAATGAGCGTGGACATACGCGGCAACACCGACAAGTCATGGTTCCGCGGCCTGTCCTATTTGGTGCGCAACCGTCTTCTCAAGAAGTGACCCGGGCCACTTGTACCGGTGGCGATATCGCTGGGTGATCAGCGCTTGAAAGGTGGGACCTCGCGCCGATAGCATGCAGCCGGCCGCGGGCAACCTCAGAAGCTGCGGCGGTCCACGGGAGGAAAGCCATGCCAACAGCACGTGCCCTGAGAAGACGGCAGCGATTGGCGTTGGTCGCTTCGATCTTGGTCGCCTGCCTGGGGGCCATGGGCCAAGGCGCGGCCGCCGACCCCGTCAGGATCGCGGTCCTCAAGTTCGGCACGGTCAATTGGGAACTCGACGTCATCAAGACGCATGGGCTCGACCGCAAGGCGGGCTTCAGCTTCGAGGTCCTCGGACTCGCGGGCAAGAACGCGACCAGCGTGGCACTTCAGGCCGGCGAGGTCGACATCATCGTGACCGACTGGATCTGGGTGTCGCGCCAGCGCGCCGAGGGCATTGGCTACACCTTCGTGCCGTTCTCGACCGCGGCGGGCGCGCTCATGGTGCCGGCCGGCTCGCCGGTCCGCGACCTTTCCGACCTCAAGGGCCGGAGCCTGGGTATCGCCGGCGGTCCGCTCGACAAGAGCTGGCTGCTGCTGCGTGCTTTGGCGCGCCAGAGCCTGGGTTTCGACGCGGATCGCGAGATCGACAAGGCCTTCGCCGCCCCGCCACTGCTCAACCAACAGATCCTGGCCGGCAGGCTGGACGCCGTCTTGAACTTCTGGCATTTCGCGGCGCGTCTGGAGGCGGTGGGGTTTCGCCGGGTCGTGGGCGTGGACGAGATCATCCGCGCCCTCGGCATCGACGCCAAGATCCCCTTGATCGGTTATGTCTTCGGCCAAGCCTGGGCGGAGGCCAATCGGGATCAACTGCTGGGGTTTCTCGCCGCGTCGCGCGAGGCCAAGGACATACTGAGGCGGTCCGATGAAGAGTGGGTCCGGCTGAGACCCTTGATGAAGGCCAAGGACGACGCAACCTTCCGGGCGCTGCGCGACAGCTACAGGCGCGGCATTCCCGAGCGCTGGGGAGAGCAGGAGCGCGCCGCCGCCCGCCGGCTGTTTGCGATCCTCGCCGAGCAGGGCGGCGAGAAGCTGGTCGGACGTTCCAAAGCGCTCGAGGACGGGACGTTCTGGCCTCACCTCGTCTATTGACCCGGTCGATGGCAACCAGATCCTCTGTCCTAATTCAAACCCTGTCCCTGGTAGCCTTGCTGGCACTCTGGCAGCTCGCCGCGATGCTCGCCGACAGTCGCGTACTGCCCCCGCCGCTCGCGGTCCTGGAGGTCTTGATCGCCGGTTTCGAGGACGGCGAAGTCCCCTACCATATCGGGATCACACTGGCGCGCGTCGCCGCTAGCTTCGTGCTTGCCATGGCGATCGGCGTCGCGGTCGGGATCGTCATGGGCCGCAGCAAGGGAGTCGATCGCTTCTTTGACGGCTGGCTGGTGCTGTTTCTCAACGTTCCGGCGCTGGTCACCATCATCCTCTGTTACGTCTGGTTCGGCTTGGTCGAGGCGGCGGCAATCGCCGCCGTGGCGATCAACAAGATCCCCAACGTGATTGTCACGGTCAGGGAAGGGGCCCGCTCGCTCAACCCGGACTATCAGGAAATGGCCCAGAGCTTCCAGCTGGGCCGAGCCAAGACCTTGCGCCACGTGGTGCTGCCGCAGCTCTTTCCCTTTATCGCCGCGGCGGCGCGCTCGGGTCTCGCGTTGATCTGGAAGATCGTGCTCGTCGTCGAGCTGCTCGGGCGCAGCAACGGTGTCGGCTTCCAGCTCTATACCTTCTTCCAGCTGTTCGATGTGACCAGCATCTTCGCTTACACCCTGGCGTTTGTCGCCGTGGTCCAGATGATCGAGCTTGCCGTGCTGCAGCCCCTCGAGGCGAAGGCGAACCGGTGGCGCCGGTGACCCAACTGGAAATCGAGATCCGGGAGAAGCGCTATCCGCAAGTGGGTCTCGCCCCCGCCCATCTGGCGCTTCGAGAGTTAAGAATGAGCCTTCGGGGCAGCGAATTCGCCTGCGTCCTGGGGCCCTCCGGCTGCGGCAAGACGACGCTTCTGCATTGCATCGCCGGTCTGGATGAGAGCTTCCAGGGGCGGATCACGTTGCCTTCGGGGCGTGCCGGTCCGCGGCCGGTGATCGGTTACGTATTCCAGAATCCGCGTCTCTTGCCCTGGCGCACCGTCGTCGAGAACATCGAGCTCGTTCTCAGCCCGGGGCAGACACGCTCCGGCCTGGTCGATGAGCTGCTCGCGGCCACGGGACTCGAGGCGTTTCGCCACGCTTACCCGGGACGGCTGTCCCTCGGCCTCGAGCGGCGCGTCGCCCTGGTACGGGCCTTCGCGGTGCAGCCCGATCTCCTGCTCCTGGACGAGCCCTTCGTATCGCTCGACGAACCCACGGCCCAGCGTCTGAGGCTCCTGCTTTTGCAGATCTGGAGGGACCGCCCGACCACGGTGATCTTCGTCACACACGATCTGCGCGAAGCCATCCAATTGGCCGACCGCATCGTGCTGTTGTCGCCGGCGCCGGGGACCGTGCTCGCCGAGATTCCCGTCGCTATCGCGCGCAGCGAACGCAGGGAGGTTGCGGTGGTCGAAGGCTTCCGGAATAAGCTGATCAGGGAAAATCCCGCCTTGTATAGGGAGCTCTAGCGGGCTTTGTCACAAACTCGGATGTGATGAGCGTCGATGGTGGGTAGTCTGATGCGATGATGGCTATCACCTGCCGCAATCTCCATTTTCCGCCGTCCAATACTCTGTACGCTGGGCGGCATTTCACCCGATACAATCTCAGCTTCCGCGATGTCGAAAAGCGCGCCACAGAACGCTGTGTCGGCGTCTCTTACGAAACGATTCGTCGCCAGGTGATGAGATTCGATCCGCAGATCGCGCGTCGTCTCGATCGGCGGGCGCCAGATGTATCTCCGGCGCGCGATCGATCTGATTGGCGAGGTGCTTGACATCCTTGTTCAAGCGAAGCGGGATGAGCGGGCGGCGCTGAAGCCGATGCGCAAGCTTCCGAAGAAAAACGGCCTCGCGCCGTGGACTATTGTCATCGACAAGTGGAAGGCCTACGCCGCAGCCCTTCGAGATCTTGGCCTCGCCGCTTGGCATCACCAGGCGAAATAGAAGAACAACCGGATCGAAGGATCGCATGTGCGGATCCGACGACGAGAGTGGGCAGAACAAGCGTTTCGATCTCCCGGATCAGTCCGACGCTTCCATTCGATACACGCCGCTGCATACAAACACTTCGCAACTCTCCGACATCGCATATCAGCCACTGACATACAGACATCGCCATGATGACGCTTTCACGGCGTGGCGAATTGCTGCCTGCACCACTGCCTGACGGTATGTTCCAATGGGCGCAATCCGAGATAGGTTCGAGTTTGTGACAAGCCCCCCCCCACAAACTCCCGGGAACTGTACCGGGAGTTCGAATCTCTCCCGATATATGAGCGAAGACAAAGAGTTAATGGCGGAGGGAGAGGGATTCGAACCCTCGGTACGCTCGCGCGTACAACGGTTTTCGAGACCGCCCCGTTCAACCACTCCCGGGGCGGCGGCACACTAGCCCAAGCCCGCCAGGCCTTGCAAGACGTCGTCCTGCCTCCTCCCGGCCGGGCGGACTCGCGGATGGTGGGGTCGGCAGGCCGCCGAAGGCGCTGCGTTCCGCTGGCCGGGCGCGCGGAGCGGGAGAGCCGGCCGGCGCAACCCGGCGCCGCGGGTTCTGCCCCCTGCCGAAAGCGTCGTCCAAAAGCCAAAAGGCCGCCCGAACGGGCATTGACAGCCGGAGCCGCGTCGCTATAGTGCGCCGATCCGGCCGCGGGGGGACCCTCGCGGTCCGTTATTTGTCGCACAGAACGCGAAAAAACCATCATGTACGCAGTCATCAAGACCGGCGGCAAGCAGTACAAGGTCGCCAAGGATCAGATCGTCGTGGTCGAGAAGCTGGCCGGCGAGGCCGGCGCCACGGTCGCCTTCGAGGAGGTTCTGCTGCTCGGCGGCGTCGAGGCTACGACTGTCGGCGCGCCCCTTGTGGCGGGCGCCACGGTGACCGCCGAGATCGTCGAGCAGGGCCGCGGGCCGAAGATCATCGTCTTCAAGAAGAAGCGCCGCAAGAACCACCGCCGGCGCAACGGCCACCGCCAGCACCAGACGGTGCTGCGCATCACCGATATCATGACCGGCGGCAAGAAGCCGGCCAAGGCCAAGGCGGCCGCGCCGAAGGCAAAGGAAGAGCCCAAGGCCGCGCCGAAGGCCGAGCCGAAGGCCAAATCGGAGGCTGCCGCGAAGCCGAAGGCCGAGCCCAAACCGAAGGCTGCGGCCAAGCCGAAGGCCGAGGCCAAGCCGAAGGCGGTCGCGAAGCCCAAGGCCAAGCCGAAAGCCAAGGCCGAGCCGAAGGCCAAGGCCGAAGCGAAGCCGAAGGCGGCCGCGAAGCCAAAGGCCAAGCCGAAGGCGGCGCCGAAGAAGAAGGCCGAGCCCAAGGCCAAGAGCGAGACGAAGGCCAAGGCCCCCGCCAAGAAGGCGGCGCCGAAGAAAGCCAGCGACAAGAAGGCTCCAGCCAAGAAGGCGCCGGCCAAGAAGACCAAGGAGTAAGACGCCATGGCACACAAGAAAGCAGGCGGCAGCTCGCGCAACGGCCGCGATACGGCCGGCCGGCGCCTGGGTGTCAAGAAGTTCGGCGGCGAGGTCGTGATCCCGGGCAACATCATCATCCGCCAGCGCGGCACCAAGTGGCACCCCGGCGAAAATGTCGGCATGGGCCGCGATCACACGATCTTCGCGCTGACCGAAGGCCGCGTCGCCTTCCGCAAGAAATCGGGCGGACGCACCTTCGTGTCCGTGGAGCCGTCGACCCCGCCGAGCCCGGCGGCAGCTGAATAGCCTGAGGTGGGTCCGCCACCGAAGGTGGCACCCATCGCGAGGCCGGAGACATCGGAGGAGGGAGATGGGATGCCATCTCCCTCCTTGTTTTGTGCCTCCTCCGGCAGAGCGAGCGATGAACCCAAAGCTTGAGACCGAGCGTCTCCTCCTGCGCCCCTTTCGGCAGAGCGACGCGGGCGCCGTACGGGCGCTGTGCGGCAGCTGGAAGGTCGCGCGCACGACGGCGCGCATCCCCCTCCCCTATCCGGACGGCCTGGCAGAGAGCTGGATCGCATCCACCGTCCGGGCCCGGGAGCACGGCGAGGGCTACGCCTTCTGTTTCGAGCAGAACGGCGAGCCGATCGGCGCCGCCGGCCTGGAGCGAACGGACGAGGCCATCTACGAGCTTGGCTATTGGGCCGGCGAGCCATGGTGGGGCAGGGGTTTTGCGGCCGAGGTGGTGCGGCGACTGGTTCGTTTCGCCTTCGATGACTTGCGCGCCAGCCAGGTGACCGCCGGACACTTCCTGGACAACCCCGCATCGGGGCGCGTGCTGGAGAACTGCGGTTTCGCTTATACTGGCGAGGACGAGTTGTGGTACGAGGCGCGTGGACGACGGGTCACCTGCCGGCGCCTCGTGCGCGCACGAAACCAAGCGCAGGCACCAAGGGCGACGCCATGAAGTTCCTCGACGAGGCCAGGATATATGTGAAGAGCGGCGACGGTGGGGCCGGCTGTCTGTCGTTCCGGCGCGAGAAGTACGTCGAGTTCGGCGGCCCGGACGGCGGCGATGGCGGGCGCGGCGGCGACATCGTCTTCGAAGCCGTGGCGGACCTGAACACCTTGATCGACTTTCGCTATCGGCAGCACTTCAAAGCCGGCCGCGGCGTCCATGGCCAGGGGCGCAACAAGACCGGCGCGGCCGGCAAAAGCGTGGCGATCAAGGTGCCGGCCGGGACCCAGATCCTGGACCAGGACAAGCAGGCGCTGATCGCAGACTTGACCGAGGCCGGTCAGCGCGTGGTGCTGGCGCGCGGCGGCGACGGCGGCTTCGGCAACGCCCATTACAAGAGCGCGACCAACCGCGCGCCGCGCCGCGCCGACCCGGGCTGGCCGGGCGAGGAGCGCTGGGTCTGGCTTCGCCTCAAGCTGATCGCCGACGCCGGCCTGGTCGGCCTGCCCAACGCCGGCAAATCGACCTTCCTGGCCGCCGTGTCGCGCGCCCGGCCCAAGGTCGCGGACTACCCCTTCACCACCCTGCACCCGCAGCTCGGCGTGGTCAGCGTCGACGACGAGGAGTTCGTGCTGGCCGACATCCCGGGGCTGATCGAGGGGGCGCACAAGGGCGCCGGGCTGGGCGACCGCTTCCTCGGCCACGTCGAGCGCTGCGGCATCCTGCTGCATCTGGTCGATGGCACTCAGGACGACGTCGTGGCCGCCTATCGCAGCGTGCGCGGCGAGTTGGAGGCCTATGGCCAAGGCTTGGCCGGCAAGCCGGAACTGGTCGCGCTCAACAAGGTCGACGCGCTCACTTCGGATGAGGCGGCGGCCAAGGCGCAAGCCCTGGCGGGCGCCGTCGGTGGCGATATCGCCAGGCTTTCCGGCGTCTCCGGCGAAGGGATCCGGGAGGTCCTGCGGGCCCTGCTGGGCCAGATCCGCGCAGCCCGGGCCGCGGCGGCCGAGCGGCGGGAGGCCGAGCCCGCCGAGGCGTTCCAGCCGTGAGCGCCACGGGCCAGCCGGCGCTGGCCGAGGCCAAGCGCCTCGTGGTCAAGATCGGCTCCGCCTTGCTGGTCGACGAGGCCAGCGGCGCGCTCAGGCAGGACTGGTTGAACGCCCTGGCCGACGATCTGGCGGTGCAGAAGGACCGTGGGGCCGAGGTCATCGTGGTCTCCTCGGGCTCGATCGCGCTCGGCCGGCGCCACCTCGGCCTGACGCGCAAGGCGGTCCGACTGGAGGAACAGCAGGCCGCCGCGGCGACCGGCCAGATCCGCCTAGCCCACGCCTACCAGTCGGCCCTGGGACGGCACGACATCACCGTGGCACAGATCCTGCTGACCTTGGCGGACACGGAGCAACGACGGCGCCATCTCAACGCCCGCAATACGCTCAACACGCTGCTGCGGCTCGGCGCGGTGCCGGTGATCAACGAGAACGACACGGTCGCCACCACCGAAATCCGCTTCGGCGACAACGATCGCCTGGCGGCCCGGGTCGCCGCCATGATGAACGCGGATGCCCTGGTCCTCCTGTCCGATATCGACGGGCTCTACAGCGCCGATCCCAAGCTGGACTCCTCGGCCCGCTTCATTCCGTTGGTGGCCACCATCACGGGGCAGATCGAGGCCATGGCCGGCCGGGCGCCGGTCGGCTATTCCTCCGGCGGCATGGTCACCAAGCTGCAAGCCGCGCGCATCGCCGTGGCCGGCGGCTGCCGCATGGTGATCGCCGATGGCCGGCGCAAGCATCCGCTGGCCGCCCTCGCCGACGGCGCGCGCTGCACCTGGTTCCTGGCCGGAGTCGAGCCGCTCACTGCGCGCAAGCGCTGGATTGCCGGCTCGCTAAAGCCGACGGGCCGGCTGGTGGTCGACGCCGGCGCGCTCAGGGCACTCCAGAGCGGCCGGAGCCTACTGCCCGCCGGGGTCACCGCGGTGGAGGGCCTATTCGAGCGCGGCGATGCGGTGGTCGTGCTCGGCACCGACGGGGTCGAGGTCGCGCGCGGCCTGTGCGCCTACTCGGCCCGGGAGGCCCGGCTCATCCTGGGTCACAAGAGCAGTGAAATCGAGGCTCGTCTGGGCTACCGTGGCCGTGAAGAGTTGATCCACCGCGACGACCTGGTCCTGATGTGAGGGAGGATGCCATGATCCAAGAGGCCGCGGTTCTGCAGGACGACCTGCCTCGCCGGATGGAAGTTCTGGGCCGTACCGCGCGGAGCGCCGCCCACGAGCTGGCGCTGGCCGCGCCGGAGGCCAAGAGCCGGGCGCTGAAGGCCGCGGCGCAGGCGATCCGCCAGAGCCGGGACAAGATCCTCGAGGCCAACGGCCGCGACATGGCGGCGGCCCGGGCCAAGGGCCTCAATGCCGCCCTGCTCGACCGCCTGGAGCTCGACGAGGGCCGCGTCGAGGCCATGGCCAGGGGCCTTGAGGATATCGCCGCCTTTCCAGACCCGGTCGGCCGCGTGCTGGCCGAGTGGGACCGGCCCAACGGCCTCAGGATCGCCCGGGTCGCCGTCCCGCTCGGTGTGATCGGGATCATCTACGAGAGCCGGCCCAACGTCACGGCGGACGCCGGCGGGCTCTGCCTAAAGGCCGGCAACGCGGCGATCCTGCGTAGCGGCTCGGAAAGCTTCTATTCCTCGGGCGCCATCCTGGACTGTCTGCAGCAAGGCCTGGGGGCGGCCAGCCTGCCGGAGAGCGCGGTCCAGCGCGTGCCGACCACCGACCGGGCGGCGGTCGGCTTGCTGCTCGCCATGAACGACTACGTCGACGTGATCGTGCCGCGCGGCGGCAGGGGCCTCATCGAGCGGGTCTTCGCCGAGAGCCGGATCCCGGTTCTGGCCCACTTGGAAGGGATCTGCCACACCTATGTCGACCGCTCGGCCGACCCGGACATGGCGCGCGAGATCGTCGTGAACGCCAAGATGCGGCGCACCGGCATCTGCGGCGCGACCGAGACCCTGCTGGTCGACCGTCCGGTGCTGCAAAGCCACCTGCCGGCCATCCTGGGCGCCCTGATCGAGGCCGGCTGCGCGGTGCGCGGCGATCCAGAGACACGCGCGATCGACGAGCGGGTATCGCAAGCCAGCGACGAGGACTGGGTCACCGAGTACCTGGCCCCGGTCATCTCGGTGAAGGTGCTGGACGGGGTCGACGAGGCGATCGGCCACATCAACCGCTACGGCTCGCACCACACCGAGGCGATCGTCGCAGAGGACGCGGCCACCGCCGAGCGCTTTCTCGTCCGGGTCGATTCGGGCATCGTCATGCACAACGCCTCGACCCAGTTCGCCGACGGCGGCGAGTTCGGCATGGGCGCCGAGATCGGTATCTCAACCGGCAAGCTGCACGCCCGCGGCCCCGTCGGCGCCGAGCAGCTGACCAGCATCAAGTACGTGGTCAGGGGGCAGGGCCAGGTGCGGCCCTGAGAGCCGGCGGCTGGCCTTGCACCGCAGCGCCACCGGGCCCCTGCCCACCCCGGCCCGCCTGGCGGCTGCCCTGGGCGGCCATCTGCCGCCGCCGGGCGCGCGGATCGGGCTCCTCGGCGGGTCGTTCAACCCGGCCCACGCCGGCCACCGGCAGATCAGCCTCGAGGGGCTCAAACGTCTCGGTCTCGATGAGGTCTGGTGGCTGGTCTCGCCGCAGAACCCGCTCAAGCCCCGGGCCGGCATGGCGCCCCTGGAGTCCCGCCTCGCCCGGGCGCAGACTCTGGCCCGTCATCCGCGCATTCGTGTGACCGGGATCGAGGATCGGCTCGCCAGCCACTACACGGCGGACACGCTGCGCGCCTTGACCCGGCGCTTTCCGCGGGTCCGGTTCGTCTGGCTGATGGGCGCGGACAATCTGGTGCAGTTAACGAAATGGAAAGATTGGAGGGAAATCTTTCATATCGTCGCCGTTGCGGTTTTCGATCGGCCCTCCTATTCTTTAAGGGCTGTCGCCGCCGGGGCGGCACGGCGATTTGCCCGGTACCGCCTGGATGAGAAGCGAGCCAGGGGGTTGGCGGGGCACACGCCGCCCGCCTGGGTGTTCGTCCATAGCCGGCTGAACGCCTTGTCGGCGACGCAGATTCGGGCCCGGCGAAGGCCGGCTGAGCCACCGGGCTCACGGTAGAACAGCACAACGGAGGGCACCGCCCATACCACGCAAGGACAAGGCCGTCGCGGCCAGTCAACAAACACCGGGACCGGCGTTCAGTCGGCGCCTGGTGGAACTTGTCACGGCATCTTTGGAGGACGACAAGGCCGAAGACCTTGTCACCATAGACCTCGCCGGAAAATCCAGCATCGCGGATTACATGATCATCGCCAGCGGACGCTCTCAGCGCCAAGTCGGCGCGATGGCGGAGCACCTGCGCGAAAAGCTGAAAGCCGAGGGCCTCGGCAGCGTTTCGGTGGAAGGCGCCCGGCGCTGCGACTGGGTTCTGATCGATGCCGGTGACATCATCGTCCATCTCTTCCGCCCCGAAGTTAGGGCCTTCTACAATCTCGAGAAGATGTGGGGGCTCGATCTGTCGGAACCGAAGCGTCCGCTGGCCAGCGCCTGAGCGGGCATCGGCGGCGGTACCCCGGAGCACCGGACGGCCGTACGCCGGAGTGAAGCAACCATGCGGATCACGCTGGCCGCCGTCGGCCGCGCCAAGACAGGACCGTCCCGCGATCTCTACGAGCTCTATGCTGCACGACTCGCCTGGCGCCTGACCCTCAAGGAGGTCGAGGAGCGCCGCGCCCTTGCGCCGGAATCGTTGAAGCATCGCGAGGGCGAGCGCCTGCTCGCGGCGGTGCCCGAGGACGCCCGGCTGATCGCCTTGGACGAGGGGGGCCGGCACATGACCAGCGCCGCCTTCGCCGCTCTCCTCGGCCGCTGGCGCGACGAGGGGCTGCAGGACTTGGCCTTCGCGATCGGCGGGGCCGAGGGCCTGTCGCAAGCGGTCATCGACCGGGCCGACCTGGTGTTGGCGCTCGGACCCATGACCTGGCCGCACCTGCTTGTCCGCGCCCTGACCGTGGAGCAACTCTACCGCGCGCAGACGATCCTTTCGGGGCACCCCTACCACCGTGCCTGAAGTACGCCAAAGGCCTATGGATTGCCGCCCGAATACCCTATATAGAGCCTCATGGTCGAGGGAACCCGCCCCCGCCCCGTCGTTCTCTGCATCCTGGACGGCTGGGGCCACCGCGAGACCTGCGAGGACAACGCCATCGGACGGGCGCGCACCCCGGTGCTCGACCGCCTGATGGAGGGCGCACCGCACGCGCTGATCGACGCCTCGGAACTGGCGGTCGGCCTGCCCGGTGGCCAGATGGGCAACTCCGAGGTCGGCCACATGAACCTGGGCGCGGGCAGGGTCGTCCTCCAGGACCTACCGCGTATCGACCAAGCGATCGCCGAGGGCACGCTGGCGGACAACCCGAGGCTGGTCGACTTCATCGAGGCGCTCATGGCGTCCGGCGGCACCGCCCACCTGCTCGGCCTGCTGTCGCCCGGCGGGGTGCACTCGCACCAGGACCACATGGCGGCGCTCGCCAACATCCTGGCCGAGGCGGGCCTGCCGGTCGCCGTCCACGGTTTCCTGGACGGCCGCGACACCCCGCCGCGTAGCGCCCGGGACTTCGTCGCGGAATTCCAGATGGCGGCCCGGGCACCGGTCGCTACTCTTTGCGGCCGCTATTATGCCATGGACCGAGACAAGCGGTGGGAACGGGTCGAGAGGGCCTACCACGCACTGGTCGAGGCGCGCGGCAAGACCGTCCCGGACCCCTTGGCCGCCATCGGGCAGGGTTACGAGGCCGGCCAGAGCGACGAGTTCCTGGAACCCTCGGTGATCGGCGATTTCGCGGGCATGCGGGACGGCGACGGGCTGATCATGGCCAATTTCCGGGCCGATCGCGCGCGCGAGATCCTCTCTGCCCTGCTGGTGCCGGATTTCGAGGGTTTCGCACGCCCGCGGGTCGTGCGTTTCGCGGCCGCCGCCGGCATGGCCAGCTACTCCGAGGCGCTCGACGCCCGCTTGGCCACCCTGTTCCCGCCCCAGAATCTGCGGGAGACCCTGGGCCAAGTCGTGGCGGAAGCCGGCCTCAAGCAGCTGCGCATTGCCGAAACCGAGAAGTATGCCCACGTCACCTTCTTCTTCAACGGTGGCCGTGAATCGGTCTTCCCGGGCGAGGAGCGCATCCTGGTGCCTTCGCCCCGGGTCGCGACCTATGACCTCAAGCCGGAGATGTCGGCCGTGGAAGTGACCGACGGGCTGGTCGAGGCCATCGAGTCCGGACGCTTCGATCTGATTGTGGCGAATTATGCCAACGGCGATATGGTAGGGCATACGGGCAACCTGAACGCGGCCGTCAAGGCGGTCGAGACGGTGGACGCCTGCCTCGGCCGTCTGGCCGAAGCCGTCGGCCGCGCGGGCGGAGCCCTGATCATTACCGCCGACCACGGCAATGCCGAGCAGATGATGGACCACGGAACCGGACAGGCGCATACCGCGCACACCATGAACCCCGTGCCCGTCATCCTGGCTAACGCGCCGGCCGGCGTTTGCGCCCTGGCGGGCGGCCGGTTGGCCGACATCGCGCCCACGGTGCTCGATCTGATGGGCTTGGCCCAGCCGGCGGAAATGACCGGCCGGTCCCTGCTGTGTCGGGCCGCGAAGACCAGAGATGCGGCGGCGGAGTAGCGTGGTGCGAGGGCCTTCCAGAAAAATGAGGTCTGCCCCCGGACCGGTCGTCGGCATGTTGAGCGCATTGCTGCTGTCGCTGTCCGGCCCTGTCGTATTGGCGGACGACTCCCGTCTGAAGGAGGTGGAGCGCGCCCTGGAGCAAGACCGAGCCAAGGCCGAGGCGCTCGGCCGCCAAGCGCAGGCGTTGAAGGATGAGATCAAGGGCCTGCGGCGCGACGTGGTGGCGGCGGCGCGCGCGGCACAGGATCTGGAAGAGACGCTTTCGGCCACGGAGCACGCGCTCGCCGTGCTCGAAGCGGAGCGGGCGGAGAAGCAGGCGGCCTTACGGAGCCAGCGGAGCCGGCTGGTCCGGACGCTCGGCGCACTGCAGCGCATCGCCCTCCGACCGCCGGAGGTGGCCTTCGCCGCGCCGGGCGCGCCGGTCGATACCCTACGCAGTGCCATGCTGCTGAGCGTCGCGGTACCGGTCATCGAACGCCGGGGCCGGGTTCTGCGGGCCGAACTGGTGACGCTCGACGGGCTGCGCCGGGAAATCGCGCTCAAACAGGGCGATCTTGCCGCCGAAACCCAGAACCTCGAGGCCGAGCGCAAGCGCCTGGCGCGACTGATCGAGCGCAAACGGGGACTGGAAAACGTGACCAGCGCCGAGCAGCGGGCGGCCCGCGCCAGGGTCCGCAAGCTCGCCCGCGAAGCCAAGGACCTGCGCGACTTCGTGGCCAAGCTGGAACGCGACGCGCAGAAACGGGCCGAAGAGGAAGTCCAGGAAGCGACCGCGCGCCAGGAGAGGGAGGCGGCCGAGCGCGCCACCCGGGACGCAGGCGAACAAGCGACGGCGCCGACCGAACCGCAGCCGCAGGAGACGCAGCAAGCCCTGCTCGCCACACCACCGGCCAAGCGCCCCCTGGAAAAGCCCGACAACGTAAGGGACTTCCCGAGATCAACCGCCGTATCCACCCTGGTCATGCCCGCGCGTGGCCGGGTGGTCGCCACTTTCGGTGACCGCGAGAAGAAAGCCGCCACGACGTCCAAGGGGATTTCGATCCTTACGCGCGGAGCGGCCCAGGTCGTCGCGCCCTACGACGGCCGCGTCCGCTATGCGGGCGTATTCCGCGGCTATGGACAAATCTTGATCATCCAACACGGCGAACGATATCATACAGTGCTCGCGGGTCTGGACCGGATCGATGCGGTGGCCGGCCAGTGGGTACTGGCCGGCGAGCCAGTGGGCGTGATGAGCCACGGCGAGAACGGCGATCCGATACTTTACCTCGAACTCCGCCGGAGCGGGCAACCGATCAACCCGCTGCCCTGGCTGGCAACCACAAACGACAAGGTGCAAGGTTAATGCCTAAGCTTCGACTTTTGGTGGCTTTCGCCGCCCTGATTCTCCTGGTCCCCCAGACCGCCTCTCCCCAGGACGACAGGTCCGAGACATATCGGCAGCTGAAGCTGTTCGGCGACGTCTTCGAACGCGTGCGCGCCGACTACGTCGAGGAAGTCTCCGACGAGGAGTTGATACAGTCGGCGGTCCGCGGCATGCTGGCCTCGCTGGATCCACATTCCAGTTATATGGACGCCAAGTCCTTCGGCGATATGCAGGTGCAGACCAAGGGCGAATTCGGCGGCCTCGGCATCGAGGTGACCATGGAGACCGGCTTGGTCAAAGTGGTTTCGCCGATCGACGATACGCCGGCCTTCCGGGCCGGGATCCAGGCCGGCGACCTGATCAGCCACCTCGACGGCGAACCGGTGCTGGGCTTGACCCTCAGTCAGGCGGTCGAGAAGATGCGCGGCCTGGTCAATACCGACATCAAAATGACCATCCGCCGCGGCGAGCAGGAACCCTTCGACGTGACGATCACCCGAGCCGTGATCAAGATCCGTTCGGTGCGCAGCCGCGCCGAGGGCAATGTCGGCTACCTGCGGGTTACCGCCTTCAACGAGCAGACCGACATCGGTCTGGAAAAAGCGTTCGGGAAATTGAAGGAAGAGATCGGCGACAAGCTCGTCGGCTATGTCCTCGACTTGCGCAACAATCCGGGCGGCCTGCTCGACCAGGCCATCGCCGTGTCCGACGCCTTCCTCCATCAGGGGGAGATCGTCTCGACGCGCGGGCGCCATCCGGACAACGCCCAGCGCTTCAATGCGCGCCAGGGCGACCTGGCCGACGGACTGCCGGTCGTCGTGCTGATCAATGGTGGCTCGGCCTCGGCTTCCGAAATCGTCGCCGGCGCGCTGCAGGATCATCGCCGCGCCATCGTTATGGGCACCGACTCCTTTGGTAAGGGCTCGGTTCAAACCATCATCCCGCTCACCGGGCACGGCGCCATGCGCCTTACCACCGCGCGCTACTACACTCCGTCCGGCGGCTCGATCCAGGCCAAGGGGATCGAACCGGATATTGTCGTCGAGCAGGCCAAGATCGAGGCCTTGGACAGCGCCAAGCGGCGGAGCGAGGCGGACCTGCGCGGCGCGCTGGAGAACAAGGGCGGCACCGACGACGGCAGCGAGCTCGAGGCCATGCCGGCAGGGCCGCAAGACAACGATACGCCACAGGACTTCCAGCTCGCCCGGGCGCTCGATTTGCTGCAGGGCCTCGCCCTGTTCAACCAACGCGCGGTCAACTGACCGCATCTCGGGGATCCGGTGGCGCGCTCCTCGCCATTTCGGTCATCCGGGCAAAAGCGGGGCCCCGGCGTACTGGCGATAGCGTGGGTGCTGGTCCTCGGAGTGACCGCTGCAGCGGCCGGATTCGTCGTCCTGAAGCTGACAGCAGACCTCCCTCGCACCGGAGCAGGCATCACGATCGCCCTGCCGCCGGCCGAGGAACCGCCACCCGAGGAGTCAGAGCCCACCTCCGAGGGCGCCTCGCCCGATGCCGTCGCCGCAGACCGGCCCGCGGAGACGATCCCACAGGAGGAGCCGGAACAGACCCGGGCCGGGGCGGAGCCTCAGTCCGAGTCCACCGAGCAGACGGCCCCGGCACCCGCGGCCGCCGTCCAGGGGCCCCGGCGCATCGCCGTGGTGATAACCGGCCTGGGCCTGTCCAAGGCCGCGACCGAGCAGGCGGTGGATCGGTTGCCATCCCAAATCTCCCTTTCCTTCTCGCCCTATGCCGAGCAACTGGACGACTGGATCGCCCGGGCACGCGCCAGGGGACACGAGGTCTTGATCGACCTGCCAATGGAGCCCGTCACCTTCCCGAACGATGACCCCGGGCCGCAGGCGCTCTTGGCCGGTTTGGAGCCCGCGCAGAACCTGGAGCGCCTGCAGTGGATCCTGGGTCGCGGCCAGGGCTACATCGGCGTGGCGGCGGTGCTGGGCTCGCGCTTCACCACGTCCGAAGCCGCCCTGCAACCGATTCTGCAGACGCTGAAGAGCAGGGGCATCATGTTCCTCGACAACAACACGACGGAAAGCAGCGTCGCCAGCCGCCTGGCCGAACGCATTGCGCTACCGCATGCCGTCAACGATCGCATGTTGGACGGCCCGGAACCGAACCGGGAAGCGGTCGATGCCCGTCTCGTCCAGATCGAACGGCTGGCGCTGGCCCGGGGGTTTTCGATCGCTATGGGCGAGCCCTATCCGGTGACATTGGAACGTCTCGCCAACTGGGCGGTCAGCCTCGAGGCGCGCGGCTTCAAGTTGTCGCCGATCTCTGATCTGGCGGTCCCGAGACCAACACCCTGAACCCCGCGGAGCGGACACAGTGACCATGAGCCCGGAGGAGATCGCTCGCTTGCCCTATCGGCCCGGCGTCGGCCTCATGCTGCTCAACCGGAAAAACCAGGTGTTCGTCGCCCAGCGCATCGACACGCCGAGGCCTGCTTGGCAAATGCCGCAAGGCGGGATCGACGAGGGCGAAGCGCCGCGCGACGCGGTGCTGCGCGAGCTCGAGGAGGAAATCGGCACCAGCAAGGCGGAAATCATCGCCGAGAGCCGCCGGTGGTTCGACTATGATCTGCCCCGGGACCTCGTACCCAAGGTGTGGCGCGGCCGCTACCGCGGTCAGACGCAGAAATGGTTCGCTCTGCGCTTTCTGGGCGAGGACAGCGATATCGACATCGAGACGAAGGAACCGGAGTTCTCCGCATGGAAATGGGCGCCGCACGAGGAGTTGCCGGAGTTCATCGTCCCCTTCAAGCTGCAGCTCTACCGCGCGGTCCTGGCAGAGTTCGCGGACCTGTTCGAGCCGCGCGCGGACGGCGGATAGCTGAGGTCAGAAACCGGGGTGAGCGCGCCGGGTCGCTGGTTGGCCGAGCCGCCTAGCTTGCCGACGCCTGGATCATTGCCTCGGCGACGGCGATTTGCCGTGCCGCGGCATCGCGCTCATCGTCGTCCTTGGCGTCGGCCAGGTCTTCGCGCGCGTCCTTGAGCTGCTGCTCGGCCGCCGGGCGATCGATCTCGGCAACCGGCATGGCCTGCTCGGCCAAGACCGTGCAGCGCGACGGCGTCACTTCGGCGAAGCCGCCGGCCACGAAGATCCGCTCGGTGACCTGGCCCCCGTTGTAAACCGAAATCACGCCGGGCCGCACGCCGGAGACCAGCGGCGCGTGGCGCACCAGGACACCGAAATCACCCTCGGCGCCCGGCACGACCACCATGTCGACCGACTCCGAGAGCAACAGCCGCTCCGGCGAGACCAGCTCGAACGCCACTCTAGTTTCGATCATCACACATCACTCCGGTGCCGGCGCTCACGCCGCCTCGGCCGCCATCTTGCGTGCCTTCTCGACCGCCTCGTCGATCGTGCCGACCATGTAGAAGGCGCCTTCCGGCAAGTGATCGAATTCGCCTTCGCAGATGCCCTTGAAACCGCGGATCGTCTCGTCGAGCGATACCAGAACGCCCGGCGTGCCGGTGAACACCTCGGCCACGAAGAAAGGTTGAGACAGGAAGCGCTGAATCTTGCGCGCCCGGGCGACGGTCAGCTTGTCCTCCTCCGAGAGCTCGTCCATGCCCAGGATCGCGATGATGTCCTGCAGCGCCTTATAGGACTGCAGGATGCGCTGCACTTCGCGGGCCACGGCGTAGTGCTCCTCGCCGACCACGAAGGGGTCGAGGATCCGGCTGGTCGAGTCGAGCGGATCGACCGCCGGGTAGATGCCGAGCTCGGCGATCTGGCGCGACAACACGGTCGTGGCGTCGAGGTGCGCGAAGGAGGTCGCCGGCGCCGGGTCGGTCAGGTCGTCGGCCGGCACGTAGATCGCCTGGACCGAGGTGATCGAGCCCTTCTTGGTCGTGGTGATCCGTTCCTGCAGGGTGCCCATGTCGGTCGCCAGGGTCGGCTGGTAGCCGACCGCCGAGGGAATGCGGCCGAGAAGCGCCGAGACCTCCGAGCCCGCCTGGGTGAAGCGGAAGATGTTGTCGATGAACAGCAGGACGTCCTGGCCCTCTTCGTCGCGGAAATACTCCGCCTGGGTGAGTCCGGTCAGTCCGACACGGGCGCGCGCGCCCGGCGGCTCGTTCATCTGGCCATAGACCAGCGCCGCCTTGGAGCCCGGCTCGCCCGGCTTGACCACCCCCGACTCGATCATCTCGTGATAGAGGTCGTTGCCCTCGCGCGTGCGCTCGCCGACGCCGGCGAAGACCGAATAGCCGCCGTGCGCCTTGGCGATGTTGTTGATCAGTTCCATGATGATCACGGTCTTGCCCACGCCGGCACCGCCGAACAGGCCGATCTTGCCGCCCTTGGCGTAGGGCGCGAGCAGGTCGACCACCTTGATGCCGGTGACCAGCACCTCGGCCTCGGTCGACTGGTCGACGAACTCGGGCGCGGGCCTGTGGATCGGCGAGGACATCTTGGTCTCGATCGGCCCCAGCTCGTCGATCGGCTCGCCGATCACGTTCATGATCCGGCCCAGGGTTTCGGGTCCGACGGGGACGGTGATCGGCCCGCCGGTGTCCTGTACCTCTCGGCCGCGGACCAGGCCCTCGGTGCTGTCCATGGCAACGGTGCGCACCATGTTCTCGCCGAGATGCTGAGCGGCCTCGAGCACGAGGCGGCTGCCGTCGTTGTCGGTTTCCAGCGCGTTCAGAATCGGTGGCAGATCGCCCTCGAACTGAACGTCGACGACCGGTCCCATGACCTGCGTGATTCTGCCGACGAGGTTCTTAGCCATGCTCGTTGCTCCCTAGTGTCTGCCGCTCAGCCCGGCCTGCGCGCCCAAGGGCGCTACATCGCCTCCTTGGCGGAGATGATCTCGATCAGTTCTCTGGTGATGGCGGCCTGACGGGTCCGGTTGTAGACCAACGTCAGCCGGTCGATCATGTCGCCCGCGTTGCGCGTGGCGCTGTCCATGGCGGTCATGCGCGCACCCTGTTCGCTGGCGTTGTTCTCGAGCAGGGCCCTGAAGATCTGCACCGCAATGTTGCGCGGCAGCAGGGCGGCCAGGATCTCCTCCTCGTCCGGCTCGTACTCGTAGGCCGCCGAGGCGCCACCGCCGGCGGCTGCCTCCTTCTGCTCCTCGGGGACCGCGAAGGGGATCAGCTGCTGGGGCGTCACGATCTGGGTGATCGCCGACTTGAACTGGGCGTAGATGATGGTGCAGACATCGAACTCGCCGGCCTGGAACATCTGCGTGAGCCGGCCGGCGATCGCCGAAGCCTTATCGAAGGTCACGGCCGGCTTGGCCACGTCCTCGATGGTATCGACGATGAGCTCGCCATAGTCCCGGCGCAACTGATCGCGCCCCTTGCGGCCGACGCAGAGCAGCTTGACCGTCTTGCCCTGGCCGCCGAGCGCGTGGATCATTTGCCGGGCCTCGCGCACGATGGAGGAGTTGAAGCCGCCGCACAGGCCGCGGTCCGCCGTACCGACGACGATCAGGTGCACCTCGTCCTTGCCCGAACCCTTGAGCAGCGGCGGCGCCCCGTCCTGCCCGGCGACGCTGGCCGCCAGCGAGCCCAGCATACGGGCCATGCGCTCGGCATAGGGCCGCGAGGCCTCGGCCTGCTCCTGGGCGCGGCGCAGCTTGGCCGCGGCCACCATCTTCATGGCCGAGGTGATCTTCTGCGTCGATTTGACGCTGGCGATCCGAACTCTGAGATCCTTGAGACTCGCCATCCCGCTCTACCCGGTTGTGCGTCCGCCGGCTTCCCGATCTCGGGCCGGCCGCGCGATCAGACGAAGGTCCTCGCGAATTCGTCCATGAAGGCCCTGAGCCTCTCCTCCGTGGCTTCGGAGATTTCGCGCTCCGTGCGGATCGTTTCCAGGATGTCCTGTCCCTTGGCCCGAACCTCGGAGAGCAACTGCTGCTCGAACTGGGTCACCTTGTTGACCTCGATCCTGTCGAGATATCCGCGCACGCCGGCGAAGATGACGATGACCTGCTCCTCGATCGGCAGCGGCCTGTACTGCGGCTGCTTCAGCACCTCGGTCAGACGCGCGCCGCGGGCGAGCAAGCGCTGGGTCGCCGCGTCCAGGTCCGAAGCGAACTGGGCGAAGGCTTCCATCTCGCGGAACTGGGCCAGCTCCAGCTTGATGGTGCCGGCGACCTGTTTCATGGCCTTGATCTGGGCCGCCGAGCCGACGCGCGACACCGAGAGGCCGACGTTCACCGCGGGACGGACGCCCTTATAGAATAGCGCCGTCTCCAGGAAGATCTGGCCGTCGGTGATCGAGATCACGTTGGTCGGGATGTAGGCCGAGACGTCGCCCGCCTGGGTCTCGATGACCGGCAGCGCGGTCAGCGATCCGGCGCCGTGGTCGTCGTTCATCTTGGCCGCGCGCTCGAGCAGGCGCGAGTGCAGGTAGAAGACGTCGCCCGGGAAGGCCTCGCGGCCCGGCGGGCGCCGCAGCAGCAGCGACATCTGCCGGTAGGCGATGGCCTGCTTGGAGAGATCGTCGTAGACGATCACCGCGTGGGCGCCGTTGTCCCGGAAGAACTCGCCTATTGTGCAGCCGGTGTAAGGCGCCAGGAACTGCAGCGGCGCGGGCTCGGAAGCAGTGGCAGCGACGACGACCGAGTAGTCCAGCGCACCGTGGTCCTCGAGGGTCTTGACGAGCTTGGCGACGCTCGAGCGCTTTTGGCCGACGGCGACGTAGATGCAGTACAGCTTCTTCGATTCGTCGTCGCCCTGGTTGACCGCCTTCTGGTTAATGAAGGTGTCGAGCGCGATGGCGGTCTTGCCGGTCTGGCGGTCGCCGATGATCAACTCGCGCTGGCCGCGGCCGATCGGGATCAGGCTGTCGATCGCTTTCAGGCCGGTCTGCACCGGCTCGTGCACCGAACGGCGCGGAATGATGCCGGGTGCCTTGACGTCGACGCGGCGTCGCTCGGCGGCGTCGATCGGACCCTTGCCGTCGATCGGGTTCCCGAGCGCATCGACCACGCGGCCGAGCAGGCCGCGGCCGACCGGCACGTCGACGATAGCGCCGGTTCGCTTGACCGTGTCGCCTTCCTTGATGTTACGGTCGTCGCCGAAGATCACGATGCCCACGTTGTCGACTTCGAGGTTCAGCGCCATGCCCTTGATGCCACCCGGAAACTCGACCATTTCGCCGGCCTGCACGTTGTCCAGGCCATAGGCGCGGGCCACTCCGTCGCCCACCGAAAGAACCTGCCCGACCTCGGCGACGTCGGCCTCGGTGCCGAAGTTTTCGATTTGGTCCTTCAGAATTGCGGAGATTTCCGCGGCGCGGATATCCATCACGCGACCCCTTTCATGGCGTACCGAAGTTTCTCGAGCTTTGTGCGCAGGGAGGAATCGATCATCCGGCTGCCGACCCGGACGACAAGCCCGCCGAGCAGCTCCGGATCGACCTCGAGGTCGACCTGAACCTTGGTGCCGACGACCTTCTTGAGAGTCTCGGTCAGGGCCGACTGCTGCTCTTTGGTCAGCTTCCGCGCCGCGGTCACAACGGCGGTCACCTCGCCGCGGCGGCGCGCGAGTTCGGCCAGATAGGCACCGATCATCTGGGGCAGGGCGAACAGGCGCCGGTTCTGAGTCACGACCAGCACGAAACGCCGGGTCAGGTCGCTGACCCCGGCCTTGTCCAGGATCGCCGCCATGGCCTTTCCTTGTTGATCGCGATCGTACAGCGGACTGCGGATCAGCCGCTCGAGGTCTTCGCTGCCGGCGATCACCTGCTTCAGGTCGCGCAGCTCGGTCGCGACCGCATCGAGCTGCTTCGCGCTCTCGGCCAATTCGAACAGGGCCGAGGCATAGCGCCCGGCCAGACCGCTCACGCTCGTGTTTTCGCCAGCCAAGCCATAGCCCCCAAGCGGTGCCCGTACCCTTTGCCCGCCCGTAGCGCCAAGTCACAAGTTCAAGTGTGAGAATGAGGCGGGGCGATCCCCCCACCCGCGGGCGCGACGGTCCTATCATAGACCTAGGGGCGTTGCAAGCTGTGTCGGGACAACGATAACAGGCGGCACTCGCGCTTTCAAAACGGGCCGGAACGGTGGGCATTCCCAGTGCCCTTGTGGGCACCGGCTTGAGCATTTTCGCGGCTGTCAAGATGGCTGCGGGTGGTGTAAGGACTCTGCCGAAACCCCAACCCGTCCAGCAAGAGCCTGTCCGGAGGTCCCGAGCCCTGCGATGAGCCACAACCTTTACTTCTTCACGCGGGAACCCCGGACTATCGATCAGAGCCTGCTGATCGCCTGGGCGGGAAAATTCGCGCGCTTGACCACAAAGCTCTCGAACACGGGCCTGCAGTTCGCCTATCGGAATCCGGATACCGGAGTCCACTTCGCTTTCGATTTCGAGCCGGGCGCCGGAGACGACGGCGAGCGGGCCTCGCCGGACGGCAGTTTTCGCACAGGCATCGTGCTCAGCTTGACCTATGGGCGGCCCACCTACTTCGCTTATGAATCCATGCCACTTGTCGAGGACCTCGCCCAAGGCTTCGACCTGCTGGTCCTGGATGCCCAGGCCCAGAATGCCCGGCCCGGACTCTGCAATGTCGACGAGTTGATCCGCAGCTGGCGCGACAACAACCAGCGCGCGGTGCGGACCATGGCGACCCAGGGCCTCATCGACAGCTTCTATTACCTGCCCGAGGCGAAAGCGGACCTGTTCTGGGCCTACCGCTCGCAAAGGGCGGGCTATGCGAAGCGGCTGGGCAACGCGGTCTTCGTACCCGAGATATTCCTGTTTGCGCTGGAGGGCCGGCGCGAGTGCGTCACGACGGTCACCTGGAACGGCTATTTTCCGATGATCTTCCCTCGGGTCGATTACCTGATCCTGGTCCGACGCAACCGGCCCTGGTTCGGCCTCGCCAAGACCGCCGAAAAGGTCGACTACGCACCGGCCGCGCGGGTCCTGGAGCAGATTGCCGGCGCGCTCGCACCCTTCGACGGGGCGGACGACCTGTTCATCCTGACCCCGGACCAGGCAAGACGGAACGCCAAAACCTTCCGCCGGATCGCCGGCGAGCCGTTTGCCGGCGCCTTCTCGAGCGTCGCACTCGACGGCTTCATCGACGTCGACTTCCTGTCCGAGAGCCCCCCGGCCTAGAGAAAACTGTAGGGATCGACATCGATCTGCAAACGCGTCTGGCGCGGCAGGTCGACCGCGGCGAGCCAGTCCCTCAGCACGCCCTGCGGGGCGACATCGCGCCGGGTCCGCAGCAGGAAGCGCCGGCGATGGCGGCCGCGCAGAACGGCCAGTGGCGCCGGCGCCGGGCCCAGGATCTCGATCCCCTCGCGGCGCGGCCGGGTGCGGGACAGGCGGCGGCAGGCCTCGTCAACCCGGCGCTGGTCGGGGTCCGAGAGGATGACGGCGGCCAGGCGCGCGAAGGGTGGCATAGCCGCGCGCCGGCGGGCGTCTGCCTCGGTCTCCAGGAAGCGGTCGCGCGCGTCGGTCGCCGAGGAGGCCAGCGCCTGCATGACCGGATGCTCGGGCTCGTAGGTCTGAATCAGAACCCGCCCGGGGCGTTCCGCCCGCCCCGCCCGCCCCGCCACTTGGTGGAGCAGCTGATAGGTCCGCTCGGCGGCGCGCAGGTCGCCGCCCGAAAGCCCCAGGTCGCCGTCGACCACGCCGACCAGGGTCAGCCATGGAAAATGGTGGCCCTTGGCGACGATCTGCGTGCCGATCAGGAGATCGATCTCGCGCTGTTGTACGGCGCGCACCAGGGCCTCGGCGGCGGCCGGCCCGCTGATGCTGTCGCTTGACATGAGCGCCGTGACTTGACCCGGGAACAGTGCCTTGACCTCCTCGGCCAGCCGCTCGACTCCGGGTCCGCAGGCGGCCAGACTACCCTCGGCATCGCAGCCCGGGCAGCGTACCGGCAGTGCCGCCCGATGGCCGCAGTGGTGGCATTCGAGGCGCCCGGCCAGACGGTGCTCGACCAGCCAAGCGATGCAATTCGGACATTGCAGCCGGTGACCGCAGGTCCGGCACAGCGTGAGCGGCGCGAAGCCGCGCCGGTTGAGGAACAACAGAGCCTGCTCGCCGGCCTCGAAGGTCTCGGCCAGCGCCCGCCGAAGCGCGGGCGAGAGCCAGCTTTGCCCGGCCCCCTCCAGGCGGGGCGGCGGATCCCGGCGCAGGTCCACCAGCTCGACCCGCGGCAAGCCGGCGCTGCCGTGGCGCTCGGGCAGGCGCAGCCGCCCGTAGCGTCCGGCCTCCACGTTCGTGGCGGTCTCCAGCGACGGCGTCGCCGAGACCAGCACGACCGGGAAGTCCCCCAGCCGGGCGCGCACCACGGCCATGTCGCGGGCGTGATAGACAACGCCGTCCTCCTGTTTGAAGGAGGTGTCGTGCTCCTCGTCGACCACGATCAAGCCGAGGTCCTGGTATGGCAGGAACAGGGCCGAACGGGCGCCGACCACGACCCGCGCCTCGCCCAGGGCCACCGCGCGCCAAGTGCGGCGGCGCTGGACCGCGGTCAGGTCCGAGTGCCACTCGGCCGGCCGGGCCTCGAAGCGCCGCTTGAACCGCTCCAGCCACTGGGCAGAGAGCGCGATCTCGGGCAGCAGGACGAGCACCTGCCGACCGGCGGCGAGCGCAGCGGCCAGCGCTTCGAAATAGACCTCGGTCTTGCCCGAGCCGGTCACGCCGTCGAGCAGCGTGACCGCGAAGCCGCCCCGGGCCGCCTGGCCGCGCAGCTCCTCGGAGGCCGCCGCCTGGGCCGTCGTCAACGCAGGCCCGGGTTGCCGCCAATCCGGCGCCTGGAAGGCGGCCGGCGGCGGCAGGACCACCGCCTCCAGAACCCCGGCGGCCGCCAGGCCCTTGACCACCGAGGACCCGACCCCCGCCGCCCGGGCCAGTTCCGCCGCAGGCCGGGCCGGGCCCTCCCCAGCGGCCGCCAGGACTCGCCTGCGCGCCGGGGTTAGCCGCAGGCCCTTAGGTTCGGGCGCAGCCGCGGCGAGCCGGTATGCGGTCACCGGTTTCGGCGGTTCGAAGGCGGCCGGCACGCTGAGCGCCATGCGCAGCACCGCGCCCGGAGGCGCCAGGGTATAGCTGGCTACCCAGTCGACGAAACGCCGCTCGGGTTCGGGCAGGCCGGGCAGATCGATTCGCGCCCCGGCCGGTTTCAGGCGCTCGGCGGCCACGCCGGGGCCTGCGGTATCGGGGTCCCAGACCACGCCGGTGAGTTCTCGGCTGCCCAGCGGCACCCGCACCAGATCGCCGGGCGCGAGCCCCTGGCCCGGCGGCGCGGCATAGTCGTAAGGCCCCTCGAGCGGTAGCGGGAGAAGTACCGAAAGGCGGCTGTCCTGCAACCCGGACGCCGGTCCGGCCGGGGATTTCCGGCCGGCCGGCACGGTTCGGGCGGCGCTGGTATGGCGGTCAGGCATCGAGTACACTTTACTTGAGCGGCGCCCCGGGGTACCAGAGCCCTTGGCCGGGTCGGGCGGCCGGGACGCCCGAACAGAATTGCGAGGTAGCCCAGCGGGCATGAAGTTTTTCATCGATAGCGCCGAGGTCGCGGAAATCCAAGACCTGGCCTCGACCGGCCTGGTCGACGGCGTAACCACCAACCCCTCTCTGGTCGCCAAGAGCGGACGCGACTTCATCGATGTGCTGCGGGAGATCTGCGCGATCGTCCCCGGCCCCGTCAGCGCCGAGGTGACGGCCACCGAACTTCCGGCCATGCTGGAGGAGGGGCGGCGCTTGGCAAATCTGGCCGAGAATATCGTGATCAAGACGCCGCTGACACCCGACGGGCTGAAGGCCTGCAAGGCGCTGAGCGACGAGGGCGTCAGGGTCAACGTGACCCTGTGCTTCTCGGCGGCCCAGGCGATCCTGGCGGCCAAGGCGGGCGCGGCCTACGTCTCGCCCTTCGTCGGACGGCTCGACGACGTCGGCAGCGACGGCTTGCGGCTGATCGCCGACATCGTTGAAATCTACGGCGTCTATCCCGAGTTCACCACCGAGGTGCTGGTTGCCTCGGTGCGGCATCCGATACACGTGGTCGAGGCGGCCAGGCTGGGCGCGGACGTCGCCACCCTGCCGCCAGGGGTGCTGCGGGCTATGTTCAGGCACCCGCTGACCGACAAGGGATTGGCGGCCTTCCTGGACGATTGGGCCAAGACCGGCCAGTCGATTTTGAACCGGCCTGAGGACGGCGCGACGGATGGCTCGAGACCAGCACGACGCAGCGCCTGAGGGCACCGCCGGAAAGGCGGCGAACGGGACGGCCGAGGGCCGCGGGCCCAGCGCGGCCCAGGTCGCGGGATATCTGCGGCGCCACCCCGATTTCCTGGCGGAGAATCCCGAGCTGCTCGAGGTCTTGACACCGCCGGCGCGTGCACGCGGCGACGGCGTGCTCGACCTGCAGAGCTATTTGGTCGAACGGCTGCGCGAAGAGGTCGACGAGATGCGGCAGGCCCGTGACGACCTGGTGCGTGCGGGCCGCAGCAACATGGCCGCCCAGGGCCGGGTGCACGAGGCCGTATTGGCGCTGCTCGGCACCAAGTCCTTCGAACACCTGATCGAAATCGTGACCACGGACTTGGCGGTCATGCTCAACCTGGACGCGGTCACCCTGGGTGTGGAGCGGTGTGGCCAGGACCTGCCGCCTGTGCGCCTAGGCGGTCTCTATCAACTCGAACCGGACACGGTGGACTCGGTGATCGGTCCCGGCCGCAGAGTGATGTTGCGCGGCGAAATCGAGGGTGATCCGGCGATCTTCGGCGCGGGAGCCGGTCTTGTCGCCTCGGAGGCGTTGATCCGCCTGGACATCAGCCCGGCAACGCCGGCGGCCATGCTGGCGCTGGGCGCGCG
The DNA here is from genome assembly GCA_947258885.1 of uncultured Kiloniellales bacterium. Classification (GTDB taxonomy): domain Bacteria; phylum Pseudomonadota; class Alphaproteobacteria; order Kiloniellales; family JAKSDN01; genus CAMYKD01. The sequence goes on along the minus strand of CAMYKD010000032.1, from coordinate 12,808 downwards.
TCAGCCGGACCAGTTCCATTCGGGTCAGGGCACGGAGCTGCTGATCTTCCTGGGCGGCACCTTGGAGCACTGTATCCGGACATGGCTGGACCTGCCCGCCTGACCGACTTTCCAGCCGCACCCGACCTGCGGGCCGCGCTGCAGGACTGGCAGGATTGGCTCGCCCACGAGCGTCGCGCTTCGCCGCACACCCGGGCGGCCTATGCCCGCGACCTGACCGGATTTCTCGCGTTTCTGACCGAGCACTTCGGAGGACCGCCATCCTTGGCGGCGCTCGAGGCGCTCAGGCCGGCCGATTTCCGGGCCTGGCTGGCAGCACGCGCCGGCCGGGGACTGCAGCGCAGCTCGACGGCGCGCGCGCTCTCGGTGGTGCGCAATCTATTCCGCTGGCTGCAGAGCCGGGGGTTCGCCGAGAACCCCTCGCTGGCCGCCGTCTCGAATCCCAGGCTGCCGCGTCCGGTGCCCAAGGCGCTGACCCCGGAGGAAGCCGCCGAGGCGGTCGCCGCAGTCGACGAGCTGACCGAGCAACGCTGGAGCGGCAAGCGCGACACGGCGGTCCTTCTGCTGCTCTATGGCGCGGGCTTGAGGATCGGCGAGGCGCTTGCGCTCAGGCGCCGGGACGCCCCCGCGCCGGGGCAGGAGGCGCTGGTCGTGACCGGCAAGGGCGGCAAGCAGCGCGTCGTGCCGCTGCTTGCCGTGGTGATCGACGCGGTCCAGGATTATCTGTCGGCCTGCCCCTATCGCCTGACGCCGGACGGGCCACTCTTCCTCGGCCAGCGGGGCGGAGCCCTGGGCGCGCGCCAGGTGCAGCAGCGCATGGCCGAGCTGCGCGTCCTGCTCGGCCTGCCCGAGAGCGCGACCCCGCACGCACTGCGCCACAGCTTCGCCACGCACCTGCTGGCCGGGGGCGGCGACCTGCGGGCGATCCAGGAGCTGCTGGGCCATGCCTCGCTTTCGACCACGCAGCGCTATACCGAGGTCGACGTAACCGGCCTGATGTCGGTCTACGACCGGGCCCACCCGCGGGCGCGGACGAGACCGGACCACAGCAAGGCGGGCCAGTTCGAATGACCCTGCTGACCAGGGCCGCCGCCGTCCTGCTGTGCTGCTTCGCCCTGACGCTCGCCGCACCGGCCTTTTCCGGCGAGGTCAGCGGCAAGCTGATCACCGCCGCCGAGAAGGAAATCGTCAGGCACTACTTCGGAGGCTCGACCGGCCTGATCCTGGATATCCTCGAGCACGCGGCACGCTGAGACAGCCGCCCTTCGGTCGATCCGGCTGGAGCCCCTCTCTTCAGTCGAGTGCCCCCGGGCCGACGCAGCCCGAATCACAGACGCCAATCAGCCCTCGCGCGCGTGGCCCATGCGGGCGAGCACCGGCAGGCCCAGGGCGAGCGGGCCCAGCGCCAGCAAGGCGAAAGCCAGGCCCCAGGCGAGGGTCTGCTCGGCACCGCCGGCGATGTCCAGGACCACCCCGAACGCGAGCGGTGAGAGTACGCCGGCGCCGAAACCGAAGAGGGCGTGCATCGCCATGGTCGCTCCCCGTCGGCCCGGCCGGGCGTTGGCGACTGCGCCGGCGGTCAGCGCCGAGGAATCCCCCATCACGATCATGTGGTGGATCACCAGCACGATCACGACGGCCCAGGCCGGCAGGCCGGCCAGGAACCCGAGACCGCAGGACAGGAGGGCGGAGGCGAGCATGATCGCGGCGACTGTGCGGCGACGGCCAAAACGGACGGCCGCCTCGTTACCCAGAATGGTGGCCGGCAGCCCCAACAGAAGGACGACGGTCGCCACCTGGGTCGGTGCAAGAGGCGGGAGTCCGCCGGCGGGTTGAAGCCCGTAGGCGAAGGCGGTGAAGGCGACGATCCAGGTGCGCGTGCCAAAGAGTTCCCAGACATGGGCCGCGTAGCCCAGCACGTAGGCGAGCGCCGCCCGGTTGGCGAAGACCGGCCTGAGGTCGAGCGGATGCCCGGCCTCTGGTACGTGGGCGGGACGGCCGCCGGGCGCGACCCTGCGCCACACCAGGAGCAGGGCCATGAGGCTGCCGAGCGCCGCCGCCCCAAAGGCCCAGCGCCAACCGGCCAGGGCCGTGACCTCGCCCGCCGCCAGGATCGACAGCGCGACCCCGATGCCGAAGTGCGCCGTGTAGAACGCGACGGCGCGGCTCTGCCGCGGTCCCTCGATCCGATCGGCGAGGAGCTTCAGGCCCACCATGTAGGTGCCGGCGAGGCCGACACCACCTGCCAGGCGAAACGCCACGGCACTCCATACGCCCTCGGCCAAGAGCGCGAAGCCGAGCGCGGCCAGCCCACCCAGGGCGGTCGACAGCAAATAGATGAGCCGGGCGTCCCGCCGGTCGGTCAAACTGACCAGCAGCGGCACGGCGGCCACATAGCCGGCATAGTAGACGCCGCTGATCCAGCCGGCCTCGGTGTTGCTGAGACCCCAGAGCGCCCGGAACTCCGGGATCAGGGCCGGGAACGTCGCATTGCCCAGCATGCCCAGCACCTCCGCCACGCAAAGCACGGCCGTCAGCCTGGCGGTGGAGCCTCTGAACGCGCGCCCCACAAGCGGGGCGCCTCAGATGTGGATCGCGCGGCCGGCCACCGCGAGCGCCGCCTCCTTGACTGCCTCGCCCATGGCCGGGTGGGAGTGGATCGTACGCGCGATGTCCTCGGATGACGCCCCGAACTCCATGGCCAGCACCGCCTCGGCCAGGATATCGCCGGCCAGCGGCCCCAGGATGTGCACGCCCAGTACCTTGTCGGTTTCGGCATCGGCCAGGATCTTGACCATGCCGTCGGTCTCGGCGTTGGTCCGCGCCCGGCTGTTGGCGCTGAACGGAAACTTGCCGACCTTGTAGTCGACGCCAGCCTCTTTGAGGGCCTCCTCGGTCTTGCCGACGCCGGCGACCTCGGGCCAGGTGTAGACGACGCCCGGCACCAAGTTGTAGTCGACATGGCCCGACTGGCCGGCCAACATCTCGACGCAGACCACGCCGTCCTCCTCGGCCTTGTGGGCCAGCATCGGGCCGGGCACGCAGTCGCCGATGGCGTAGAGTCCGGGAACGGTCGTCTGGAATCGCTCGTCGACTTGGATGAAGCCGTGGTTGTCGAGCGCGGCCCCGAGCGCCTCGAGGCCGAGTCCCTCGGTGTAGGGCCGGCGGCCGACCGCGACCAGGACGACATCGGCGGTAACCTCCTCGGGCGCGCCGCCCTTGACCGGCTCGACCGTCAGCGTGACGCCGGACTTGGCCGTTTTAGCGCCGGTCACCTTGTGGCCGAGCCGGAAGGCGAGGCCCTGCTTTTTCAGCACGCGCTGGGTCTGCTTGGCGACCTCCCCGTCCATGCCGGGCAGGATGCGGTCGAGGAACTCGATGACCGTGACCTCGGCGCCTAGGCGCGACCAGACCGAGCCGAGCTCGAGCCCGATCACGCCGGCGCCGATCACGACCAGATGTCCCGGCACCTTGGCCAGCTCGAGCGCGCCGGTCGAGGTGACGATCTGCTTTTCGTCGACCTCGACCCCGGCGAGCGGCGTCGATTCCGATCCGGTGGCGATCAGGATGTGCTTGGCCGCAAGCGTCTCGGCCCCGCCGCCGTTGAGCGCGACGGCGACCTCGCCCGGCTTCGGGATGCTGCCCGCGCCCTGGACGTAGTCCACCTTGTTCTTCCTCAACAAGAACTCGACGCCCTTGGTCAGGTCGCCGACCACCTTGTCCTTGCGCGCCATCATGGTCCCGAGGTCGAGCAATACCTTGCCGAGCTTGACGCCGTGGTCCGCCAGGTGCCCCTTGGCCTCGGCGAACTTCTCCGAGGACTGCAGCAACGCCTTGGACGGGATGCAGCCGACGTTGAGGCAGGTCCCGCCCAGGCTGCCGCGTTTTTCGACGCAGGCCGTCCTCAGACCGAGCTGCGCGGCGCGGATCGCCGCCACGTAGCCGCCCGGCCCGCCGCCGATGATCACCAAGTCGTAGCTGTCGTCGCTCATGGTCCAGACCCCCGCTTAGCTCACGCCGACCTTGCCGCAAGAGATCGCCCCGGACAAGGGGCGGATGGCTGCCGCCGCGCACCGGCGAGCCAAACCGTAGCCTCCCGCTTGCCATGACCGTTTGGTTTCGGCTGTAATGCATCATCGGTCGTGCGATTCGGGCGTCGCATCTTCCGCGCGGGGAAGAAGCGAGCGCATCCACTAGAGATCCGGCGAAACGGTCGA
>CAMYKD010000032.1:0-8564 GCA_947258885.1 uncultured Kiloniellales bacterium | reverse complement strand
GGGGGTCGTCAGCACGATGAACGCTCTTAAGAGCGCGATGTCGAGGCTTGTGCACCTTTCGGCGATGCTTGCCGCGGCGGCGCTGATGGCGCTCGCTTTCCAGAAACGCGTCTTGGCGCAGGGCTACGACTATCCCTTCGTCAACGCCTACGAAGCGACGGTGATCGGCACGCCGTCCATCTATCGCGCCGAACTGCCGAAACAGGTACCGAAGCAGGAGCTCGGGCTGACCGTCTTTCCCAACCGGCGGATTCCCGAGCTGTTCTGGTACCACGACCAGCTGCGTTACACGGTGGTCCGTCAGCGCCAGAAGGCGCCGCTCATCTTCAACATCGCCGGCACCGGCGCGAGCCACAATTCTCGGCTCATGCAGGCGATGGAGAAGATCTTCTACAAAGCCGGGTTTCACGTGATCTCGCTGCCCTCGCCGACCCATCCCAACTTCATCGTGACCGCCTCCGAGACCCAGGCCCCGGGCCTGCTGGCCGACGACGCGCGCGACCTCTACCGCGTGATGCAGGGCGCCTACGAACAGATCGCGCATTCGATCGAGGTCTCCGAATTCTACCTGACGGGCTATAGCCTGGGGGCCGCGCAGGCGGCCTTCGTGGCTAAGCTGGACGAGGAGGCCGGTGCGTTCGGCTTCAAGAAGGTCCTGATGATCAATCCGCCGGTCAGCCTCTACAACTCGGTCGAGATCCTGGACGGCCTGATCGACGCGATCCCGGGCGGGCCGGACAACTTCAACGCCTTCTTCGAGTCGCTGTTCGAGCGCTTTGCCGCCATCTATCGCGACGAGGACTTCCTCGACTTGACGGACGATTTTCTCTACTTCGCCTATAAGAAGGACCCGCCGAGCGAGGAGCGCCTGCAGGCCATCATCGGCATCGCGTTCCGCGTTTCAGCAGCCAATATCCTGTTTGCCTCCGACGCGCTGACGCGCTCGGGCGTCGTCATCCGGCGCAACGTTTCGCTGTCGACACTCGATTCCCTGACCAACTACTTCAAGGTTAGCGTCCGGGTCGGCTTCGTCGACTACATCCGCCACCTGCTCTACCCCTTCTTCGAGAAACGGCGGCCGGGCGTGCGGCTCGAGGAGCTCATCGAGGAGAGCAGCCTGCACGCCATCGAGGGCTATCTGCGCGGCGCCGAGAAGATCGGCCTTATGACCAACGAGGACGACATCATCCTGGCTCCCGGCGAGCTTGACCACCTGCGCTCGGTCTTCGGTTCGCGGGCCCGGATCTATGTCAAGGGCGGGCACTGCGGCAACCTGGAGCACAAGGACAACGTTGCCGACATAATCAGGTTCTTCGGCGCGGGGTGGTCGGGCTTATGAGCCGCTTACTGGCGCCGGCCCTGCTCCTCCTTCTGGCCGCCTGCCAAAGTGTCCCCGCCGGTCCGGGCGCGGTGCCGGAGGGCGAGCGGGCCATCTTCGAGTACGAAGACATCGAGCAGCGGGACGTGCTCTACACGATCGACGTCGACGACCCTCTCGAGCCGCTCAACCGGGGGATCTATAAGTTCAACGCAATGTTCGACCGGGCCATCTTTCTGCCGGTCACCGAGCTCTACGAGTTCGTCACGCCGACCTTCGTGCAGGATCGGGTCTCGAACGTCTTCTCGAACCTGTCGGAGATCACGACTTTCGCCAACTCGGTGCTGCAGGGCAAGATCGAACGCGCCAGCCGCGCCCTGGTCCGCTTCCTGGTCAACTCGACGATTGGGCTGGCCGGCCTGTTCGATCCGATGACCTCCCTGGGCACCCGCCAGCAGAGCGAGGACCTGGGCCAGACCCTCGGCACCTGGGGATTTCCCGCCGGGCCCTACCTCGTGCTGCCGATCCTCGGCCCCTCCAACCTACGCGACACGCTCGGCTTCGTCGGTGAAATGGCGGCCTACCGGGCGGCCGATCCCTTCGGGGTGGCGAGCTTCGAAGGCGATCACCCCGAGATCCTGGCGCTGCGCGCCGTAGACCAGCGCCATCAGGTCGGCTTGCGCTACTATCAGACCGGCTCGCCCTTCGAGTACGACCTGGTCCGCCTGCTCTACACCCGCAAGCGCCAGCTCGACGTCGAGAAGTAGGTCGGGTCGGAACCTTGGAGCGGATAAAAGGCCCAAGCGGCCGATCACACCAAAGGTCATTGATAATGACCGTTGGTGTCAGATGTCGCCCTCTCGCTCCCGTCCGGGCAGGTCCACGTAGAATCCCGCGCCCGCCTCGGGCGGGATCGGCGAGCACCGGCTGACCAGGCCCTGCTTCATGGCCGCGAGCAGCTGGCGGCCGACCGGCTGGAACAGGGTTTCGCCGCTGTCGGGGCCCGCGGGATCGAGCCGGATCACCACCGAGCGCGCCTCGTCGCGGAAGCGCTGGCGTTCGAGCATACGCTCGATCGCCAGGCGCGCGTGGACCGGGTCGACGCCGGTCAGGTCGAGCTCATAGTCCGCCAAACCTCCGCGCCTGGCAAGGCGCCGCAGGTCACGTTCTTCGAGGTAGGGCATGGGTGTCCGGCGGCGAGCTGCTAGAGCTCGAGCAGCATGCGTTCCGGATCCTCGATGAACGCCTTGACTCGGACCAGGAAGGTCACCGCCTCGCGGCCGTCGATGATGCGGTGGTCGTAGCTCAAGGCCAGGTACATCATCGGGCGCACCCGAACCTCGCCGTCGATCGCCACGGGGCGCTCCTGGATCTTGTGCAGGCCCAGGATGCCCGACTGCGGCATGTTCAAGATCGGCGTCGACATCAGCGAGCCGAAGACCCCGCCGTTGGTGATCGTGAAGGTGCCACCAGTCAGCTCGTCCATGGTCAGCTTGCCGTCTCGGCCCTTGCCGGCGAGTTCCGTGAGGGTCCGCTCGATCTCGGCGAAGGACTTGTGCTCGCAGTCGCGCACCACCGGGACCATCAGGCCGGCGGGGGTCGAGACCGCCATGCCGATGTTGTAGTCGTGCAGGTAGACAAGCTCGTCCTCCTCAAGGCGGGCGTTGACCGCCGGCAGCTCCTTGAGCGCCGCGACCACTGCCTTGGTGAAGAACGACATGAAGCCGAGCTTGACGCCGTGCTTCTTCTCGAAGGCCTCCTTGTGCTGCGCGCGCAACGCCATGACCGCGCCCATGTCGGCCTCGTTGAACGTCGTCAGCATGGCCGCCGTATCCTGGGCCTCCTTGAGGCGCCGGGCGATGGTCTGGCGCAGCTTGGTCATGCGCACCCGTTCCTCGCGCGGCCCGGGGCTGGCCGGCAAGGCAGCGGCCGTCCCGGAGGAGGCGGCCGGGCGAGCGGCCGCGCCGGTGCCCAGGAAGCTCAACAAGTCCGCCTTGGTGATGCGGTCGCCCGGACCGCTGCGCGCCACCTTGCCGGGGTCGAGCCCGACGGCGGGCGCGGCGGGAGCCGCGGTGGCGGGACCGGCAGCCAAGAAACTCTTCACGTCCTCCTTGGTGATACGGCCGTCCCGGCCGGTGCCGGGCACCTGCGCCGGATCGACGCCGGCATCGGCGATCATCTTGCGCACCGCCGGGGACAGCGCACCGTGGGCCCGGCCCGAGGGTTCGGGCGCCGTGTCGGCCGCAGCTTGCGAGGCTGCGGCTACCGGGGCCGGCGCGGCGGCGGCAGAGACGGCGCCGGCGCTGACCACGCCGAGCAGGGCGCCGACCTCCACGGTGTCGCCGGCCTCGGTACGGATCTCGGTCAGCACGCCCGCCGCAGGGGCGTTCACCTCGAGCGTGACCTTGACCAATGGCTCGTCGGCCTTGACCGCGTCGCCGACCTGCTTGTGCCACTGGCCCACGGTCGCCTCGTTCACCGATTCCCCCAGAACCGGCACCACGAGATCGACCGGCGCCCCGCCTTCGGCGGCGGTTGCCGACGGCTTGGCGGGCTCGACCGCAGGGGCCGCCGCGGCGGCGGCGCCGTTGCCAGGCGCGATGCGTCCGAGCAGTGCGCCGGCCTCGACGTTCTCGCCTTCGCCGGCCAGGACCTCGCTCAGCACGCCCGCTTCGGTGGCATTGACCTCGAGCGTCACCTTGTCGGTCTCGAGCTCGACCAAGGGCTCGTCGGCCTTGACCGCGTCGCCGACCTTCTTCAGCCACTGGGCCACGGTCGCCTCGCTGACCGATTCGCCCAGGGCGGGCACCAGGATATCCGTTGCCATCGACCTCGCGTCCATGGGGCTCACTTGGCGCCCAGCTGCGCTGTCTTGACCTTGGACCGGCCCCGGCCCTTGGCCTGGCCGGCCCCCTTGACCTTGTACTCGGCCTTGCGGGCGGCGATGCGCTTGAGCGCGACCTTGCCCAGGGTCAAGGCGTCGTCGATCAATTCGGCCTGCTCGGCGCGGTGACGTTGATTGGAACCGGTCGCCGGCGAGGCAGCGGAAGAGCGGCCTGCATAACGCGGCCGGGGGTTCCTGCAGCCGACCTCCTCGGCAACCTCCTCGATGAAGACGTTCGCGAAAGCCCAGGCACCCATGTTGCGCGGTTCCTCCTGGCACCAGACCAGATCGCAGTGCCTGTAGGGCTCGAGCTCGGCGGCCAGCGCGTCGGCCGGGAAGGGGTAGAGCTGCTCCAGGCGCAGGAAGTGCACGTCGGCAATGCCGCGCTTCTCGCGCTCCTCCAGAAGGTCATAGTAGACCTTGCCGGAACAGAGCACGACCTGCTTGGCCTGTTTCGGATCGCTCGGCAGCTGGTCGCAGTACATCACGCGGTGGAAGGTGCTGCCGGACCCGAAGTGGTCGAGCGGGGAGACGCAGCGCTTGTGCCTGAGCAGGGATTTCGGCGTCATGACGACCAGCGGCTTGCGAAACTCGCGACGCATCTGGCGCCGCAGAACGTGGAAATAGTTAGCCGGCGTGGTGCAGTTGACCACCTGTAGGTTGTCCTCGGCACAGAGCTGCAGGAACCGCTCCGGCCGGGCCGAGGAGTGCTCCGGGCCCTGGCCCTCGTAGCCGTGGGGCAGTAGCAGGACCAGACCGGACATGCGCAGCCACTTGGATTCGCCGCTCGAGATGAACTGGTCGATGATGATCTGCGCGCCGTTGGTGAAGTCGCCGAACTGCGCCTCCCAGAGCACCAGCGCGCGCGGCTCGGCCAGGGAGAAGCCGTACTCGAAACCCAGTACCGCAAGCTCGCTCAAAGGGCTGTCGATGACCTCGATCTGCGCTTGCTTGCCGCGAACGTGGTTCAAGGGCACGTAGCGCTCTTCGGTCTCCTGGTCGATCAGGGCCGCGTGGCGCTGCGAGAAGGTGCCGCGGTTGCAGTCCTGTCCGGACAGCCGCACCGGGTGGCCCTCGACCAGCAGCGTGCCGAAGGCGAGCGCCTCGGCGGTCGCCCAGTCGACGCCCTGGCCGGTCTCGATCATCTGGCGCTTGGCCTCGAGTTGCCGGACGATCTTGCGGTTGAGATTGAAGGTCTCTGGAACCGTGGCCAGCGCGGCGCCAACCTCCTTGAGGGTCTTGAGAGGCGGGCCGGTCTTGCCGCGGCGGGCGTCATAACCGCGCACCCGATCGAGCCCCGACCAGGCCCCCTCGAGCCAGTCGGCCTTGTTCGGCTTGTAGCTCCGGGAGGCCTCGAAGTCCCTTTCCAGCTGCTGCTCGCGCTGCGTGACGAGCTCGTCGGCTGCGCCTTCGCCGAGGGTGCCCTGGGCGGTCAGGCGGTCGGCATAGATCTTCCGCGTGCTCGGATGCTTGGCGATCGCCTTGTACATCAGCGGCTGGGTGAAGGCCGGTTCGTCGCCCTCGTTATGGCCGAAGCGCCGGTAGCAAAACATGTCGATGACCACGTCTTTAAGAAAGGTCTGCCGGAATTCGGTCGCTATGCGCGCGGCATGCACCACCGATTCCGGGTCGTCGCCATTCACGTGGAAGATGGGCGCCTGGATGATCTTGGCGACGTCCGAGCAGTAGGGTCCGGAGCGCGAGTTGACCGGGTTGGTGGTGAAGCCGATCTGGTTGTTGACGATGAAATGGATCGTGCCGCCGATCCTATAGCCCTTGAGCTCCGAGAGATCGAGCGTCTCGGCGACCAAGCCCTGCCCGGCGAAGGCGGCATCGCCGTGCATCAGCAGCGCCATCACCTGTGTCCGGTCGAGGTCCTCGCGCTGGGCCTGCTTGGCGCGCACCTTGCCGACCACCACCGGATTGACCGCCTCGAGGTGGGACGGATTGGCGGTCAGCGAGAGATGGACGACGTTGCCGTCGAACTCCCGGTCCGAGGAGGTGCCCAGGTGATACTTGACGTCGCCCGAGCCGCCGACGTCCTCGGGGTGCGCCGCGCCGCCCTGGAACTCCGAGAAGATCGCGGTGAAGGGCTTGCCCATGAAGTTGGCGAGCACATTGAGGCGCCCGCGGTGCGGCATGCCGATCACCACGTCCTTGAGGCCGAGCTGGCCGCCGCGCTTGAGGATCTGCTCGAGCGCCGGGATCATGGCCTCCCCGCCGTCCAAGCCGAAGCGCTTGGTGCCGGTGTACTTCTTGTTGAGGAACTGCTCGAAGACTTCGGCCGCGGTGAGACGTTCCAGGATCGCCCGCTTGCCCTCGTCGGTGAAGTGGGTCTGGTTGTGGATCGACTCTATGCGCTCTTGGATCCAGGCCTTCTGTGCCGGGTCCTGGATGTGCATGAACTCGACGCCGATCGTGCCGCAATAGGTCTCGCGCACCGCGGCCATGATCTCGGCGAGGGTCGCGGTCTCGAGGCCGAGCACCTTGTTGATGAAGATCGGCCGGTCCATGTCGGCCTCGGTGAAGCCGTAGGTCCTGGGGTCGAGCTCCGGATGAGGCTCGACCGGTTTCAGGCCCAACGGATCCAGCTTGGCCTCCAGGTGGCCGCGGACCCGATAGGCCCGGATCAGCATCAAGGCTCGGATCGAGTCAAGCGTCGCTGCACGGACGTGACCGGCCGTGATATCGCCGCCGCCGGTCAGCCCGGCCGCGACCGCCGTGGCGCTCTGTCCGTTCGCGCCGGCGCCGTTCAGCTCGCGCACCAGGGCCACCGCCTCGTCGTCCAGGTCGCCGAAAAAACGGCGCCACTCTGGTTCGAGCTGGTCCGGCGCGCTCAGGAAACGTTGATAGAACTCCGCGAGCAGACTGGCATTTGCAGGATACGTCATGGCCTGTGTCGGTCCGGCCGGGGCAATCCCGACCGCCTCCTTACGATTGTGGCATCACGTATATGGTATCAGCCCCCCATCGCTGCCAGCATGGTGCTGCCGAGGCTTGCCGGCGAGTCGGCAACGTGGATGCCCGCCGATTTCAGCGCCTCGATCTTGTCCCCCGCGCCGCCCTTGCCGCCGGAAATAATGGCGCCCGCATGGCCCATGCGCCGGCCCGGCGGTGCGGTCACGCCGGCGATGAAACCGGCCATCGGCTTCTTGGTCTTGGACGCCTTATAGAAGGAAGCGGCGTCCTCCTCGGCGCTGCCGCCGATCTCGCCGATCATGATGATGCCCTCGGTTTCGTCGTCGGCCAGGAAGGCGTCCAGGCAATCGATGAAATTGGTGCCGTTTACCGGATCGCCGCCGATCCCGATGCAGGTCGATTGACCGAGGCCCGAGGCCGTGGTCTGGGCCACCGCCTCGTAGGTCAGCGTACCCGAGCGCGAAACGACCCCGACTTTGCCGCGCTGATGGATATGGCCCGGCATGATGCCGATCTTGCACTCGTCCGGCGTGATGATCCCCGGGCAGTTCGGGCCGATCAGCCGGGTCTCGGAGCCGGTCAGCACGCGCTTGACCCTGACCATGTCGAGCACGGGAATGCCCTCGGTGATGCAGACCACCAGGGAGATCCCGGCGTCGACCGCCTCGAGGATCGCATCGGCGGCGAAGGGCGGCGGCACATAGATCACGCTGGCGTCCGCGCCGGTCCTCTCGACCGCTTCGGCCACGGTGTTGAAGACGGGCAGATCCAAATGGGTCAAGCCGCCTTTGTTCGGCGTGACGCCGCCGACCATCCGGGTGCCATAGGCGATCGCCTGCTCGGAGTGGAAGGTGCCCTGATCCCCGGTGAAGCCTTGGCAGATGACCTTGGTGTTGTTGTCGACGAAGACCGCCATCATCCAGCCTCCCGGACCGCTTTGACCACCTTCTCGGCGGCGTCTCCCAGATCGTCGGCGGAGACGATCGGCAGTCCCGAATCGGCCAGGATCTGCTTACCGAGGTCCACATTGGTGCCTTCCAGGCGCACGACCAGGGGAACACGCAGCGAGACCTCGCGCGCCGCGGCGACCACGCCCTCGGCGATCACGTCGCAGCGCATGATGCCGCCGAATATGTTGACCAGGATGCCCTTCACGTTGACGTCGCCCAGGATGATCTTGAAGGCCGCGGTGACCCGCTCCTTGGTGGCTCCGCCGCCGACGTCGAGGAAGTTGGCCGGCTCGCCGCCGTGCAGCTTGATGATGTCCATGGTCGCCATGGCCAGACCCGCGCCGTTCACCATGCAGCCGATCTCGCCGTCCAGCTTGATGTAGTTCAGCTCATGGCGCGCGGCCTCGAGCTCCATGGCGTCCTCTTCGTCCTCGTCGCGCATGTCCGCCACGTCCTTGTGCCGGAACAGGGCGTTGTCGTCGAAGTTCATCTT
>CAMYKD010000031.1:32758-35104 GCA_947258885.1 uncultured Kiloniellales bacterium | reverse complement strand
AGGATGTCCGAACGGCCGTCGCCGTCGAAGTCGGTCACCGTCGTGCCGCCGCAGGAGTCGAACTTGAACGCGGCGATCCGGGTCTGCCACAGCCCGCCGGTCGGGATGTACTCGTTCGTATGCCAGAAGGTGCAGTCGTCGGCCGGGTCCACGCTCATGGCGCTGTAGTCGCCCCAACGCTCGCCAAAGGGCGAAGCAAAGGTCTGCGACCCGGTACCGGCGACGATCGTGGCCTCCGGCTGCGTCATCACGCCGAGCGTGTCGCCGTCGAGGCGTCCCGTGTAGCGCATGGACGGGAAGACCGAGCTGCTCGAGACGCTGTAGCCGAGGGCGATGTTGCCGCTGCCGTCCATGGCGATGCTGCCCATCCAGCGGTTCGCGGCATCGGGCGCATAGGTCCCCTCCTGGAACAGGCTCCAGGCGCCCGGTCCGGACTTGCGCAGCTCGAACCAGCGGATGCCGCCGTGGTCCGTGGTGTCGACGTCGGTCACGAGGTTGCCGACCAGCGTCTCGTGGCTGCCAAAGTTGCGGTACTGGAGCCGCCACATCACGACCTCCCTGAGCGGGTCGAGGCCCTTGAGGGTACCCGGTTGAGGAAAGCACTCGAAGGTGAAAAATCCGCAGAGGTCGGAATCGAATTCCGAGACCGTGATGTTGAGAGTCTGAGTGAAGGTCGAGTTCGCCGGCGTCGCGAAATCCACGTCGTACTCCCAGACCTCAAGAAAGTCGGCCGTCGGGTTGTTCGACCCGACGTTGTGCGCTTCGTCGTCCCGGTGGCGCATGAAATAGCCCGGCGAGCCCGCCGGCGGCGTATTGGCGCCGTCCAGATCGGCGGGGGTGAGCGCCTGGAACCCGAACCCCGCAAGGACGGTCGCCGTAGAGCGCTGCATAGTCGCCGCGGCGCCGGCCAACATGTTCGTGCGGTCGAGCGCATAGACGGATGGTTCGATCGGGCCGGCTGGTTGAACAAATTCGTTGGTGGTCACGTAATAAGCATCGGGCCAGACGGCGTACTTGGGATAGTCGGGGAAATTCGCCGTGGCGAACACATAGCGGAACCACCCGCCGCTCACCGGGTCCGGTGTCTGGGAGACATAAACACAGAGAGCGTTCGCGATGTCCGAGAATTCGCTCAGCATCCAGCGGTCGGCCATCCGGTCGTACAACACGATGGGATCGCCGTGGCCGGCGGCGCAGACTCCACCCGCCAACAGTGTGTCGAGCGCAGTCGGGCCAGCTAGGAGCGTGCCGCTCTTGTCAAAGACCTTGAACTCGGTGCCTACGGTGCTGTTGACCATTTGGATGTAATGGTTGGGGCCAACGTCGCCGACCGTGTCCGGCGGAACGACTCCGGTAAAGGGGATCCCCTCGAAATTAAGGAGCGGCGTCGAGAAGGCGCGGCTCTCGGCGAGCGGCGCGCTTTCCTGCAGGTCCAGAAGCGGGTCCCACGTGAAGGTGGGCGGCTGCACCGGACCTTGCTGCGCGGGTGGGTAGGTGCGTTTGGGGACTTCCCGGATCGGGTCGCCCTTCTTCCAGACTCTCGCCTTAGGCAGGTCGCGCAGGTCCCCGTCGAAGACATCGGGCAGAACCGCCTCGCTCGCGACCGCGCCCCGGACAACCAGGCGCTCCGACGCGCTCGGCGTCTGCCCCGCGGCCGGGGTCGTGGTGGACCAGAGGCCGACGACGGCCAGCGTCGCGGCAGCCGTGATGGCTCCAAGAATCTGCATTGGTTCCTCCCCTAGGGATCGAGTTCGCGGTGGGACATGAAATCCCTCTTGCGCCAAGGCCGGCGGACCATGCCCCGCATGCGTCCGCACAACTTAAAGATTGTCACAAGATGCTTTCACTAGCGCAGAGCGTGCCACAGCTGAAAGAGTCTGGCAAAGGAAAAAACCCGACAACGTCATTTCGCCGCGCCTACCCCGCCTCCTCCGCGACGATGCGCAGCAGGTAGTCGCCGTAGCCGCTCTTCTCGAGCGGCCGGGCCAGCTCGGCGAGGTCTTCTGCTCCGATGAAGCCCATGCGGAAGGCGACCTCCTCGACGCAGGCGATCTTGAGGCCCTGGCGCTCCTCGACCGTGCGCACGAACTCGGAGGCCTGCAGCAGCGAGGCGTGGGTGCCGGTGTCGAGCCAGGCGAAGCCGCGGCCGAGTTGCTCGACGCGCAGCTCGCCCGCTTCCAGGTAGCGGGCGTTGACGTCCGTGATCTCGAGCTCGCCGCGCGCCGAGGGCGCGATCCCCGCGGCGATCTCGACGACCTGGTTGTCGTAGAAATAGAGCCCGGTGACCGCCCAGTTCGACTTGGGCCGCTTCGGCTTTTCCTCGATGCTGACCGCCAGGCCGTCGCG
>CAMYKD010000031.1:30559-32746 GCA_947258885.1 uncultured Kiloniellales bacterium | reverse complement strand
GCCGCCGCCGCCCGCAGCAGCTCGACCAGGCCGTGGCCGTAGAAGATGTTGTCGCCCAGCACCAGCGCGCAGGACTCCGCGCCGATGAAATCGCGCCCGATCAGGAAGGCCTGGGCGAGGCCGTCCGGCGAGGGCTGCGCCGCGTAGTCGATCGCCAGGCCCCATTGCGCGCCGTCGCCCAGAAGGGTCCGGAACTGTTCGGCGTCCTCGGGCGTGGTGATGACCAGGATGTCCCGAATGCCCGCCAGCATGAGGGTCGACAGCGGGTAGTAGATCATCGGCTTGTCGTAGACCGGCAGCAGCTGCTTGCTGACGCTCCGGGTGACCGGGTAGAGGCGCGTCCCCGCGCCGCCGGCCAGGATGATGCCGCGCACCTCGGCCCTCCCTCTTTTTCAGGGCCCCTCGTCTAGGCCGTGTGTCCCTTTTCGCGCAGGTAGCGGTCCAGCGCATCGGTCCAATGCGGGATCGGCCGCCCTATCGTCCGCGCGATCTTGGTGTTGTCCAGCACGCTGTAGGCCGGGCGCCGGGCGACCGTGGGGTACTCGTCGCTGGTGACCGGCCGGACATCCGCGGCGATCCGGGCGCGGGCGATGATCGCGCTGGCGAACTCGTACCAGCTGGCCTCGCCGGAATTGACCGCATGGTAGACGCCGGGCGGCGCCCCGGCGGCCAGCAGGTCGAGCAGCATCCCGGCCACGTCGGCCGTCGCCGTCGGCGACATCGTCGTGTCGTCGACCACGCTCAACACGCCCTTTTCCTTGCCCACGCGGATCATCGTCTCGACGAAGTTGCCGCCCTTGCCGCTCGCCCCCGCGACCCCGAACAGCGAGGCCACGCGCAGCACCGTGACGCCGCCGTCGGCGAGGCGCGCCAAGGTCTCGCCCATCGCCTTGGAGGCGCCGTAGACGTTGACCGGCGCGGGCGGGTCGGTCTCCGCATAGGGTCTGGCGCGCTTCGCGCCGCCGAAGACGTAGTCCGTGCTGATGTGGAGCAGGCGCGCGCCCTTGGCGCCGCACAGCGCCGCCATCTCCTTGACGGCCTCGGTATTGACGGCGAAGGCCGCCGTGGCGTTCTTCTCGACCTCGTCGGTCTTATGATAGCTGGTGCAGTTGACCAGCACCTCGAACGCGGCCTCGCCGAGGACCGTGCGCAGGGCCTCGGGATCGGAGACGTCCAGGCGCTCGCGCCCCCGGGTCTCGAGTTCGAAGGCCGCGCCGCGCGCGTCCACGGCCCTGCGGATATCGGTTCCGAGCTGGCCGTTCGGCCCGAGCAGCAGGACTTTCATATCTCCAGGATGCCCCCGTAGAGCTCGACCTCGCGGATGATCCGGTGCCACTCGGCGAGCTGCTTGTACCAGGTGAGCGTGATCGTCCGGTCGGTCTTGTCGAGCGTGCCGGCCTCGAGGTGCCCGCAGATCTCGCGCACGCCGTCCTCCGCCGTGTGCTCGGCCCGGTAGCCCAGGGCCTCGATCTTGTCGAAGCCGACGCGGTAGGAGCGGTGGTCCGGGTCGCCGTACCACTCGATCTCGACGTCGCGCGGCACGCAGGCCGCGACGATCTCGCCCAGGGGGCCGATCTGATAGGTCTCGCGCGCCGAGCCGACGTTGAAGACTTGGCCGGCGACCTGATCGGCCGGGGCGGTCAGCATCAGGATCTGGGCCGCCGCGGTGTCGCGCACGTGGACCATGGGCCGCCACTGGCTGCCGTCGCGCATCAGCGGCAACTTGCCGGTCTTCCAGGCGCCGAAGGACATGCCGTTGATCGCCAAGTCGAAGCGCATGCGCGGCGAATAGCCGTAGACCGTGGCCTGCCGGAGCGCCACCGCGCAGAAGTCCTCGTCGGCCAGGGCCAGGATGCCCTGCTCGGCCTTCTCGTTGGCCTTGGCGTAGGTGGTCAAGGGATTGGTCGGGCAGGTCTCGTCGCTGATCACGTCGGCGGCCTGGAAGCCGTAGATGCTGCAGGACGACGGCAGGACGTAGCGCGTGGCCCCGGCCTGCTTGGCGATCTGGGCCGTGCGCACGCGCGACTGCCAGTTGATCTCCCAGGTCGCCTCCTGGAACAGCTCGCCGCTCGGGTCGTTCGAGACCGCGACCAGGTCGATCACCGCGTCGACGCCTGACAGGTGGTCCAAAGTGATGCGCCGGCTGTCCTCCTTGACGACCTCGAGACGGTCGTGCTCGGGCAGCAG
>CAMYKD010000031.1:0-30543 GCA_947258885.1 uncultured Kiloniellales bacterium | reverse complement strand
ACCAGGACGGCGCCGATGTATCCGCCAGCCCCCGTCACAAGCACAGTTTTCACGGCATTCCTCGATTACGTGGCAGTCAATGAACTCGTCACGCCCGATATTCGAAGGGACTGTCGAACTCCCTCAAGCGGGGCTGCTTGCGGTCCTTGTCCGACAGCTTGCCCTCGCCTTCGGAGACCGGCCAGCCGATGCCGATGTCCGGGTCGTTCCAGAGCAGCCCGAGGTCGTGGTCGGGCGCGTAGTAGTTGCTGACCTTATATATCACCACGGTATCGGGCTCCAGGGTGCACAGGCCGTGCGCGAAGCCGACCGGTACCAGAATCTGGTTCCAGGCTTCGGCGCTGATCACCGCGCTGACGAACTTCCCATAGGTCGGCGAGCCGCGCCGTATGTCGACCGCCACGTCGAGCACGCTGCCCTGGGCGATCCGGACGAGCTTGTCCTGAGCGAAGGGCGGCGTCTGGAAGTGCAGGCCGCGGATCGTTCCCACCTCCGCCGAGAGGGAATGGTTGTCCTGGACGAAATCCATCTCGATGCCCTCGGCGGCCAGGGTCTTCTTGTTGTAGGTCTCCGAAAAAAACCCCCTGTGGTCGCCGAATTTCCTTGGCGTGAGGACCTTCACTTCGTGGATTTCCAGCGCCGTTATTTCCATAGCTTTTAACGTTCTCTTGATTTCTTCTGTTAATCGGATTTCCCAAGGCGTCGATTCATGCTATTTAGCTGAAAGACATGGATCGCAACGCCCGGATACTTAGCGGGCAATCGTACACGATCGAACCCGGAGCACAATCCCAAACTGCCGCTACGGCCCCCGCAAATCGGCCTCCCGGCGGCGCAGCTTCGTGACGCTCCAGGTCAAGGCCCTGGCGATCGTCCTGACAGAGACGCCACGGTTTCGCTGCACGCGGCGGCGTTCGGCCAGGACCGGTCCCAGCCCGCGCAGGGCATGGCCCAGACCCGACAGCATCGGCCGCAGGCGCGGGCCGCCGCGGGCATTCCACAACAAACCGGCGGTGGCCGCCAGATGCATCGGCAGGGACAGCCACAGCAGGCCCGCAGGCATGTTCTTCACATAGGTCCACAGGCGGTTGCGGGCGCTGTGGAAGACGGTGAAGGGGCTCTGCGGTCCGGTCACCGCGGAGCCCACGTGACGCACCGTGGCATCGCCGACCTGAACGCAGCGGCCACCCCGCAGGCGCAGGCGAAAGCCGAGATCGACGTCCTCGCAGTAGCAGAAATAGCTTTCGTCGAAGCCGCCCACGGCCTCGAAGGCCTCGCGCCGGTAGAGCGCCGCCGCGCCGCAGGGCGAAAAACACTCGCCGTCCGCCGGCGGACCGGCGACGCGGTGGCCGTGGCCGCCGCGCCAGTTGATGCCGAAGAAGGAATAGTTGTCGCCGCAGCCGTCCAGACGGCCCGGGTCCCGGGCGTCGATCTGCAGCGACCCGAACATCGCGGCCTCGGGATAGCGCGCGGCCGCGGCGCGCAAGGCGGCCAGCCAGCCGGGCTCCGGGAAGGCGTCGGGGTTGAGCGTCGCCAGCCAGTCGGTCCGGGCGCCGCGGCAGCCCAGGTTCGAGCCCGCCGCGAAGCCCAGGTTCGCCTCGGAGCGGACCAGGGTGAAACGATCGTCGGGCAGGACCAGCCGGTCCGCCGAGCCGTCGCCGGACGCGTTGTCGACGATGACGGCCTCGAAATCGGGATCGCTCTGCGCCGCCAGGCAGGCGACCGCCCTGGCCAGGAGGTCGCCCGAATTGTAGTTGACCACGACAACGCGCACCCACGCCATGCCGACCCCGCGCCCGGTTCCAGGTTACCGATTCCCGCGCAATAGAGCACAGCCCAACCGCGCGGGAAACAACGCAGCCGGAGGCCGCCGGCCATGAGGTCGAGGGCCTTTGCGCCGTCATCCCGGCCGGGCCGTTGTGACCGCCTGACCGGTTCAGCCACCAGCCCCGAACACAAAGCGCGAAAGATTCTGGACACTACCGAGAGCTAATGTATCCGAAGCGTTTGTACCGTGTGCTTCTCGAGCCGCGCGAGATCGACATCGACGCCGAGTCCGGGGCCTGACGGCACATGGACATAACCGTTCCTGACAGGGAAAGGTTCGGTCAAGATATCCTCGGTCAGGTAATAGGTCGCCATGTAAAATTCGCACCCCAGATTCAGTTCAGGCAATGCCGCCATCAGATGGGCTCCCGCTGCGTGGGCTATGCCCGTTTCAAACATGCAACCGCCATAAACACCGATACCCGCCGACCTGGCGATGGCCGCAACGTTCAAGGCGCGACGCGCGACGCAATCCGCCGCTCTTCATGATTTTCAGGCTGAATATATCGGCAATCCGCATCCGGGCGCCGATAAAGGCTTCGCGGGAATTGAAGACCGATTCGTCCGCCATGATGGGCGTTGTCAGAACATCGGTGAAGTGCGCCATGGCTTCCAGATTGTCGCGGGGAACCGGTTGCTCGATAAAGGACAGCCGGAAACTTTCGAAATCACGAAGCCTGGGCAGGGCTTCGTGTGCCGTCATGCCCTGGTTGAAGTCGATGCGCAGATCCAGCCGGTCCTGAAATTTATCGCGCAGCCTTTGCAGGCGCATCAGGTCAAATGCATGATCTTTGAACCCGGTTTTCAGTTTGAAGATTCCCACCCCGTCATCGTGGAGGCGTTCCGCCTTGGCGATGTCCTCTTCGAAGTCCGGGTTTGCGAGAGAAAAACTCAAACGGACCCGATCCCGGTGACATCCCCCCAGAAGATCATGTATGGGGATCCCCAGCACTTTTCCCATGATATCCAGAAGAGCCGTTTCGAGGGCGGCTTTCGCCTCGGGGTAACGCACTACAGTCTTTTCCGCCTGCTCCAGCAGGACGTCCACATCGAACGGATCAGCTCCGATGATCGCCGGAATGAAATAATGGCTCAGGGCGTTCGCATTCCCTTCCGCGGTGCCGGTAAATACGGGCCAGGGCGATGCTTCGCCCCAGCCGGTGAGTCCCGTATCCGTGGTCAGTTCCACGATAACCGTCTTGATGGAACCGACATCGCCGCTGCCGTGCGAATGGACCTCCGCCACCGGCAGTTCGACAATGCGAACGCGCCCGGAGTGAATCTTGTGCGATTGGGCCAACGGATTCTTCCTCCAGCTAATACCAAAGGTCACAAATAATGACTCATTTCATGGGAGCGAATCGGGTCGCCCGGGTAGGCGCGGTGCGCAATGGGCGCCCGGGCGCGATGCGCGCATCGGGCAAGCGCCGCAACGCCCCCGGCGCCCCGATACGCCCCACCCGGAGGGCCGGGCGCTTTTGGCCGCCGGCCGCGTTGCGCACTGCTTGCTGTACTCGCACAGCGGCGCAGCGCGCGCCTTGCCGGCGGCCAAAATCGCCTCGGTGAAATGAGTCATTATTTATGACCTTTGGTATAATCAGCTGGAATTGATCGATCGCATGTTGTCCGGCAGATAGGTCGCCAAGTCAGGGAAAAATATCAGCACAAACACCATCAGCACCATAATCAGGAACATCGGTATTGCGGCCCTTGAAATATACCCCATCTCGTGTTTGGTCATGCCTTGCATAACAAACAGATTGAACCCGATGGGCGGCGTGATCTGCGCCATTTCGACAACGACGACGATAAAAATGCCGAACCAGATGACGTCGATCCCGGCTTGACGGATCATCGGTTCGACGACGGCCATGGTCAGCACGACCGAAGAAATGCCATCCAGGAAGCAGCCGATGACGATGTAAAAGACCAGCAGCACCATCAGCAGTTCGAACCGGCTCAGCTCCAAAACCGCTATCCATTCCGCCAGCGCCCTCGGCAGACCCGTGAACCCCATGGATAGGGACAGGAATGCGGCACCCGCCAGGATCAAGGCGATCATTGCGGAGGTGCGGGTCGCCCCCATCAGACTTTCCCTGAAGGTCGTCCATGACAGCGATCCCTGGCTGCCCGCCATGAATAGCGATCCTATCACGCCAAACGCGGCGGCTTCCGTTGCCGTCGCATAACCCAAGTACATGGAGCCAATAACTACTGATATCAGCAAGATCACCGGTATCAGAAATTTGGAATTGGCGATTTTCTGAGCGAAGGTCAATTCCGGTTCCGGAACCGGTTTGAACTTCTTTGAAACGCGCGAATAGATCGCCACATACCCCATAAACATCGTAGCCAGGACAAGCCCTGGCAGAATGCCTGCCATAAAGAGTTTCGAGATGGATTCGTTGATCGTCACGCCATAAACGATCAGCGTCAGTGACGGCGGGATCATAAGCCCCAACGTTGCCGCACCCGTCAGCGTACCAATGATCATGTTCTCCGGATATTCGCGTTTGCGTAACTCCGGAATCGACATCTTGCCAACCGTGGTCAGCGTTGCCGCGGATGATCCCGAGACAGCGGCGAAAACCGTGCAGCCCACAATGTTGGTGTGGATCAAGCCACCCGGCAACCGGGCCAGCCAAGGCGACAAACCGCGGAACATATCCTCCGAAAGTCGGGTTCGGTAAAGGATCTCGCCCATCCATATGAACAATGGTAGAGCGGTCAACGTCCACGACGACGAGGCGCTCCAGATGGTCGTGATCATGGTGTCGCCGACCGGACGGCTCGTGAACAGTTCCATGCCGACGAAAGCCACGCCCAAGAGCGCCAAACCGACCCAGACGCCGGTACCGAGCAGCAGGAACAGGATAAACAGAAAAATGGCGATAAGTTCGAATTCACCCACGGGCCCTACTCCCCGTGACTCTGCTTAACGACATCGGCTCGAATGCGATGATCGCCGGAGAGCAAGACGTTGATCAGGTTATCGGAAAGCGCGACGGCGAAAACGATGCTGCCGAGCACCATGGAGGTCTGCGGGATCCACAACGGCGTCGCGTCCTGGCCTTGGCTGATGTCCTTGAACTTCCAGGACCAATACGTGGCTTTTGTAGCGTAGACGGTGAAATACCAGCTAAGCGCAGTGGCGACGCCAAAACACCAGACCTCGAGCAGGCGTCGGACTTTCGGGCCAACGGCATTCAGGAGCATGCTGACGCGGATATGGGCGCCGCGGTTGAGGGCATGGGCGAAGGCAAAGAAGGACGCTGCCGCCATACAGTAGCCCGCGTAATCCGGCGCACCGGAAAATACTTCACCGGTCCAGCGGGCCAGCATTTGAACAACGATCAACGAAAGAATAGCGATAAGAAACAGAGCGGCGATGACACCGCAACCGAAATAGACTCTATCCAGAAAAGAACGAACGGACCTCCCGAATGCCTGCATATCCTCCCCCGTTTATTGACTTTTGTTGTGGGGAGAGACGCCGGTGCGCCCCTCCCCGACTCAACCTATTTCATGGCTTTGAATGCGTCGACTATAGCCTTGCCTTCCGCTCCTGACTTTTGCATCCATTCGGAGGTCATCGTTTCCCCGATTTTCTTCAGGTCGGAGACCAGTTTGGCGCCGGCTGGACCAACGGTCATGCCGCCGGCCTTAAGACCGTTCAGTGTGAACTGAGTGTATTCGACCGCCCGCCACGTACCTGCATATTCGGCCAATTCGGCACAGCCCCGGATGACGTCTTGATTGGCTTTGCTGGTACCGCTCCAGATCTCCTTGTTGACCATGACATAATTACGCGGCAACCAGGCATCCACTTCGTAGAAGTGCGTGAGGCTCTCCCATACTTTACGGTCGTAGCCCGTGGACCCGGATGAAATCATGGATTCGGCAACGCCGGTCGCGAAGGCTTGCGAAATTTCCGCCGCTTCAATGGTCACGGGAAGCATGCCCGCCAACTCGGCCAAACGTGCTGTCGCCGTGTTGTAGGAACGGAACTTGATGCCTTTCATATCGGCGACCGAGTTGACTTCCTTCTTGAAGTACAAGCCCTGTGGCGGCCACGGCACGGCATAGAGCAGGACCAGGTTCTGGTCATCCAAGACCTTGGTCAGTGTCGGCTTGGCGGCTTTCCAGAGTTTGGCTGCATCATCGAAAGACGTAGCCAGGAATGGCACCGAATCGAAACCGAACAAGGCATTTTCGTTCTGGTGGCCCGAAAGCAACCGCTCGCCAATTGGAGCCTGGCCGGTCTGAATGGCCCGCTTGATATCAGCGCCCTTGAACAAAGAACCGGACGGGTGGGTAACAACCTCGATGGCTCCGCCGGTTCCCGTGGTGATGCATTTTGCAAACGCTGCACCGGTAGCCGAGTGGAAGTTGGTTGCCGAGTACGCCATCGGCATGTCCCACTTCTCGGCGTTCGCGGGGCCGCTGCCCAGAACGATCGCCGCGCCGATCGCGGAAACGGTCATCAGGAACGCATTACGCATGTTTTCTCCTCCTTGTCCTTGTATTGCCTCATCATTATTGATTTCAGCTCCTTCAGCTAAAACGGTCGCAACGATAGGCGTCAAGACTTACGTTTTGCCGAAGCCCCATCACATGCTGCGCCACGATCCGGCCGGTCTTGGGCCCGGCGGTCAATCCAACATGGTGATGTCCGTATGCGAAATAGACTTGGCGGCTGGCCGGCGCCGGCCCAATGACGGGCAGGCTGTCCACCGGGGCGGGTCGGTGCCCCATCCAAGTTCGTTTCGCTTCGTACTCCAAACCCGGCAGCATGGCCTTGGCTCCGCGCAGCAACAAGTCCGGAGGGCCATTCGACGCGGGCGCCTCCAAGCCGCCGAATTCGAGAACGCCCGCCAGGCGCAAGGCGCCGTTCATGGGGGCGGCGACGAATTTGCGCGCCGCGTCCATGACCGGCACCGATGGCTGCTTGTTCGCGCCGACCAACTCCAGGTGATACCCGCGCTCCGATTCGAGGGGTACGTTGGCGCCCAATCTTGCCGCCAGGAGATGGGACCAAGCACCGGCGGCGATCACGACCTTGTCGGCTTCGATGTCGTCGCCGTCGGTTTTCAGGACGACGCCGTCATCGCCCGTATCGACCTGTTTGATGTTGGCTCGGATCACTTCCCCTCCGGCGGCGGCAAATCCTTTGGCGAGGTCGCTGACGTAGTTTCCAGGGTCGGCGATCATACCATGATCCTTCAAGACCACGGCAAATTCGTACTTCGGCGAGAGGGCGGGGTCGAATTCGCGGACCGCGCCGCCTTGCAGCGTGTCCCATTCGAAACCGTGCTCGCGGCGCAGACCCCAGCCGAAGGCGTCGCGCCCGAAGGCGTCACGGCTTTCATAGAGGTACAAGTACTCGCAGGAACGCACCCAACGTCCGGCGTCGGTTCCTTGCGCCAAGGCGCGGTGTTCGTCGACGCTGTCGAACAGCAGCGGCGTCAAGTGACGTGCGATATGCTCGACGCTTTTCCGGCTCGAGGACCGAAGGTAGGGAACCAGCCAGGGCAGCAGGCGCGGCAGATAGGACCAGCGCAGGAACAAAGGCCCGTCGGCGGAAAACAGCATGGACGGGGCCTTGAGCAGAATGCCCGGCGTCGCGACGGGGACCACTGCGCAGCGCGCCAAGACGCCGCCGTTGCCGTAGGAGGCGGCGTCGACATCGCCCGGTTGCTGGCGATCGATCATGGTGACCCTCGCCCCGAGACGCTGAAGATGCAGGGCGCAGGAAAGGCCGACTATGCCCGCGCCGACCACGGCGATCCTCTGTGACTTCGGCTCGCTCATAGAGGCTCCACTCTCCATAACTTCGGTGAGGCCGCCCCCCACCCGTGATGTTGCCGCATCATGCAATCCATTCGCTGACCGGCGCTTGGGCATCCTGCAGCGGTTGGCTGATCACGTCGACTAGAGTCGGTCCATGGTGTTCGGCGGCCAGCCTGAAGACCCGCCGCAAGTCGGCCGGGTCCTCGACGCGCCAGCTCTTGACCCCAAACGACTCGGCGACGGCCGCGTGGTCGGTACGGTTGAAATCGACGGAGTAGTAGCGTTCACCGAAACTCGTTTTCTGACCGGCTTTGATCCAACCGTAGACACTATTGGAGAAGACCAGAAACGTAATCGGAAGGTTGAGCCGGGTAACGGTCTCGAGCTCTCCGACCGTGAAGCCGAAACTTCCGTCGCCCATGGCCGCGACGACCTTGGAGTTGGGCCGTCCGATCTGGGCCCCGACCGCCGCCGAAAGGGAATAGCCAAGGGCGCCGTGCGCCCGGTTGGAAATGAAATACCGCCCCGCATGAGGGATCTTGTAGAAAGCGGAGAAGTAAGGGCAGGGTGTTCCAGGGTCGGCGACGATCACCGCATCCGACGGCAATGCCCGGTTCAATTCGGCGACCACCCGCTCGGGCTTGATCGGCCTGTCGTCGCTGGCGGCCAGTTCGTCGAAGGCCGCGAACTTGACCTTCAGCGCCGCCGCGACCTTGTCCGCGCCGCCGAAATCGACCTTGTCCGTGCCCATCTCCTCGAAGGCGAGGTTCAAGGCCTCGAGGGCCAGGCGAACATCCGATACCACCGCCACCTCGGTCGGGTAGTTGGCCGATATGGCCATGGGGTCGCTGTCGATATGAACGATCTTCGCGCCCCGTGCCGGCGAGCACCAGCGTTCGGTGGTCACCGAACCGGCCCTGCAGCCGACGAAGACGACGAGGTCCGCCTCGTCGACAATTGCGCGGGTGGCCGGGACGCCGCCGTTCGATCCGACGACGCCGAGGTGATTGGCATGGCTGTCGCCCAAGCTGCCCTGACCGCTGACCGTGGTCGCAACGACGATGTTCAGTCGTTCCGCCACCGCCTGCAGGGCCGCCTCCGCGCCGGCGAGAACAACGCCGCCGCCGCAGACGATGACCGGGTTGCTGGCTGCGACGATAGCGTTCGCGGCCGACTCGACCGCCTTCGGGTCGGGCGCGCCCGGCCAGGCCGGAAAGGTCGCGAAATCAGGCTGGGCCCAGATATCGCCATCGTCGACGGGCGCTCTCTGAACATCGATCGGCAGACCCAGATGCGCCGCTCCGGGGCGCCCCGTGGTCATCGCCCGAAAAGCCGTCCGCACCATGTTGGGCAGTCTTCGCGCATCGTCGATGACGCCGTTCCACTTGGTCAGGGGGCGAAACAGGGCCGCCTGGTCGAGCTCCGTCAACGGATAACGCCCCCTCGACGCAACCGATACGTCCGATGTGATCGACAACAGCGCGACCGACGACTCGTTCGCCTCGACGACGCCAGGCAGAATATGGGTGGCGCCGCCGCCGCTGGGGCCCTCGCAAACACCGACGCGCCCGGTGACACGCGCATAGGCATCCGCCATATAGGCCGCGCAACGTTCGTCGCGGGTCAAGATGTGCTGCATGCCATGATCGAGGCGGAAGAGTGCATCGTAGAACGGCAGGGACGTATCTCCACATAAGCCGAAGACATGCTTCACGCCATGGGCTTGGAGCAGGCGCACCATGGCCTCGGCGCCATTCAACGCATTGCCTCGAGACTGCGTCATCAACGTCACCTTGCCTTGTCGTTTCTTCGAGTGAATACACATATGTATACAATACTGAATCCCTTTGTCAACGCTGTCAATGGGATTCGCCTTATATCCGCCAATTTTTTGAGTTGCCGGGCTTGAGGACATGCCCTAGACTTCCAATCTGTATACAATTTATGTGGTGGCATCTCCCTTATGAACGACCCGGCAAAGAAATCTCCGAGCAGGGCCGAAAGCCTCTATCTCACCGTCAAGGACATGGCGATCTCGTTCAAGTTCAAGCCGGGCGAGAGAATCAACGAGGTCGATCTCGCCCGCCGTCTGGGCGCCAGCAGGACCCCCTTGCGCGAAGCCCTGAACCGTCTGGTGGCGGAGGGGTTTATCGTGCTGAAGCAAGACCGCGGATTTTTCTGCCGTGACCTGAAACCCCGCGAAATGTTCGAACTCTATCAATTTCGCGCGGTCCTGGAAGTCGCCGCCGTACGTCTTGCCTGCGAGCAGGCGACCGAGCAGGAGGTCGCGGATCTAGCCCGTTTCCTGGACGAGACGGGGCCCGAGGAAGGCGGTCGCAGCAGCGAGGAATTGGTGGCGCTGGATGAATATTTCCACGAGAAGATCATGGCGCTCAGCCGCAATATCGAGATGTGCGGAACGCTGGAAAACATCAACGCTCGGATAAGGTATTTTCGCTGGGTCGACATGGATTCGAAGCGCGAGGAAACCCAAAACGAACACCGGGCGATCGTTGAGGCGCTGATGGCGCGGGACGCCAATTTGGCGGCGCATCACATGAACGTGCATATTGCCAGGCGGCTCGATCAGATTACCGCCGCCATCAAGGAAAGCTATTCCCGCATCTATCTGGTCACTTAACGCACGGGGGCGAGATGAAACAGAAGTCCGCGGTTGCCGGAGGCAAGACCGTTTACGGAGCTTCCGTCGGTATCTTGATGCTGGAAACCCGGTTTCCGCGCATTCCGGGCGACATCGGCAATGCGGGAACTTGGCCGTTCCCGGTTCTCTACAAAGTGGTCCGGGGCGCGTCCCCCGATCACGTGGTCCGCCGCGCCGCCGGGGGACTGGCCGGGCGCTTCATCGACGCCGCCCGCGAACTCGTCGCCGACGGCGCCGACGGGATCACCACGAACTGCGGTTTCCTGGCCCTGTTTCAGGACCAACTGGCGAAGGCCGCCGGAGTCCCCGTCGCCTCCTCCTCGCTTATGCAAGTGCCTTTGGTACAAGGCCTCTTGCCGCCGGACCGTCGGGTCGGGGTGCTGACCATTTCAAGAACCGACTTGACGCCCGAACACCTGAAGGCGTCCGGCGTACCGATGGATACCCCGATTGTCGGAACGGACGAAGGCCGGGAATTCAGCCGCGCCATTTTGGACGACGAGCCGACGATGGACGTTGACTTGGCGCGCGCCGATTTGATCGACGCCGGACATCAACTCATCAAGGAATTCCCGGAAACGGGCGCCATCGTCCTGGAGTGCACCAACATGGTGCCCTATGCCGCGGACTTAAGGCAGACGCTCGGCCTGCCCGTTTACAGCATCTATAGTTTCGTGACCTGGTTCCAAGCCGGTCTGATGCCACGGATTTTCGACCCGGAATTAATGGACCAAAGACTGCAGTAGCCCTGCGGCCCAGGGACGGCAAGTGGACCAGGCGCGGTCATGGATTCACCGGAAATTCGCGGTCCGGCAAGCGCTCCTGAGAAATTCTCATACCAATGGCCTAGGAATAAGTTATTGTCGGCACCCGAATGAACCGATAGTTCGAATATTATAGTGCCCCCACCCAGCCCGCTTCGGAATTCCCTGATCTTAGGCGAAATATGGCCGGTTTTGTTCTCGCGACATCCCTGATTCTTCAGCTCGCCGCCGCGGCTTTGGCGTTTCGCTTGATCAAGACCACCGGCTGGCGGGCTGCCTGGGTCGCCATTGCCGCCGCCATGGTCCTCATGGCCGGCAAGCGTTCGATCGGCTTCTACCGCTTCCTCTTCGAGGACATGACCCACCCGCCCGATATGACGGCCGAGCTCTTCGCGCTTTCGGTCTCGGCCCTCGCGTTCGCCGGCATGGCGCTCCTGGGGACCTTCCTCGCAACCGGCAAGCGGACCGAGGAAGCGCTGCGCGAGAGCCAGGCACGGCTCGCACAGGCGCAGCGCCTGGTGAAGCTCGCCCATTGGGAGTGGCGCCTCGACCGGAAGAAGCTGGTGCCGTCCGCCGAGCTGGCCGAGATCATGGGGCGTCCGGTGGCGGCGCTCGAGGTTTCGGACGCGGATTTCCTCGCCTTCGTCCACCCGGACGACCGCGAAAGGCTCGCCGAGGTATACGGCTCGCTGGACCATTTCAGCGAGCCATACGAAATGCGCTATCGGATTGTCCGGCCGAACGGCGAGCTGCGCACGGTCCTCGAGATCGGCGAGCCGATGTACGACGCGACCGGGAACGTCGTCGGCAACTTCGGCGCCCTACAGGATGTCACCGAGTGGACGAAGGTCGAGGAACTCAGCACACGACTCGGGCGCATCGTCGAGGATTCGATTAACGAGGTTTATGTTTTCGATAGCGAGACGTTTCATTTCCTGGAGGTGAATCGGGGCGCCCGGGAGAATCTCGGATACGCCCTGGAGGAACTCCGCCGGCTGACGCCGCTCGATCTCAAACCGGAATTCACCAGAGAAACGTTTTTCGAACTCATCGCGCCCCTGCGCGAAGGCCTGCGCAACCAAATCGCGTTCAGTACCCTTCACCGGCGCAAGGACGGGTCGACCTATGACGTGGAAGTTCATCTGCAGCTGTCCCGAACCGAGACGCCGCCGGTCTATGTCGCGGTCATTCAGGACATCACCGAGCGCAAGCTGGCCGAGGAGACCCTGCGGGCCAACGAGGTACGCTACCGGGAAATCTTCGAGGATTGCCCCGTCGCGATCTGGGAGGAGGACTGGTCGCCCACCAAACAGATGATCGACGACCTCGCCGCGCAGGGGGTCGTGGACTGGCACGACTACTTTGCCCGTCACCCGGATCAGCTGGCAAAGGCCTATGATCTGCCGACGACCGTCGATATCAGTCGCGAGATTCTCGATATCTATCGCGCGCCGAGCAAGGAAGCGCTCGGCGAATCGAGCAAGGCCGCGCTGGTCGCACCCGAACAGCTGGAGTGCTTCGTCGACATGCTGGCTGCCTTTGCCGCGGGGAAGACGAGCTGCGATGTCGAAGCACGCGACACCAGGCTGGACGACACCGAGATGATCACCCGCCGGCGAGTCACCATTCCCCCCAAGTACCGTCACGATTGGTCGCGCGTCTTCATCGCGATCGAGGACGTCACCGAACGCAAGGCGACCGAGGCGCAGCTCCGCCATGCACAAAAGATGGAGGCCATCGGGCAGCTTACCGGCGGCGTCGCCCACGACTTCAACAATCTCCTGGCCGTCGTTGCGGGCAATCTGGAACTCGTCGCGGAGCAGCTCACACGGGACGACGGGTCCCGCCATTTTGTCGAGAAAGCGCTGGGCGCGGCCGAGCGCGGTGCGACGCTAACACACAGGCTGCTCGCCTTCTCCCGGAAGCAAGCGCTGCGACCGGAAGATATCAATGCCGGCCGCCTCGTATCGGGGATGACCGAGATGATGCGGCGCACGCTGGGGGAAACGATCGAGATCGAAGTGGTCAGCGACAGCGGCTTGTGGACCACCAGCGCCGACCCGGCCCAATTGGAGAACGCCTTGCTCAACCTTGCCATCAACGCCCGCGACGCCATGCCGGAGGGCGGCAAGCTCACGATCGAAACGTCCAACGCACGGCTCAACGACGACTATGCGACGACCCAGGAGGACGTGGCACCCGGCCAATACGTCCTGATTGCCGTGACCGACACCGGCATTGGCATGGCCTCCGAAGAGCGCGCCCGCGCCCTCGAGCCCTTTTTCACCACCAAGGACGTCGGCAGGGGCAGCGGACTCGGCCTCAGCATGGTGTTCGGGTTCGTCAAGCAGTCGGGCGGTCATCTTTCGATCTACAGCGAGGTCGGCGAGGGCACGTCCGTCAAGCTCTACCTGCCCCGTGTCAAGACCGCCGAACAGGAGAGCGGCAGGCCAGAAACCCAAAGCGACATACCACTTGCGCGCGGCGAAACGGTGCTTGTCGTGGAGGACGATGTCGAGGTTCGGACCCTGGTCGTATCCCTGCTCCGCGACCTCGGTTACGATATTCACGAGGCCGGCAACGGCAAGGCCGCCTTGGCCCTGCTCGACGAACTGCCCTGCGCCAACCTTCTTCTGACCGATGTGGTGCTTCCCAACGGGATGAACGGGCGGGTCTTGGCGGAGGAAGTCCAGCGACGCCTTCCAGGCACGGCGATCCTGTTCATGTCGGGATACACGGAGAACTCCATCGTCCATCATGGCCGGCTCGACGATGGCGTCCAGCTGCTGCAGAAGCCGTTTCGCATGTCCGATCTTGCGAGAGCCGTTCGCCGGGCCCTGGCCAATAGTTCGAACTGATATCGGCGACTTTGGAATTCTGCTGGAGCCGACCGGTTTTGGCGAGATCAGCCGCCCTTGAGCGGCGGCATGATCGCCAGGCTGTCGTCGTCCGAAAGCCTGCGGGTCGCGCGTTCCGCCTTCGGGACCGCCGTGCCGTTGAGCACAACGAGGTAGCTGCCGTCCTCGGGCATGCCGAGCCCCCTGACGATATCGGCCGGAGTAGCTCCTTCTGAGACGTCCAGGGCCGCAACGTTTCCGGCGCTGCCCGGCGGCAGGTATTTGCCCAGGTTTCCGGCGGTCTTCACCGTGACCTTCATGCTTCCGGCTCCCCTCACCCGGCGCCGACGGCGGTGTTTTGGGTGCAGGCCAGGTAGGCCTCCATGACTTGGTGGGGATCGCGCATCAGTTGGTCCTTCCACCGGCCCAGCCGCACCCGGCTCTGGACCAGGCCGCGGATGACGCCGACGTGCTGGGTCAGACCCAGGGCGAGCGCGCCGACCACGACATCCTCCTCGAAGGCCAGCCTGAGGTATCGGAACCGCTCGTTGTCGACCGCCTCGACTTGATCGCCGCCGTCGACCCCCATCCACAACCCGAAAGAGCTGGAGACCAGGCCGAGCGTGTTGAGCACGTTCATCGATAGGCTGCCGCGGTACCCGGTCTCCCGGCCCGCCATGTTGAGCGCGGCGATCCGACCCTGCTCGACGGCCGTCGGCTGGATCGCATGGATCTCCTGCCGGCCCGTGGAGAAATCCGGGCCCTGGGCGACGTCGCCGGCGGCGTAGATGCCCGGTTGGCTGGACTGCAGGTGCCGATCGACCAGGACGCCGGCCTCGGTCTCCAAGCCGCTGCCCTCCAGAAACCCGATGTTCGGCTGTACGCCGGTGGCGCAGACCACGAAATCGGCCTCCATCGGGCCGCCGGCGTCGAGCGCAAGCCGCAGGCCGCCGCCGGCGGCCTCGATCCCGGTCACCTGGGTCGAGGTCAGCACCTCGACGCCCTGGTTCCGGCACCAGCGCTTGATCATGTCGCCGCCGGTATGGTCCATCATGCGCGGCACCATGCGGTCGGCCATCTCGATCACGGTGAGCTTGACCTTCCGCGCGGCCAGCGCCTCCAGGACGATACAGCCGATGAAGCCGGCGCCCAGCAGCACCACGCGGCTCTCCGGCTTGGTGTGCTCCGCGATCCTGCGGGCATCGGCGAGCGTCCAGCAGTTCTCGATGCCGGGAAGGTCCACGCCCGGTACCGGCGGCCGCACGGCCCGGGAGCCGGTCGCGATCAGCAGCTTGTCGAAGCCGACCGTGCCGCCGTCCTCGAGGCCGAGCGTCCCGTCGTTCGGCGAGACATTCGAAACCCGCGCGTTGCGGACTTCGATGCCCAGCTCCTCGTAGTACCCCCGCGCGCGCCGGAGATGGGTCCCCTCCTCGCCGATCTCCTCGGCCAGGAGATAGGGGATCGCCATGCGCGAATAGGGCGGCTCGGGCTCATCGCCGATCAGCGTGACGCTGCCCGACGGATCGGCCTGGCGCAGCGTCTCGGCGGCGATCACCCCGGCCGGTCCGGCACCAACGACGACGTAGTTCATGATCCTGACTCCTCCCTGGTCGCCCGGCCCTAGAGCCCCAGCCTCGACAGCGTCTCGTTGGTCGGCACGCCCTCGGCCGTCCAGCCTCGCTCGGCATAGTATTCGGGCAGCATCTTGGCCAGCTCGTTCACCTTGCCCTTGGCCGTCCCCGACGGCGCCGGGATCTCGAGCAGGCGCTTGGGCAGGTTGTCGTCGGCGGCGGTCAATCCCGCGGCCAGGTTGAACTGGCGCTCCAGGTTCCAGACGCGCTCGCCGATCTCGATCAGCCGCTCGGGGGTCCAGTCGCCCGCGCAGGCGGCGTCGATCTGCTGGCAAAACTCCTCGACGCCCCAGGCGGCCGTGGTGAAGAGGCAGAGGCCGGTCGAGTCGATCATCGCCGTGCGGTCCTGGGACTCCTTGCAGGGCTTGGCCTTGCCCTGGCCGGTCTGGTCCTCCATGTCCTCGGCGAAGGTGTCGTGCTTGAGGTGGCAGGCGCCGCGGTTGCCGGTCGCGTAGCCGAGCCCCATGCCCTGCAGCGCGCGGGAATCGTAACCGGCGAACTCCTGGCCCTTGACGCCCATGAAGAGCTCCGGGTGGCCGTACTTCTCGCACATGCGCTTCGAGCCGAGGCCGAGCACCTGGCCGAAGCCTTCGCCCTTGCCCGTCTTCTCGGCCATCACGGTGAGCGCCTCGGCGTTGCCGAAGTTCAGCGGCACGCCGTCGGTGTCCTTCTCGGTCAGCACGCCCATCTCGAAGAGCTCCATGGCGGCGGCCAGGGTCCCGCCGAAGGAGATCGGGTCCATGCCGTGCTCGTTCATCAGATAGCTGGCGAAGGTGAGCGCGTCGATGTCGTCGATGCCGACCACCGGTCCGAAGGCATAGGCGGTCTCGTACTCCAGCCCGCCCGAGGCGAGGCGGTACTCCGGCCGGTTGACGATGGTGAAGTGATCCTTGTCGATGTGCGCGATGCGCCCGCAGGCGATGGTGCAGCCGAAGCAGGCCTTGTTGGTCACCAGATTGCGGTGGCCGTTGGGCTTGGTTGCCTTCATGGCCGCCGGGTTGAGCTTGTCGGTGCCCTCGAACTGAACCTCCTGGAAATTTCGCGTCGGCAGGCCGCCGAACTCCTGCATCATGTCGATCATGGAGTCGGTGCCGTTCTCGGTCAGGTCCTGGCGGCCCTCGCTCTCGGCCAAGAGCTTGTGGGTCGCCTTGACCGCGGCCATGAAGCGCTTCGGGTCCTCGACCCGGACGCCCCGGGTGCCGTGGCAGGCCACGGCCTTGAGGTTCTTGGAGCCCATGACCGCGCCGACGCCCGAGCGCCCGGCCGCCCGGTGCAGGTCGTTGACGACGCAGGCGTAGAGCACGCCCTTCTCGCCCGCCTCGCCGATCGAGGCGACCTTGAGCCGCGGGTTCTGATGGCGCGCCTTGATCCACGCCTCGGTGTTCCAGACCGTGGTGCCCCAGATGTCGTCGGCCGGCAGGATCTCCACGGACTCGTCCACGATGTGGAGATAGACCGGCTTGGGCGCACGGCCCTCGACGATCAGCAGGTCGTAGCCCGCGTACTTCAGATCGGCGCCGAACTTGCCGCCCGAATTGGAGCAGGCGATCGCGCCGGTGAGCGGCCCCTTGGTGACCACGGCATAGCGCCCGCTGGTCGAGGACATGGTGCCGGTGAGCGGCCCGGTGGCGAAGATCAGCACGTTTTCCGGTCCCATGGGATCGGCCTTCGGGTCCATGTTCTCCCACAGGTATTTCGTGGCGAGCCCGCGCTCGCCGAGGTAGAGGTCGGCCCACTCCCTGTTCAAGGGCTCGATGTCATGGGTTCCCGCGCTCAGGTCGACCCGCAGAACCTTGCCTTGCCACGTCATCGTACGAATTCCCGTTCATGTTCCCGCCGGACTGTTCCCGCCGGACGCCGTCATGCGGCCGGGGCCTGCCCCGTTTGGGCCCATGCCATCATGCGCTCGTAGCCCGTCCAGTCGGAGTCCACATAGGCGATCGCCCCCGTGGGACAGGCCTCCGCGCATTTCGGATCGCCGCCGCAGAGGTCGCATTTGACGACCTTGCCGGTGTCCCGGTTGTAGTTGATCGTGCCGAAGGGACAGGCGATCGTGCAGACCTTGCAGCCGACACAGACCTGGTCGTTCACCTCCATGGCGCCGGTGGCCAGGTTCTTGGTGATGGCCTCCACCGGACAGACCTGCATGCACCAGGCCTCGGCGCATTGGGTGCAGGTATAGGGAATGGCGCGCGCGCCGTGCCCGAACTCGAAGATCTTGATCCGCGATTTCGCGGGATTGAAGGCCCCCTCGTGCTCGAAGGAGCAGGCCAGTTCGCACTGCAGACAGCTGGTGCATTTGCCCGGATCGATCAAAAGCGATTTCTGCATCACGCCCCTCTTCCCAAGACCCCGTCGACCGCACGGACCGTAGTCCGACCCACCGGCCGGCATCTGCAAGCACTCTAGTGGTTCGGAGGCGGGAACGGTAGTCCCGAAGATGACCCTCGAGGCGCGCGGCCCCTCACCAGATGCCATCGCCGAGATCGCGCTTCCTGGCGTCCCACTCCGCCTTGTTCAGCACGACGATCCCGTTGGCCTCGACCAGCGCGGCGAGCGCCCCCCGGCGCTTCTCGAAGTACTGCGAGAGCCCGCCGTCGGCGGTCTTGGTCTCGACGTCCTCGCCGGCGACGATATGGCGCGCGGCCGCGGCGGCGCCCTCCGAGCTCATCACGGTGAGCACGCGGCCCCAGCCGTGCGTAAAGCCGTAAAGGCCGTAGATCACCATTGCCGCCGCCCGGCGCAGATCGCCTCGGCATCCCGCGGCATGATTGAGGCGTCGGCCACGCGCAGGATCCCAGCCTCCTAGTCCAGCTCGAAGGCGTCCTTGTAGTCGACCTTGAGGGCCGGATCCTGGTCGGCCTTGGAGAGAAAGCAGTTGCCCACCACCAGCGTTTCGATCTCGGTGCCCATGAAGCAGTGGAAGGCGTCCTCGGGCGTGCAGACGATCGGCTCGCCGCGCACGTTGAAGCTCGTGTTGACCAGGATCGGGCATCCGGTCAGGCGCTTGAACTCGGATATCACCGCGTGATAGCGCGGATTGGTCTCCGGGTGCACGGTCTGGACCCGGGCCGAGTAGTCGACGTGGGTCACCGCCGGAATGTCGGAGCGCGGCACGTTCAGCTTGTCGATTCCGAACAGCGCCTGCTCCTTCGGACTCATGGCCCGACGGTGCGCTTCGCCGACATCGGCCACCAGGAGCATATAGGGGCTGTCCTCGTCCAGCTCGAACCACTCGGCGACGTCCTCGCGCAGCACCGAGGGGGCGAAGGGGCGGAAGGATTCGCGGTACTTGACCTTGAGATTGAGCATTTTCTGCATCCGCGGTGAGCGCGGATCGCCCAGGATGGACCGGTTGCCGAGCGCCCGCGGGCCAAACTCCATGCGGCCCTGGAACCAACCGACCCCGTGCTCCGCGGCCAGGGACTCCGCTGTCCGGCGAACCATCTCGGCCTCTTCCAGGACGACGAATTGGGCGCCGGCGACGGTCAGACGCCGTTCGATCTCCTCCTGCTCGAAGCTCGGCCCGAGGTAGCTGCCCCGCATGGCGTCCGCGGCGTTGTTCAACTTGCGCGGCTGGCGATTATAGCCGTGATAGGCGGTCAGCGCCGCGCCGAGCGCGCCGCCCGCGTCGCCCGCCGCCGGCTGAATCCAGACCCGTTCGAAGCAGCCGTCGCGCAGCAGCTTGCCGTTGGCCACGCAGTTGAGCGCCACGCCGCCCGCCAGGCAGAGGTTCTGCTGGCCGGTCTGGGTCGCGATGTTCCTGCCCAGGCGCAGC
Organism: uncultured Kiloniellales bacterium; assembly: GCA_947258885.1. Classification (GTDB taxonomy): domain Bacteria; phylum Pseudomonadota; class Alphaproteobacteria; order Kiloniellales; family JAKSDN01; genus CAMYKD01. The sequence goes on along the minus strand of CAMYKD010000031.1, from coordinate 11,254 downwards.
ACGACCTCTTCCAGGACCGCCTGGATCGAAGCGGCCAAGTCCATCTCGCGCTGCGTGAGCAGCTCCTCGGATCCGCGCGGCGGTCCACCGAACAGCTTGTCGAACCGCCCGTTGGTCATGCGCAGCCCGGTGCAGTAGTCGAAGTAGTCCATGTTGAGCCGGAAGCTGCCATCGGGCTTCACCTCGATCAGGTGCTCGAAGATGGTCTTGGCGTATTTCGGCTCGCCATAGGGGGCGAGACCCATGACCTTGTATTCGCCGGAGTTGACCTTGAACCCGGTGTAGTAGGTGAAGGCGGAGTAGAGCAGCCCCAGGGAGTGCGGAAAGTGGATCTCGCGGATGATCTCGAGGTCGTCGCCGCGGCCGAGCGCGAGCGAGGTCGTGGCCCACTCGCCCACGCCGTCCATGGTCAGGATCGCCGCCTCCTCGAAGGGCGAGGGATAGAAGGCGCTGGCCGCGTGGCTCTGGTGGTGTTCGCCGAAAAGCAGGCGTTTCTCCCAATCGAAATCCGGGTCGTTGCGGCGCAGCTCGTCGCGCAAGAGCTGCTTTTGAAACAGCTTTTCCTTCAACCAAACCGGGATCGCCCTGGCGAAAGACGTAAAGCCGCGGGGCGCGAAGGCGAGGTAGGTTTCCAGCAGGCGCTCGAACTTCAGGAACGGCTTGTCGTAGAAGGCGACGTAGTCGACCTGATCCATCGTGATCCCACCTTGGCTCAGACAGCCGGCGATCGCCTGCCGCGGGAACCCGGAATCATGCTTCTTGCGCGTGAAGCGTTCTTCCTGCGCGGCAGCGACAATCCGGCCGTCGTCCACCAGGGCGGCGGCGCTGTCGTGGTAAAAGGCTGAGATACCCAGGATGCGCATGCGGTCCCCGCTCCTGCGCCCTTCAGAAGATCGTGTAGATGAAAGGCGCGATGGCCGAACCCTGGGTGAGCACGATCAGCCCGCCGAACAGCATCATCATGACGAGGATCGGCAGCATCCAGTACTTCTTGCGCACCCGCATGAAGGACCAGAGTTCTCGAACAAGAGCGACCACGTCTTTTCCTTTTTGCCGTTGAAGGATCTCAGAACTGGTTTGGCATGGACTCGGGGTCGGGGCCCGGCGGCTGGCGCTCGATCCAGTAGCTCGCGGCCTCCTTGTCGCCGTTCAGGTGCAGCAGATCCTTGCCGAACAGGCGCAGGATCAGCGCCGTCGGCGTAACCACCAGGTAGAACATAAACCCGAGGATCAGGGGCGTCGTGACCTTGTGCAGAAGTAGGCCGAATTTCAGCCACACGCGATTGAGCGGAGCCAGAAGACCAGGCACCGCAAGGGCGGCCAAAGCGAAGATCGCGGACACGCTCAGGGTATACGGCCAGCTGGGCCCGCCGCGCCATGCCGAAATGCCGGCCAGGACGGCGAAGACAACGGCAAAGGTGAGCCCGAACGCGCGGTCGGACGAGCCCTTGACATGTTCCTCGCGTTCGAAGGACTCGTGCGTCATTCTGCTCTGATCTGCCATTCGCCTGCCCACCATATAGGGGGCCGATCCCGATTCTGCACCAGGGCCGACGCAACACGCTGCATAAAGAGGAAGGGGCGCTCTGTCAATCAGGCCGCGGACCGCCTGGGCGGCCGTCCGCCAGCCTAGAAGGCCTGCGGGAAACTTTCGGCCAGGGCCTGCTTGATGCGGGCGGCGAATCTGGCCGCGGCCTTGCCGTTCGGGTGGGCGTCGGTCGCGGTGACCCAGAGCGAGCGCGGCTCCTCTCCGGCCACGGCGGGCAGGAGGTCGACGAAGGGAAGCCCGTTGGCCTCGACCTCGGCCGCCACCAAGTCGCTCGCCGCCTGGAAGGGATAGGGCGAGAGCTCGTGCAGCTCCGGATAATTGACCACCATCAGCCGAATACCTTCGGTGCGGCAGAAGGCGGCCAGCTGCCGCAAGGCCTCCTTGGCAGCCTGCCAGCCGGGTTGATCGTCGTGGTACAGGTTCTGGTAATAGCTGCGCCAGTCGCCGCGTCCGAAGTAGGTGCGCATGAAGACATCCAGCCGTCCGGCCAGAAAGACGGCGGCGTAGAAATGCTCGACGAAGACGTTCTCCTTGCGGGCGGGAGTCGGTTCGGCATCGTTGACGAAGTAGTTGAGTACCACGACGTCCGGCTTGAAGCGGTAGCCCTCGTTGAGGAAATAGGCGCTTTGCATGGCCGTATTGGTGTTGCCGATGCCGGTGTTCAACACTTCGTAGAGCCGGCCGCCGCCTTGGTTGAGCATATCTTCGAGCAGATTGGCGGTGATGCCCTCCGGCGGCGCGCCCCATCCGAAAGTCACCGAATCGCCCAGCATCATGATGCGAACCGCGCCCTCGGGCTTGACCAGAGGATAGTCCTTGTCCCGCCAGCCATGCGCGTTGATCGCGACCGGCACGCCCATATAGACCCCCGAGCGGCCGGGCACGTGCTCGTGCCCCATGCCGGGAATCCCGCTGACCCGTTTCAGATCGCCGGCATAGCGCCACATCTCGATGTCGAAGTTCTCGCCGTCGCCCTCCGTGGCCCTGACGTAGACCTCGGCCGCGGCGGCGAAGAGGAGCAGGCTCAATACGGCCAGCAGCAGTCCGGAAAACAGGTTCTTCACGGGTCTTCGACGAACGATTGCCAAGGGTGGGCGCCAAACAGCCTGGCGCGCGACGGGCGCGGCATGACTTACCGAGCGACCGTCGAGGATGTCAAGCGACACATGGAGCCTCACGCCAAGGCCGGCGGCGCCGGCCCGATGTGCCCTTGAAGGGCAAAGCCGCAGCGAGAATTGACATAGGTCATGGTTGGTGGGGCTCAAAAGTCGGAAACTCGGGACAAGAACAACATGCCCCTCCATCGTTCGGCTGTCTGGCAATCTCGAAAGAATCGGTGCCGAGCGGTGGACAAGGCGGCATCCTCCGGGCAGCATCCGGTAGGGGATGGCTGCGGGGGTTTGTGCGAGGCAAAAGGCGTCAGAGCGGGATGTTTCAGATTCGCATACACGGCAGGGGCGGCCAGGGCGTGGTTTCGAGCGCCGAGATGCTCTCCGTCGCCGCCTTCCAGGAAGACATGTACTCGCAGGCCTTCCCCAGCTTCGGCTCGGAGCGGATGGGCGCGCCGGTCATGGCCTTCTGCCGCATCGACGACAAGGAGATCAGGCTGCGCGAGCCGGTGATGAACCCGGACGCCCTGATCGTCCAGGACACCACCCTGCTCCACCAAGTCGAGTTGTTCCACGGCCTCGATACCCGCGGCTACCTGATCGTCAACACGACCCGCCGCTACTCGGACCTCGGCCTGGGCGATTACGTCACCCGCTTTCCGCCCCACCACATCTGCACGGTGCCCGCCACGGAACTGGCGCTCAAGTTCGTCGGACGGCCGCTGCCCAACGCCGCCCTGCTGGGCGCCTTCGCGGCCCTGACCAGGCGCGTGTACCTGCCCTCGGTCGAGGCGGCCATCCGCGAGAAGTTCCCCGGCGAGATCGGCGAGAAGAATGCCGCCGCCGCGACCGCCGCCTACGATTCCATCAGAACCAACTAGCCGCAGAGAAACCGCACATGCTCAAACAGGTCGAAGGGTCGCAAGCGGTCGCCGAGGCGATCGCGCTGTGCCGCCCGGAAGTCATCTGCGCCTACCCGATCACGCCGCAGACCCACATCGTCGAGGGACTCAGCAAGCTGGCGCGCGCGGGCGATCTGGGCAACTGCCAGTACATCAACGTGGAATCCGAGTTCGCCGCGATGAGCGCCTGCATCGGTGCCTCGGCGGCCGGGGCGCGCACCTACACGGCGACCAGCAGCCAGGGGCTGCTGTTCATGGCGGAAGCGGTCTACAACGCGGCCGGGCTGGGCCTGCCGATCGTCATGACCGTCGGCAACCGGGCGATCGGCGCCCCGATCAACATCTGGAACGACCACTCCGACAGTATGGCGATGGCCGACGCGGGGTGGATCCAGCTCCATGCGGAATCCAACCAGGAGGCGGTCGACCTGCACATCCAGGCCTTCCGGCTGGCCGAGGAGCTGAGCGTGCCGGTCATGGTCTGCGAGGACGGCTTCATCCTGACCCACGCCTACGAGCGGGTCGACGTGCCCGATCCGGACCAGGTCGACCGCTACCTGCCCGCCTTCGAGCCGGTGCAGATGCTCGACCCCGAGGAGCCGATCACCATGGGCGCCATGGTGGGCCCGGAGGCCTTCATGGAGGTCCGGTACCTCGCGCACCACAAGCAACTGCAGGCGATCGACGTGATCCCGGAGCTCGCGGCCGAGTTCGAGACCGTGTTCGGCCGCGAAGCCGGCGGTCTGATCAAGCCTTACCGCACCGAAGGGGCCGAGACCGTGGTCATCGCGCTGGGCTCGGTGATCGGTTCGATCAAGGACGTGGTCGACGAGCTGCGCGACGACGACGTCGCCATCGGCGCGATCAAGGTGGTGTCCTTCCGCCCCTTTCCGCTTGCCCAGCTGCGCGTTGCGCTGGCGGATGCCGAGCGGGTCGTCGTGGTCGAAAAGGATCTCGCCCTGGGGCTCGGCGGCATCGTCGCCAGCAACGTGCGCATGGCGCTGCGCGGGCTGAGGACGCCGGTCTACACGGTCATCGCCGGGCTCGGCGGCCGGCCGATCACCAAGCAGTCCCTGCACCGCGTGTTCGCCCAGGCCGGTGCCGACGAGATCGACGACCCCCACTTCCTGGACCTCGACCTGGCGGTGGTCGACCGCGAGCTGGCGCGGGCCAGGGAGAAGCGCCGCTCCGGCCCGATCGCCGAGAACATTCTGCGCGACATGGGCCTGGTCGGCGGCAAGCTGGGCTAGATACCGAAGGTATTAGGACAACGAGGCGAGGCATGACCCAACGCATCAAGTTCTACCAGACCGGCACCTTCACGGTCGGCAACCGCCTGCTCGACGCGGACTCGCGCACTGTGCAGGCGACCGTCGACCGCAGCAACTCGCTGACCTCGGGCCACCGGGCCTGCCAGGGCTGCGGCGAGGCCCTGGGTGCCCGCTATGCCATGGACACGGCCATGCGCGCCGCCAGCAACAAGGTGGTCGCGGTCAACGCGACGGGCTGCCTCGAGGTGTTCTCGACGCCCTATCCGGAATCCTCCTGGCAGATCCCCTGGGTGCATTCCCTGTTCGGCAACGCACCCGCGGTCGCCACCGGCGTCGCCGCGGCGCTGCGCGCCAAGGGCCGCAAGGACGTGCGCGTTCTGGCCCAGGGCGGCGACGGCGGCACCGTCGATATCGGCTTCGGCTGCCTTTCGGGCATGTTCGAGCGCAACGACGACGTGCTCTACCTCTGCTACGACAACGAGGCCTACATGAACACCGGGGTGCAACGCTCCGGCAGCACCCCGGCGACGGCGCGGACCGCGACCACGCCGGCCGTGGGCGCGCACCCGGGCAACACCTTCGGCCAGGGCAAGAACATGCCGCTGATCGCCATGGCCCACGATATTCCCTATGTCGCCACCGCCAGCGTCGCCGATCTCCACGACCTCGAGGCCAAGGTGACCAGGGCCATGGAGATCTCGGGTGCCCGCTACCTCCACGTCCACGTGCCCTGCCCGCTGGGCTGGGGCTCGAATCCCTGCGATACCGTCAAGCTGGCGCGCCTGGCGGTGGAAAGCGGCCTGTTTCCGCTGTTCCAGGCCGAGCACGGTGCGGTCACCGACATCACGCCGATCCGCCGCAAGGTGCCGGTCGAGGCCTACCTGCGCCCGCAGCGGCGCTTCGCCCACCTGTTTCGCGAGCCGCCCGACACCGAATCGCTGGCCGCCATCCAGGCGATCGCCGACCGGAACATTCGCAAGTTCGACCTACTGGGCGCGGGAGGCGGCTGATGGACAAGCCTTTTGCCATCACCCTCGACGTCGGCACCAGCCTCGCCAACCGTACCGGCTCGTGGCGCACCGAGCGGCCGCTCTACCTGGACCGCCTGCCGCCCTGCAACAACGCCTGTCCGGCCGGCGAGAACATCCAAGCATGGCTGTACCACGCCGAGGAAGGCGACTACGAGAGCGCCTGGCGCGTGCTGATGCAGGACAACCCCCTGCCGGCGGTGCACGGCCGCGTCTGCTACCACCCCTGCGAGGACGCCTGCAACCGGGGTCAGCTCGATCAGGCGGTCAGCATCCACGCCGTCGAGCGCTTCCTCGGCGACGAGGCGCTGAAACAGGGCTGGAAGGTCGACTGCGCGCCGTCTACGGGCAAGCGCGTGCTGGTGATCGGCGCCGGGCCGAGCGGGCTTTCCGCGGCCTATCACCTGCGCCGCATGGGCCACGACGTGACGATCCGCGAGGCCGGACCCATGGCCGGCGGCATGATGCGCTTCGGCATCCCCAAATACCGGCTGCCGCGCGACATCCTCGACGGCGAGATCGCGCGCATCGCCGATCTCGGTGTCACTTTCGAACTGAACAGCAAGGTCGAGAACTTGGCCGGCTTGATGAAGAGCGGCAAATTCGACGCCGCATTCGTGGCGGTCGGCGCCCATCTCGCCAAGCGCGTCGACATTCCGGCCCGCGAGGCCGGCAAGATCCTCGACGCGGTCAGCGTGCTCAGGGGCATGGAGACGGGCGAAGCGCCGAAGCTGGGCCGCCGCGTCGTCGTCTACGGCGGCGGCAACACCGCCCTCGACATCGCGCGCACGGCCAAGCGGCTGGGCGTCGACGAAACGCTGATCGTCTATCGCCGGACTCGCGAGCAGATGCCGGCGCACGACTTCGAGGTCGAGGAGGCGCTGGAGGAAGGCATCCTGATCAACTGGCTGCAGACCATCAAGCAGATCGACCAGACCACCTTCACCGTCGAGAAGATGGAGATCGACGAGACCGGCTGGCCGCAGCCGACCGGCGAGTTCGAGACCATCGAGGCGGACACCCTGGTCCTGGCGCTCGGCCAGAACGTCGATACCAGCTTCCTGGAGAAGGTCCCCGGCGTGGCCATCGCCAAGGACGGCGTGGTCGAGGTCGACGCCAACATGATGACCGGCCATGCCGGCCTCTTCGCCGGCGGCGACATGGTACCTGCGGAGCGCACGGTCACCGTCGCGGTCGGCCACGGCAAGAAGGCGGCCCGCAACATCGACGCCTATCTGCGCGGTGGAAGCTACGAAACGGCGCCCAAGCACGAGCTCGCCGGCTTCGAGCTGCTCAACGCCTGGTACTACACCGACGCCGACCAGACCATGCAGCCGTTGCTCGACGGCCTGCGCCGCCAGACCACCTTCGAAGAGGTCGTCGGCGGCCTCGACGAGACCAATGCCCTGTTCGAGGCGCGCCGTTGCCTGTCCTGCGGCAACTGCTTCGAGTGCGACAACTGCTACGGCGTCTGCCCCGACAACGCGGTGATCAAGCTGGGGCCGGGCAAACGCTTCGAGTTCAACTACGACTTCTGCAAGGGCTGCGGCCTCTGCGCCGCCGAATGCCCCTGCGGCGCCATCAAGATGGTCCCGGAGACGGTCTGACGCGGTCCGTTGTAGTATCAACGGCTGCGGCTTGTTCGGCGATCACTGTCTCAGAGCATAGGGGATAACTCTGCGTCGTGGCACGAGATAGGCGTATCAGTTTATCTCAGGACAACGGAGACCTTGCCGGGACCCTTGCTTTTCGGGCGAACAATGATCTCGACGTCGCGATCCAGCCGGGTGAGAAAATCCATCAGTTTCTCGACCGAGAAGCTCCCTGCTCGGGCGTTCATCAGCGCGGAGACGTGCGGCTGCTTGACGCCGAGGATCTTGCCCGCTTGCGCCTGCGTGAGGCCGCGTTCCTTGATGATCTTGTAGATTTCCAGGGTGAGATGGGCTTTCAGCAACTCCTTCTCCGGATTGGGAAATCCCAGATCGGCAAAAACATTGCCGGTGCTTTCCTCAAATTCCATTTTCGTCTTCTTCGCCATGTTTCAATTCAGCCTTTCGCGGTGCAGTTGCTCGGCTTCCTTGAGCCGACGTTTGATCAGATCCGCCTCCTTCTTCGGCGTTGCGATGCCCCTCCTGGCTTTCTTCTGGAAGGCATGGAGGACATAGATTGCGTCAGCAAAGCGCACCGTGTAGACGGCCCGGTAGGTGTCGGTGTCATAGGGCGCGACGATCTCGAGGACCGACCAGCCACCGAAGCCCTTCAGCGGCTTAGCCGCGGGATGGATCTCGCCGCGCTGGGCGGCGTAAAGCGCGACGCCAATCTCCCGCATAACCGGGCGGGGGAAGGACCGGAGGTCTTTTCGGCTGGACCCTATCCAAATGACCGGCCGCTCTTCTTTGTTCATTATATGAATATACCTATATTAGTATGACTGTCAAGCTCTGATTGTTTTTCTGCGCGAAGTCAGTTGCTTGGCAAATCGATCGGTGTGGCCGGCGACCGTGTGAGATAAGCGCCGCGCTGGGCCTACGGTCGCATGGCGCCGGATACTTCCGATACCTTGAGGCGCCTTCCGCTCTTACACCACTACACGGGACACGATCAGGACAAAGCCGCCGGAGCTCCTCTATTGCCTTGAAGATCACCCTCCAGACCGCCGCCCCGTCAACGACTACTGCATCGAGTTCTTCCACGCCGACCAGAAGGGCAAGGCGCCGGCCGTCGTGTTCCACCGCGAGGTCCTGGAAGACGTGCATCCGGAGGCGGCCCGGGCCATCCGCTGTCTGTACATCGACCGGACGGACCTGATGCGCCGCTTCTACGGTCAGGCGCTGCGCCGCCGGGCGGAACAGGACAAGACCCTGAATGCCACGGTCTCCGCGGCGCGGCCGGGCCGGCACGTCCGTTACCTCCCCAAGGGCGTCGCCGAGCGGAGAACCCTGGCGCACAGCCGAACGGGCAAGGAGGGGCGCTTTCTGCGCCGCAATTGCACGCACTTCCTCAACATCGTGATCCCGCGCAATCCCGAGGACCGGGTCTTCCGCCTGTCGAAAGGTTAACCTGCACTTGCCGGGGGGCACGGCTGGGGCCGACGGTGCGATGGGCGCAGAATGTTGATAAAAATAAACATAACAGCGTTAAGTCACCAAACGGCGCAATCTATGACAATGCGCTTCGAAAACAGCGCATTCCCTCGTTGTCGGCCTTGGTCGAAGCCCGTAGAGTCCCGAAAAGCCTGAGAAAATCCCGGCTTCTGGCCCTGTCCGCCCCAGGGCGGCGGGCCGATAGCGGGAGGCTCTCCGGCCGGGGGCAAGCAAACGATCGGGCCCTCGCGGGGGACCGGCAGCGAAGTGAAGCGAAGTGGACAGACCCCTCGAGAGTGAGCAGCGGACCAGTGCGCGCGAAGCGGCCCCGCACGGCGTGCGGCGCCGGGTCGTCACCAGCATCTGTGGCATCTGCCCCGGCGGCTGCGGCGTCGACGTGCACCTAGTAGACGGCCGGATCGAGCGCCTGACTCCGCTGCGCGATCATCCGCTCGGCATCGTCTGCCCGCGCGGCGCAAGGGCGGCGGAGATCGTCTATTCCGACGACCGCCTGCTTTATCCCCAGCGGCGCGTTGGGCCGCGCGGCGCGGGCCGTTTCGAGCGCATCACCTGGGACGAGGCCTACGAAATGCTCGTCGGCGCCCTGCGCGAGACCGCGGCGCGGCACGGCCCCGAGGCCGCCTGCATCTATACCGGGCGGGGCAATTTCGAGTTCGGCCTGACCGAGTTCTACGCGCCCAGCGACACGTCGGAATCCTCGGCCAATACCGTGCTGTTTCCCTTCGGCTCGCCGAATACGACCGGCGTCGGCTCGCTCTGCTACGCCGCGCACGGCATGATCGCGCCGCGCGCCTGCTTCGGCGACCATCTCCGCAACTTCGCCGACGACCTCGACAACGCGGATTTGATCCTGGTCTGGGGCGCCAACCCGGCGACCGATTCGCCGCCGATCAACCTGCGCCGGCTCAAACGGGCCATGAAGCGGGGCGCCCGGGTCGTCGTGATCGACCCCCGGCGCAGCGAGACCGCCCGGGCGATCGGCGCGGAGTGGATCGGGGTCCGCCCGGGGACCGACGGCGCCTTGGCGCTGGGCGCGCTTCACGTGCTGGTCGCCGAGGACCTCACCGACCGCCGCTTTGCCGAGAACTGGTGCCACGGCTTCGACGAACTGCGCGCCCGAACTGGTCGAGCGGATCACCGGGGTTTCGGCCGAAACGATCCGCGGCCTGGCCCGGGCCATCGCCGCGGCCCGCGGCTGCTCGTTCCTGATGTACACCGGGCTGGAGTACTCGAACAGCGGCGTGCAGGCGATCCGCGCCACCTGGACCCTGCAAGCGCTGGCCGGCCACCTCGACGTGCCCGGCGGCAAGCTGTTCCGGATGCCGAACCGGCTGCGCCTCAACCGCCACCTGAAGCCGCCCCCGCAAAACGGGCGCAAGCCGATCGGCGCCGAGGCCTTTCCGCTCTACCGGCAGACGCGCAACGAGGCCCACGCCGCCTGCCTGCCCAAGGCGATCCTGGAGGACGACCCTTATCCGCTGCGCTCGCTGATCGTCAGCGGCGCCTCGGTGATCACCGCCTGGCCGGATCCCGACCTGTGGCGCCGGGCGCTGGCGGCGCTCGACTTCCTGGCGGTCGTCAACCGCTTCCCCACGGCGGACATGGCCTATGCCGATCTGGTGTTGCCGGCGGCGACGCCCTTCGAGACCGAGTCCTACATGATCTACGACGGGCATATCCAGCTGCGCGCGCGCGTGATCGAGCCGCTCGGCGAGGCGCGCGGCGACTACCTGATCTTCGCCGAGCTGGCCAGGCGCCTCGGCTACGGCCACCTCTGGCCGCAGAGCGAAGCGGCCATGGTCGAGACGGCGCTGGAGAACAGCGGCGTCACCCGCGCGGACCTGCGGGCCCATCCCGAGGGCGTGGCCTTCGCCCCGCCGGAGATGCGCTACCGCAAGTACGAGACCGGCGGCCTGCGCGCCGACGGCCGGCCCGGCTTCGAGACGCCGAGCGGCAAGTTCGAGATCGCCTCCGAGTGGCTGCGCGACCACGGCTACGACGCCCTGCCGGTCTATACCGAACCGGTCGAGGGGCCCCTGGCGAGCCCGGAGCGCGCCAAGCGCTATCCGCTGGTCTTCAACTCGGGCGCCCGCACCCAGTCGGCCTTCCGCTCGCAGCACTACAACATCCCCTCGCTGGTCGCGCTGCAGCCCCGGCCGCTCGTGCACATCCACGCCGACGACGCCCAGGTTCGCGGCATCGCCGACGGCGAGGCGGTCTTCGTGGTCTCGCCGCGCGGCCGGGTGCGCTTCTGGGCCAAGGTGACCCGCGACATCCTGCCCGGCGTGGTC
>CAMYKD010000030.1:51668-78994 GCA_947258885.1 uncultured Kiloniellales bacterium | reverse complement strand
CGCGAGCAGCATCAAAAGGCCGCTTCTCGTCTTGTGCATGGACCCATCCTCCCAATCCCAAGTGGTCCGTTCCCCGGCGGACCCGACCTTCATATCTACCACAGGCGCCGGTTCCCGCCCTAGATTTTTTCCCGGGCTACGGGATTTTGGCCCGCCGCGTTCCACTGTCCTCCACTTCTCGCCAAACACGCTCATCCGGCACTAGGATAGGCCATGACCGGAACGAAGCAACGGCCGCCCAGCCTGCCGCGCCACCGCTTGATTGGGCTCGTCGCGGGGCCGTTGGCGGCGGCGGTCTTGTTCGCGAGTCCGGTGCCCGAGGGGTTGTCGCTGCAGGGGTGGTGGACGGCGGGGGTCGGGCTGCTGATGGCCATCTGGTGGATGACCGAGGCGCTGCCGCTCGCGGTCACGGCGCTGGTACCGCTGGTGCTGTTTCCGCTACTGGGCCTGCGTGGCATCGAGTCGACCGCGCCGGCCTACGCCCATCCGCTGGTGTTTCTGTTCCTGGGCGGATTTCTGCTCGCCCGGGCGATGCACGTCTGGGAACTCGACCGGCGCCTGGCGCTCGCCGTGCTGCGCCTGGCGGGCACCAGCCCGCGGCGGGTGATCGGCGGGCTCATGGCGGTCACCGCCTTCCTCAGCCTCTGGGTCAGCAACACCGCGACGGCCATGGTCATGCTGCCGATCGGCCAGTCGCTGATCGCGGCCTTCGCGCGCCAGGAAGGAGGGCGCGGCGAGGGTACAAAGGGTGCGGGCGTCGCGCCGTCGCTGCTGCTCGGCATCGCCTATGCGGCCACGATCGGCGGCATGGGCACCCTCGTCGGCACCCCGCCCAACGCGCTCTTCGCCGCCTTCATGGCCGAGAGCTACGGCATCGAGATCAGCTTCCTGAGGTGGCTGCTGATCGGCCTGCCGCTGGTGCTGGTGCTCTTGCCGCTGACCTGGTTCGTGCTCACGCGCGTCGCCTTTCGTGTCCCGGACCCGGGGACACTCGAGACGGCGGGCCTAGCCGCGCCCGGGCCGATGTCGCTGGGCGCACGCCTGACGGCGGGCGTGATGCTGCTGGTCGCGGCCTGCTGGATCTTCCGGCCGCTGCTGGCAACCGCGCTGCCCTGGCTGCACCTCTCGGACGCCGGCATCGCCGTGACCGGGGCGCTGCTCCTGTTCCTGCTGCCGGCCGACCTCAAGGCCGGGCGCTTCCTGCTCACCTGGCGCGAGGCGGCGGAGATCCGCTGGGACGTGCTGATCCTGTTCGGCGGCGGCCTGGCGTTGGCCGCGGCGATCGGCCAGTCGGACTTGGCCGACTGGATCGGCGCGCGGCTCGCGGGGCTGGGGGCGCTGCCGCTGATCCTGCTGCTGCTGGCGGTCGGCGCGCTGATCGTTCTCCTGGGCGAGCTGGCCAGCAACACGGCGATGGCGGCCGTGTTCCTGCCGGTCGCCGGCGCGACGGCGCTGGCCATGGGCGAGCCCGCCTTCCTGCTCGCCCTGCCAGTCGCACTCTTCGCGACGCTGGGCTTCATGCTGCCGGTCGCCACGCCGCCCAACGCCGTCATCTTCGGCAGCGGCGCAATCGAGATGCGGCACATGCTCAAGGCCGGCTGGCTGCTCGACCTGCTCGGCATCGTCGTGGTCGCCTTCGGCGTCCTGACCCTCGGCGGTTGGGTGCTGGGCCCAGGCTAGCGGGCTGGGCGCCGAGCGGACGGAAACCGGGACTGGCTCGTTTTCGCGCCAGCGAAAAGGTCCCCGTTTTCGCTCTGGCGTCGTGGCTTGCATCGCCGCCGGTTCAGTCGATCGCGACCGGCGCCCCCATGGAGCCCGTCGCGCCGGTGATCGGCGCCGGGCTGTAGACGTACATGAAGGTACTGACGCCGTCGTCGACCAGGTCGTCCAGGTACATGTTCTCCTGCAGCAGGATGCCGTGGCGGGCGAGCAGGTGCTGGTGGACGCAGAAGGCGCAGGCCCCGTCGGGGTTGGGCACGGCCTCGACGGCCCAGGAATCGGCGCCGACGACACCGGCCTTGACCTCGTCCGACAGCCACTTGGCGACCTCCATGCCGATGCCGGGCTCGCCGCCGTTGAATTTGTCGTTGTCCTGCTTCCACAGCTTGCCCCAGCCGGTGTGGAAGAAGACGCCGTCGCCCTCCTTGAAGGCGAAGCCGGCCAGGCCTTGCTTGGCCAGCGCCGCCTCGACGTCGGCCCTGGTGATCTCATAGCCGGCATCGAGCATCGCCACGCCCTTGGCGCCGGCGACGTCGATCAGCACGCCGCGCGCGGTGATCGGATGGAGCTGCTCGACGCCGATCTTCTTCAAGCCGTAGCCGCTGCCGATCTCGGCCCCGGAGAAGCCGTTGTAGAAGCGCATCTCGGCCTTGTCGGCGCTACCGTTGATCTCCACGCCGATGTGGCCGAGGCCGTCGAACTGGGTCCCGACCTGGCCGACCTCCGTCGCCAGGAACTCGTCGTGCCAGATGACCTTGTTGGCGCCGAAGGGCCCGCCCGTCGGCGTTCCCGGGATGCGCAGGGAGAACCTGCGGGCGCCGAACAGCGGCATGTCGGCGTCATAGGGACGGCCGAGCGAGTAGGTCTTGCCCCGGTCGGCCTCGGCGACGGCACGCTGGACGACCTCGGGCTTCTTGTACCAGTTAGTCGCGCCCGCCTGGTCGCCCTCGCCCCACAGCGGGTGCGGCCACCATCGCTCGCCGAGCGGCGTTTCCATCTTGTCGCCGACGACCCAGGGCTTGCCCTCGCAGCCGTGCCAGTTTTCCGGGCTGCAGTCCGCCAGCGCGGCGGCGGAGAAACCGACGCCGAGCGCCAGGACACCGGCGATGGCCGCGGATTTGGTGATGTTCATGTTTGTCCTCCCATGGCGTTGATGTGTTCTTGGTCGAAACTGCGGGCCGGCCGCCGTCCGGGGACACGGTCGCGATGAGCATCCGACTTTCGTGCGGCCCCCGACACCAAGAGTTGCATAGACTCCCGGCATCATTCAATGCCGTGGCGATTGGCCGGATTGGATGAGTGGAGCGCGGCCTATCCGGGGCCGGGGCTCGGGAACACGCGGGCGGCGAACTTCGGGTAGGCTTTGGCGATCTCGCGGGCCACGGGTCCGCGGATCATCTCGAGGGTCGCGGCGTCCGGACCGGTGGTGGTCGCGGGCGCGGGGTCGTGGTCGAAGTCGAAGCCGGTGGTCTCCAGGACATCCGCCAAGTCGTGGCCGGGATGGAGGCTCTCCAGGCGGAAGCGGCGGCGGTCCGCATCGAAGCGGAACAGGGCCTTGCCGGTGACGAGGGCGGTGGGGCCGCCGCGGCGGTAGACTTCGGGCGCGCTCGCGCCGGGCGCGCTGACGAAGTCGACCTTCGGCACCAGCACGCGGCGGCTGTGCTCCTCGCGGAACAGGATCACGCGCGGCACCAGGAAGTAGAGATAGGCCGAGCCGAAGGACCCCGGCCAGCGCACCGCGGTCCTGGGGTAGTCGCCGGTACCGATCAGGTTGATGTTGGCCTCGCCGTCGATCTGTCCGCCGCCGAGAAAGAAGGCGTCGATGCGGCCTTGGGCGGCGCGGTCGAACAGCTCGACGCTGCCCCGGGTGAAGCTGTTGCCGTCCAGGCTCTCCAGCAGCTCGACGCGCAGCGGCGTCTCGCTCTCGGCCCTGGCCAGGAGGGCGGCCGAGCCCGGGATCGGCGAGGAGACGCCCACGGCGATGTTGCGGCAGCCGCGCAGCAGCCGGGCGATCGCGGCGATCAGCAGCTCTTCCGGGCGGCAGTCCAAGAGCGTAATGCCCTGGCCGCGTCCTAGCGGCCGGCCGCGGGCGCGGGGGCGGTGCAGCCGCGCTCGAGGTAGGCGGCGAAGCCCTCGGCGCTGCGCGCCAGCCGCGCGTAGTCGGCGAGCTCGGCCTCGTCGGTGGGGTAGAGGTCGAGAAAGCCCGAAGGCCAGGCGCCCCGGGGCGCCTCGGCGACGGCCGATACGTAGACCTCGGGGAGCGTCCCGGCCGCGCTCTCCTCGCGCGCCATCAGGTCGCCTTCGACGACCTCTTCGACGGTGACCAGGGTGCGTTCGGCGGCGTGGGCCATGATCGCCAGCTCGCCCTGCACGCCGATCCACACGTTGCCCAGACGGTCGGCGCGCCGGGCGTGGAACAGGGCGACTTCGGGCCGAATGGCGGGCAGCAGCAGGAGCGGATCCTCTGCCGCCTCCGCGAAGGGGTTGTCGATTACCTTCCAGTCGTCGCGGAAGGCCAGGACGTCGGAGCCGATGACGCCGCGCAGGGGCATGAAGGGCAGGCCTTTCTCGGCTGCCTGCAGGCCGGCATAGATCGCCGGGCAGGTGGCGTCCCTGACCCTGACCGCGCCCGCCTTGACCGCGGCGTTGAAGCGCGGCGCGCCGCCGAACTCGCCGAGCGACACGCCCGAGGTCTCAACCAGCCGCGCCGCGCCGGCGCCGATCAGGATATCGGTCGCCAGCCCGCTGGTCGGCACGTTGATCAGGTGCAGGTCCTTCGCGCCGCGCCGCACCAGCGCCCGGACCGCGGCCATGGGCGCGCCGGCGCTGTCCTTGGGCAGCGCCAGGCTGACGCCGTCGGGGACCTGCGCCGCGAGCTCGTCGAGCGACAGGAACAGGCAGGAGTCGGTCATGGGACCTCCCGGTCTTATGGCTCCGGTGCCGGGCCACCGGCCGCTCTCGCGGGCCGGCAGGCCGGGGGCCGATTGTGACCCGCTACAGCCGGAAAGGGAAGGCTGCCGCCCGGCCCGTCGCCCGGCGGCGAGCGTCCGGAGCCCCCGTTTTCCGCTATGCTGGTGTGCGGCGTTGGGTCGTCGCCGTCGAGAATTGCCGTCGGGGTGGGTGCCGTGCGCGATCGGGACTGCGTTGGCTTTTTGCAGTGGGCCTTGCCGCGGCTGGGGTTGCGCTGGCCGGGGTACCGCAAGGTGCGAGGCACCGTGTGCAAACGGGTCGGCCGGCGCCTGCGTGCGCTCGGCCTGGTCGACCTCGACGCCTATCGGGACGTCCTCGCCGCCGATCCGCGGGAGTGGGAGTGCCTCGAGACCTTCTGCCGGATCCCGATCTCGCGCTTCTGGCGCGACCGCGGCGTGTTCGAGCGGCTCGGCCGCGAGGTCCTGCCCGCGCTGGCGGCCGAGGCGCCCGCCCGCGGCGAACGCCTGGTGCGCTGCTGGTCTATCGGCTGCGCCTCGGGCGAGGAGGCCTACAGCCTGCGCATTCTCTGGCGCGAAGAGGTGCAGCCGGCCTTTCCGGGGATCGAAATCTCGATCCTGGGCACGGACGTGGAGTCGACGATGATCGCGCGGGCGGAGGCCGCTTGCTACGGCGAAGGCTCTTTGAAGGACTTGCCGTCCCGGTGGCGCGAACGCGCCTTCGACCGCGACGGCGGGGCCTTTCATCTCATGCCCGGGCTGAAGGAGGGCGTCGTCTTCCGGCTTCAGGACATCCGTGAAGAGCAGCCCGACGGCCCCTTCGACCTGATCCTCTGCCGTAACCTGGTCTTCACCTATTTCGAGGAAGGACTGCAGGCCGCGGTCCTGGGCCGTCTGGACCGCCGCCTGCGGGCCGGCGGCTATCTGGTGATCGGGTCACACGAGCGCCTTCCGGACGACGCGCCCAGTTACGCGCCGCTGGACGGCCTGCCGGTCTATCGCAAGCGCGCGGACGGGGAATGGTGAAAGGCGCGATCTTCTGATCCCGCGGAAGGGACCTTGCGCCCCTTCCTTTTGTTGTGATCCGCGCCGCCTTCGCGTCAACCGCCTTGCGGCAGCACCAGGACGGCGCGAAAGTCGTTGACGTTGGTCAGGGTCGGACCGGTGACGATCAGGTCGCCTAGCGCTTCGAACAGGCCGTAGGCGTCGTTGTCGGCGAGCCGCGCCTTGGCGTCGAGGCCATGAGCCGCCGCGCGGGCCAGGGTATCCGGGCCGATCAGCGCGCCGGCGTTGTCTTCGCTGCCGTCGATGCCGTCGGTGTCGCAGGCGATCGCGTGGATGCCGGCCCGGCCGTCGAGGGCGAGCGCCAGCGCCAGCATAAACTCGGCGTTGCGCCCGCCGCGGCCTTGGCCGCGCAGGGTCACCGTGGTCTCGCCGCCGGACAGCAGCACGCAGGGTGGTGGCGCCGGCTGGCTGTGGTTGGCCGCCTGTCGCGCGATGCCGGCCATGACTCTGGCGACCTCGCGCGCCTCGCCCTCGATCGAATCGCCCAGGATGACCGGCGCGACGCCGGCGGCCTCTGCGGCGCGCGCCGCGGCCTCCAGGGCGTCCTGGGGCCGGGCGATCAGCCGGAAGCCCGCCCCCGCCAGGCGCGGGTCGCCCGGCTTGGGCGTCTCCTCGGCGGCCGCTGCCAGGTGCCGGGCCACGGCGGGCGGCGGCTTTATGGCGTATTTCTCCAGGATCGCGCGGGCCTCGGCGAAGGTCGTCGGGTCGGGCACCGTGGGCCCGGAGGCGATCACCGGCGGGCCGTCGCCGGGCACGTCGGAAATCGCCAGGGTGACGACGGGTGCCGGCGCCGCGGCCGCGGCCAGGCGTCCGCCCTTGACCGCCGAAAGGTGCTTGCGGACGCAGTTCATCTCGGCGATGTCGGCGCCGCAGGCGAGCAGCGCGCGGGCGACCGCCTGCTTGTCCTCGAGGCTCAGCCCCGGCGCCGGCAGGGCTAAGAGCGCCGAGCCGCCGCCCGAGATCAGGCAAAGCAGCAGGTCTTCCGGCGCAAGGCCCCGGGCCTGTTCCAGTATCCGTTCGGCGGCGCGGCGCCCGGCGGCGTCGGGCACCGGATGGGCCGCCTCGACCACCTCGATCATCCGGCACTCGACCGCGTGGCCGTAGCGGGTCACGACCAAGCCCTCCAGCGGCCCCGGCCAGTTGTCCTCGACCGCCCTGGCCATGGCCGCCGCCGCCTTGCCCGCGCCGACTACGACAGTGCGGCCGGTGGGCGGGGGCGGCAGGTGGCGCGGCAGGGTCTCGCACGGGTCGGCGGCCGTCAGGGCGGCATCGAACAGGGCGCGGAGCAGGACGCGAGGATCGTCGAAAGTCATTTCGTGGAGGCTCCCGTCGCCTTGGGATGGGTCTCGCGCAGGCCGAGGCCAGCGACGAGGCCGACGGCGAGGAAGACAATCAGGCTGGTGAGCGCCGATCGGTAGGCTTCGGCCGAATAGACCCGCGCGCCCTCGACCAGCGCGCCGTCCCAGCCGAGGTCGAGCAGCCAGCCGATCAGCGGCTGGAAGACCGCGCCCGTCCCCGTCACGGCGCAGTTGACGAAGGCGTAGGCGACGCCGGCGACGGCCATGGCGTTGGCCTCGCGCGCCATGGCGAAGGCGACCACCATGGCGCCCAGCCCGATTCCGTTGGCCAGGAACAGGCTCGAGAGCACGGCGAGCGGCAGGTCCGGCAGGTGGAGCACCGCCGCCAAGCAGACCAGGCCGAGGCCGCTGCCGGCGAGCAGGAAGAGCTTGCGCCGGCCGAGCCGGTCGGACAGCGTGCCGATCAGGGGCCCGCCGAGCGCCCAGCCGATCAGCATCAGCGACGTCATTGCCGCCGCTTCGGGCCGCTCCAGGCCCCGGGTCTGCATCAGCCAGGCCACGCCCCAGAGCCCGGCGAAGGACAGCAGCGGCGCGGTCATGGCCGCCGCCGCGAGCGCCACGAGCCAGTTCTGCGGCCGCCTGGCCACGGCCCAGAAGCCGGCGAGCAGGGAGGGCGCGGTGGATCCCGCCGGGCCCACCGGCGCCGGCGTCTCGGGCGGCCGGTCGCGCACCACCAGCCAGATCGCCGCCGCCAGCAGGACCCCGAAGCCCGCCGCGCCGGCCAGGGCGCTGCGCCAACCGGCGGTCTCGACCAGGGCGGCCAGCGGTGCCTGGCCGCCGATCCCGCCCAGCATGCCCAGCATCAGCGTCAGGCCCGAGACCTGGGCGAAGCGTTCGGGCGGAAACCACGCGGTCGCCAGCTTGAGGGTGGCGACGAAGCCGAAGCCGGCCCCGGCCCCGATCAGAAGACGCCCGAAATAGGCGAGGGGGAGCCCCTCGGCCAGGGCGAACAGCAGGCTGCCCAGCCCGCAGAGCAGCGCCCCGCCGGTCAGCAGGCGCCGTGGCCCCCAGCGGTCGACCATCAGTCCAACCGGGATCTGCAGGCCGGCATAGGCGTAGAAGTAGAAGGCCGAGAGGTTGCCCAAGACGGCGCCGCCCACGGCCAGGTCGCGCATCAGCGGGTCGATCATCACGCTGGGCGCGACGCGCTGGAAGAAGCCGTAGCAGAACAGGGCCGCGCCCAGGCCCCAGGTCAGCCACGGCAGCCAACCGGCGCTGAGCCGCCGTGGCGCTGCGAGCGTGGCCGGGGCCTCGGTCATGGGCGGCGCCTCTCGTTGGCGAGCCTGTGCGCCGGGGTCGGCGCGCCTAGGCGGCTTGGCTGGTTTCGGCGAAGTGCAGGGCGTTGACGAACTCCTCCAGCTTCGCCCGGTCCATCAGATAGAGATTGCGGCCCTTGCGCCGGACCAGTCCGGCGGCTGTGATCTGGCTGAGCGCCCGTGCCGCGGTCTCGCGCGTCGTGCTGACCCGGCTAGCGATCTCGCGCAGCGGCGGCAGGGGACGGACGATCCACAGACTGGGCACGGCGGCGTCGGGCTGGGCCATGCGCAGCAGCTCGGCATAGACCCGCTGGGTGGCGGCCAGGGTCGAGAGCTCCATGATCCGCACGTCGCCGGAACGCACAATGTGGCTGAGGCGCTTGAGCACCTTGAAGGTCACCTCGACCCTCTCCTGCAGCACCTTGAGGAAGGTGCCGGACGGCATCGTGGCGATCAGCGAGTCCTGGACCGCCACGACGCTGGCCGAGCGCGGCTGGCCGTCGATCGCGGCGAGCTCGCCGAAGCTGTTGCCAGCCTCGACCGACGCAAACGCGATCTCGCGGCCGGAGAGCGAGAAGTTGACCACGCTGACCGCCCCCTCGGCGACGAAGAAGACATCGCGCGTCTCCGAGCCGAAGTCGATGATCCGCTGGCCGGCGTGGACGCGCCGCCAGCGGCACTGCGTCTCGAGCTTCTGGCGCACCTCCGAATCGAGGTCCGCGAAGAAATGGATACGTTCCAGAGACTTTGCCGGTGTGCCTTCCACTTCCATGTTCCTCCGCGATCGAGCCGGCCCCCCAAGGCCGGTGGAAACGATACTCGACTTACATCTCCGGTCGGGTTGCCTGATCCATTAGACGACCTGGAACCCGTGGGCGTAGGGGTCCCGGTCGTCGATGAATATGGTATTGAATCCGGTGATCCTTGCCCAGCCCTCGATCGAGGGCACGATGGCCTCGTGGTTGCCGACCCGGGTCTCGGCCTCGATCCGGCCGCGGAACAGCGAGCCGATGATGCTCTCGTGCACGAACTCGTCGCCGGGCGAAAGTTCGCCGCGCGCGGCCAGCTGCGCCATGCGCGCCGAGGTGCCGGTGCCGCAGGGGCTGCGGTCGATCGCCTTGTCTCCGTAGAAGACGGCGTTGCGGGCCTGGGCGCCGCTGCCGTCGCTCGGCCGGCCGGTCCACAGGACGTGGCTGACGCCGCGGATCGTCGGGTCCTCCGGGTGGACGACCTCGGCTGCCTCGTTGACGCGCCGGCGCAGGACTGGCGAGAGGCGCAGCAGGTCGCCGGCCGAGAGCTCGGCCAGGTCCCGGTAGTTCGCCTGCGCCTCGACAATGGCGTAAAAATTGCCGCCATAGGCGATGTCGACCGAAAGGCGGCCCAGCTCGGGGCATTCGACCTCGACGCCCTCGGCCGCTAGGTAGGCCCCGACATTGGTGATCCTGACCGCCTCGACCTGGCCCCCGGCCGTGCGGAAGCGCGCCTCGACCGGACCGGCCGGGGTGTCGAGCCTGAGCAGATCGGCCTCGCGCGGCCGGACCAGGCCGCGCTCCAGGGCGAAGGTGACCGTGCCGATGGTGCCGTGGCCGCACATGGGCAGGCAGCCGCTGGTCTCTATGTAGAGCAGGGCCACGTCACAGTCCGGGCGGGTCGGCGGGTAGAGGATCGCGCCGGACATCAGGTCGTGGCCGCGCGGCTCGAACATCAGCCCGGTGCGGATCCAGTCGTAGCGCGCGAGGAAGTCCTGGCGGCGCTCGCTCATGGTGGTGCCCTCGAGCGCCGGCCCGCCGCCGGCCACCAGGCGAACCGGGTTGCCGCAGGTATGGCCGTCGATGCAAAAGAACGTGTTCGGCCGGAACGCGTCGTTTCCCTCGCTCATGCGGCAGTATTAGGCCCCGCCGGGCCCTGTTGCAACCGAGGCGAAGCGGCTATAGTCGGGGCAATGATCGAAGCCGCCATGCCCGTTGAACGCCCCGACTTACAGCTGCTCGCCGACGACGAGCCGGCGCCCTACGAGATCCTGAACGAAGCGGGCGACGCGCCGCTGCTGCTGCTTTGCGACCACGCGACGAACTTCATGCCGCGCGCCTTCCGCTTGCTCGGGCTCGACGAGGCCCGGCTGGCCCGGCACATCGCCTGGGACATCGGCATCGCCGAGGTAACCCGGGACCTCGCGCGTCGGCTCGACGCGCCGGCGGTGCTCTCCCGATTCTCGCGCCTGATTGTCGACCCCAACCGCCAGATCGATGACCCGACCCTGATCCCGCAGATCGGCGACGGCGTGGTGGTCCCCGGCAACCGGGATCTGACGCCGGAGGCGCGGGCGGCGCGGATCGACGGCTTCCACCGGCCCTACCACGCGGCCGTGGCACGGACGCTGGACGCCCTGAGGGCACGCGGCCCCGGGCCGGCGGTCGTCTCGATGCACAGCTTTACCCCGGTGATGAAGGGCTTCGAGCGGCCCTGGGAGATCGGCATCCTGTGGAACGAGGACGGGCGCCTTTCGCAGCCGTTGATGGCGCGGCTGCGCGCCCAGGGCCTGACCGTGGGCGACAACCAGCCCTATTCCGGGCGGGGCGGCCACGGCCACACGCTGCAAGCCCACGCCGACCCGCGCGGCCTCGCCAACGCCCTGATCGAGGTGCGCCAGGACCTGATCGACACGCACCACGGCGCGGCCCAGTGGTCCGCCCTACTCGCCAAGGTGCTGGCCGAGGTGCTGAGCGACCGGCAGATCTTCGGGGCGGAGGGTAGAGGATGACCGAACCCAGCTTCACCATCGGCATCGAGGAGGAGTACCTCCTGGTCGACCGGAAGACCTGCGATCTCGTCAACGATACGCCCGAAGAGGTCATGGCGGAGTGCGAGCGGCGCCTCGAGGGCCGGGTCATGCCCGAGTTCCTGCAGTCGCAGATCGAGATCGGTACCAGCAAGTGCGCCAACGTCAAGGAGGCGGCCGCCGAGATCCGCCATCTGCGCAAGACCGTGGCCGAGGTCGCCGGCGAATACGGGCTGGCGCCGATCGCGGCCTCGACCCATCCCTTCGCCGCCTGGGACGCCCAGAAGCACACCGACAAGGAGCGCTACAACGTCCTGGCCCGCGACATGCAGGCGGTGGCGCGCCGGCTCCTGATCTGCGGCATGCACGTCCACGTCGGCCTGGACGACGACGAGCTGCGCATCGACCTGATGGGCCAGATCGCCTACTTCCTGCCGCACCTGCTGGCGCTGACCACCTCCTCGCCCTTCTGGCGCGGGGAGGTGACCGGGCTGAAGTCTTACCGTCTGGCGGTGTTCGACGAGCTGCCGCGCTCCGGTCTGCCCGAGACCTTCGAGTCCTGGGGCGAGTACAAGCGGCATCTCGACATCATGATCGGAGCGGGTCTGGTCGAGGACGCCAGCAAGCTGTGGTGGGACGTACGGCCCTCGGCGCGCTTCCCGACCCTGGAGATGCGCATCGCCGACGTCTGCACCCGGGCCGAGGACGGCTTCGCGATCGCCGCGGTCTACGTCTGCCTGCTGCGCATGCTCTACCGCCTCAAGCGCGGCAATCAGCGCTGGCGCAAGTACACGAACATGCTGGTCCAGGAAAACCGCTGGCGCGCGCAGCGCTACGGCTTCGACGAGGGGTTGGTCGATTTCGGGCTCGGCAAGGTCGTGCCCTACAACGACCTGCTGGAGGAGATCATCGAGCTGGTGCGGGTCGACGCGCTGGCGCTCGATTGCCTGGACGAGCTCAAGCACGCGCGCGAGATCGTGCAGCGCGGCACCAGCGCTCACCGCCAGGTCGAGGTCTTCGAGGAGGCCCTGGAGGAAGGCGCCGACAAAAAGGAGGCCCTGAAGGCCGTCGTCGATTTCCTGATTGAGGAGACGCTGGTGGGGATCGAGTGAGAAGGACGGCCCGCGGCCGTCTCACGCGTCTTCCGACTTCTCTCGCAAGCGCTTCAGGACCCTCGGCGTAGTTAACAAGTCCTTCTCGCCGATGCCCTCGGTCAGGCGTTCGGCCATCTCGACCAAGCGGTTGTCCAGCGTGGTGATCACGCCGGCACGGGCCGCGTCGTCGATGGTATTGTCGATGCGGACTTTGCCATGGAGGCGGTGAGCATGCCGGCGCCAGGGAGCGCGGAGCTGCATCAGTTCGGCCGGCCGCGGGGCCGGGTCGGCTGGCTCGTGGGGCACGTGATGGCGCTCAAGAACGGCGCCATGAACCGGGCGGCGCTCGACCATCTGGACCTGCAGGCCGGCGACCGGGTGCTCGAGATCGGCTACGGCCCGGGCAGGACGCTGAGGCAGGTCGCGCACCGCCTCGAACACGGCTTCGCGGCCGGGCTCGACCACTCAGAGGTCATGGCGCGCCAAGCGGCCCGGCGCTGCCGGCGGCTGATCCGCGCGGGCCGGGTCGAGGTCGGGTGCGGCGGCGTTTCGGCGATCCCCTACGCCGACGGGAGCTTCGACAAGGCCTATGCGGTCAACTGCTTCCAGTTCTGGCCCAGCCCGGTGCACGACCTGCGGGAGGTGCGCCGCGTGCTCAGGCCCGGCGGCCGCCTCGTCCTGACGATCCGGGCCGCCGAGCGCCCGCTCCGCTTCGACCTGGCGCGGGCCAGCGGCGGCCTGTCGCGGGTCGAGCGCGCGCGCCAGGCCATGGCCGCGGCCGGCTTCGAGGCGATCGCGATGCACCGCCGCAAGGCGGGGCGCCTGCTCGCTGTCTCAGTCGTTGGGCGCAGGCCCGGCGGGGATGCCTGAGCGCGCTTCCGCGAATCACGGTCAACAGGATGCAACAAAGAACCAGCAGGAGATCCGACATGAACACCAAGAGAGCGCTTATCGTTTCCGCGGTCGCGGGCCTCGCCCTCGTGGGCGGTCTGTCCCTGGCCGTGCCGCAGTGGGAGGCCCCGCGGCCCGCTTTCGCCGCCGTGGGTGACGGCCCCGGGGGTCACTTCGGCCGCCACGGCCACGGCCACGGCGGCGGCCACAGACTGATGCGGCTGTGCAGCGAGCGGCGCGACGAGCGCCTGGCCGACCTCGTCGCCTTCGTCGAAAGCTTCGTCGACTTCACGCCGGAGCAGACCGGGGCCTGGAGCCAGCTGACCACCGCGCTCGACAACGGCAGCGGGCGCATCGACTCGGCCTGCGGCGAGCTGAGGACCGCCGGCAAGCCCGAGACCGCCCCGGACAAGCTGGCGCGCTTAGAGGTGCTGCTGGAGGCGGGACTCGACGCGGTGCGCGAGGTGCGTCCCGCCTTCGAGGGCTTCTACGCCGTGCTCGACGCCGAGCAGAAGGACGCCATCGACCGCCTGGCGATCCACCGCCGCCGGTGAGCCCCTCGCGGTCGTGAACCGAGGACCGTGTGTTCAAGGGGGGAGGGACGAGGCGGGGGTGGCGCGTCCGCTTACGATCGCGGCGGCGAAGCGCGCGAAGGCGTTTCGTCCGCCCCCTGGACAAGCGGCCGGCCTTGACCAATATGGAGGTCACGCAAAGAGAACAACGCCGGGGAGCCAGAGATGGATATCGACGAGAAGACCCGCACCGAGCTGGAGGCCGCCGCCTTCCGCCGCCTGGTCGAGCACTTTCGGGCCCACCCCGAGGTGCAGAACATCGACCTCATGACCCTGTCCGGCTTCTGCCGCAACTGTCTCTCCAAGTGGTATAAGGCCGCGGCCGAGGAGCGCGGCCTCGAGCTGGACTACGACCAAGCCCGAGAGATCGTCTACGGGATGCCCTACGCCGAGTACAAGGCCAAGTACCAGACCGAGGCGACGGCGGAGCAGAAGGCGGCCTACCAGGAGGCGCACACGCGCTTCGGACTCGACTGATACCAAAGGTCACTGATAACGCCGCATTTCACCGAGGCGATTTTGGCCGCCAGCAAGGCGCGCGCTGCGCCGTTGTGCTGGTACAACAAGCAGCGCGCGCCTTGCTGGCGGCCAAAAGCGCCCGGCCCTCCGGGTGGGGCGTATCGGGGCGCCGGGGGCGTTGCGGCGCTTGCCCGATGCACGCATCGCCCCCGGGCGCCCATTGCGCACCGCGCCTACCCGGGCGACCCGATCCGCTCCCATGAAATGAGTCATTATCAGTGACCTTTGGTATATCCCCTTGGCCGGGCCGCCCGGCTCGGCTAGGTTCGCGCGCCCGCCTTCGGCGGGGGTAATCGTTTTCATCGGACCACGGAAGAGGGGGTGGCGGCCATGGCGGACGTCGGCGGCATCGCGGCGGAGCGTTTGAAGTCCTTCATCGAGCGGGTCGAGCGCCTGGAGGAGGAGAAGGCGGCGCTCTCAGCCGATATCCGCGAGGTCTTCGCCGAGGCCAAGGGTAACGGCTTCGACACCAAGATCATGCGCCAGGTGATCAAGCTCCGGAAGATGGAGGCCAACGACCGCCAGGAGCAGGAGCACCTCCTCGACCTCTACAAGCGCGCCCTGGGGCTGGAGGAATAGGGCTCGTTCACTCCGCCGCGTCGGCGGTGGGGAGGGCGGCCGGGTTGCGGAAGGCGTCGAGCAGCTGGGCCTCGTGGTCCTTGGCGGCCTTCAGGCTGGCCTCCTTGACGTGGCCGAAGCCGCGGATCGCTTCGGGGACCGCGGCGAGTTCCACGGCGAGGCCGTGGCTCTCCTGGCTCAAGCCCGAAAGCAGCTCCTCGACCAGGGCCTCGTAGTCCGCGATCAGCCGGCGCTCCGTCCTGCGCTCCCTCGTGTAGCCGAAGATGTCGAAGGGCGTGCCTCGCAGGCGCTTGAACCGGGGCAGCAGCTTGAAGACCGCCATGAGCCAGGAGCCGTAGGCGCGCTTCTTCAGGTGTCCGGTCTCCGGGTCGCGCAGTGCCAGCAGCGGCGGGGCCAGGTGGAAGCTGAGCTTGATCTCGCCCTCGAACTGGGCCTTCAGCTTGTCCATGAACTCGGGCGCCGCGAAGAGGCGCGCGACCTCGTACTCGTCCTTGTAGGCCAGCAGCTTGAAGTAGTTGCGCGCCACCGTCTCGGCCAGGCCGCTGCTGCCCGGCGTGCGCTCGGCCTCGGCCGCCCGGACGCGTTCGACCAGCGCTTGGTAGCGCCTTGCGTAGGCGGCATCCTGATAGTCCGTGAGACTGGCCGCGCGGCGCGCGATCGCCTCGTCCAGGCCTTGCGAGAGGTGGCGGCTCTCCGGCTCGCGCCCCGGCCGCACGACCTCCTCGACCCGGGCCAGGTCGACCGCCGCGCGCCGGCCCCAAAGGAAGGCCTGCCGGTTGGCCCCTACCGCGACACCGTTCAGCTCGATCGCCCGGTCGAGCGCCGCGCCGCCGACCGGGACCAGACCCTTCTGCCAGGCGTAGCCCAGCATGAACAGGTTGGTGGCGATGGAATCGCCCAGAAGCGCCGTGGCGATGCGCGAGGCGTCGAGAAAATCGGCCTGGCCCGGCCCCGCCGCCTCGGCGATCACCTCCTGCAGGCGCCGGCCGGGGAAGCTGTAGTCCGGGTTCAGGGCGAAGTCGCCGGTCACGGTCTCGTGGCTATTGATGACCGCGCGGGTCTCGCCGGGCGTGATCTTGGACAGTGCCTCGAAACCGGCCGCGACGACCAGGTCGCAGCCGAGCACCAGCCTGGCGCCGCCGGCCGAGATGCGCACGGCGTAGATGTCCTCGGGCTTGCCAGCGACGCGCACGTGGCTGACCACGGCGCCGCCCTTCTGGGCCAGGCCCGCCATGTCGAGCACCGCGCAGCCCCTGCCCTCGATGTGCGCGGCCATGCCGATCAGCGCGCCGATGGTCACGACGCCGGTGCCGCCGACCCCGGTCACCACGATGTTGTAGGGCACGTCGAGGCCGGGCAGCGAGGGCTCGGGAAGCGTCGGCCAGCCGGCATCCTCGGCCGGCGAGGCGCGGTGCTTGCGCGGCTTGCCGCCGTGCACGGTGACGAAGCTCGGGCAGAAGCCGTTGACGCAGGAGAAGTCCTTGTTGCAGGACGACTGGTCGATCGCCCGCTTGCGTCCGTACTCGGTCTCCAGCGGGATCACCGAGACGCAGTTCGACGCCGCCGAGCAGTCGCCGCAGCCCTCGCAGACCATGTCGTTGATGAAGGCGCGCCGGGGCGGGTCGGGGAAGAGGCCGCGCTTGCGCCGGCGGCGCTTCTCGGCGGCACAGGTCTGGTCGTAGACGATCGCGGTCACGCCCGGGATCTCGCGCAGCTCGCGCTGGAGTCGGTCGAGTTCGTCGCGGTGGTGCACGCTCGCGCCCGGCGCCCATTCGGTGCCGATCGGGTACTTCTCCGGCTCGTCGGTCACCGCGAAGATCCGGCGCACGCCCTCGCCGTAGAGCTGGCGCGTGATGCCGGCCGGGTCGAGGGGCCCGTCCATCGGTTGGCCGCCGGTCATGGCCACGGCGTCGTTGTAGAGCACCTTGAAGGTGATGTTGACGCCGGCCGCCACGCAGGCGCGCACCGCCAGGATGCCCGAGTGGTAGTAGGTGCCGTCGCCCAGGTTGGCGAAGACGTGCTTGGTCTTGGAGAACGGCGCCTGGCCGATCCAGGGCACGCCCTCGCCGCCCATCTGTGTGAAGGTCATGGTCTGGCGGTCCATCCACTGGACCATGTAGTGGCAACCGATGCCGGCCAGCGCCCGGCTGCCCTCGGGCACCCGGGTCGAGGAGTTGTGCGGGCAGCCCGAGCAGAAGTAGGGGATGCGCTGCAGCGGCGCCTTCTCGCCCGACAGGGCGCGCTCCTTCTCGGCCAGGAACCTGAGTCGGCGCTCGATCTCCTCGCTGGTGTGGAAGCGGGCGATGCGCTGGGCGATCACCCGGGCGATGCGCGCCGGGGTCAGCTCGTTGGTCGAGGGCAGGACCCACTCGCCGTGCTCGTCGTACTTGCCGACGACACGGGGGCGCACGTCGGCGCGCCAGTTGTAGAGCTGCTCCTTGAGCTGGTTCTCGATGACCGCGCGCTTCTCCTCGACCACCAGGATCTCCTCCAGGCCCTCGGCGAACTGCCGCATGCCCTCGCGCTCGAGCGGCCAGGCCATGGCGACCTTGTAGACCGAGAGGCCGAGCTCGGCGGCCAGCGCCTCGTCGATGCCGAGGTCCGCGAGCGCCTGGCGGACGTCCAGGTAGGATTTGCCGGCGGTGACGATACCGAAGCGCCGCTTGGGGCCGTCGATCACCGCCTTGTCGAGCCGGTTGGCCCGGGCGAAGGCGATCGCCGCGTAGATCTTGTGGCGGTGCAGGCGCTCCTCCTGC
This sequence comes from uncultured Kiloniellales bacterium, assembly GCA_947258885.1. Classification (GTDB taxonomy): domain Bacteria; phylum Pseudomonadota; class Alphaproteobacteria; order Kiloniellales; family JAKSDN01; genus CAMYKD01. Next base: position 61,479 of record CAMYKD010000030.1, on the reverse strand, counting down.
TCGAGCGGCGAGTCCGGCCAGCGGATGTTGTAGCCCTCCGCGGGCATATCGAAGTCCTCGGGCAGGACGATCTCGATGCGGTGCGGGTCGACGGCGACCGAGGCCGAGCTGTCGACCGTCTCGCCGATGGTCTTGAAGCCGATCCAGCAGCCGGAATAGCGGCTCATCGCCCAACCGTAGAGCCCGAGATCGAGGAACTCCTGCACCCCGGCCGGGTTGAGCACCGGGATCGCGGCGTCCATGAAGGTGTATTCGCACTGGTGGGACAGCGTCGAGGACTTGGCCGTGTGGTCGTCGCCGGCCAGCAGCAGCACGCCGCCGTGCTTGGCACTGCCCGCCGAGTTGCCGTGCTTGAGGACATCGCCCGAGCGGTCGACGCCCGGCCCCTTGCCGTACCACAGGGCATAGACGCCGTCGTAGGTGCTGTCGCCGAAAAGGTCACCCTGCTGGCTGCCCCAGATGGCGGTGGCCGCCAGGTCCTCGTTGACGCCCGGCTGGAAGTGGATGTGGTTCTTCTGCAGGAACTGGCGTGCGGTCCAGAGCTGCTGGTCGAGGCCGCCCAGCGGCGAGCCCCGGTAGCCCGAGATGAAGCAGCCGGTGTGGAGCCCGGCGGCCTCGTCGCGCCGGCGCTGCATCATCGGCAGGCGCACCAACGCCTGGGTCCCGGTCAGATAGACCCGGCCCGATTCGAGCGCGTACTTGTCCTCCAGTGAGACGGCTGCGAGTGCCATATCCTTCGATCCCGGATGATGAACCCCCTACCTTTCGAGTAAGGTAATGGATGCTGACCTAACCAGCAACGGCCGCGACGTCGCGTGGCCGGGAAAAACAAGGATCGAACGCCCACCGTACCCCGGCCCGGCGCGATATTGCCGGCCAAGCGTACGCAAGGCAATTTCCTGCCCGCGAACCGGGCGCTCCAGCCCGAGTCGGCTGCACGCGCTAATAGCGCAGCGGGATGACGATCGACTTGGCGCCGGCTTTGACCTCGACCGCCGCCGCCTTGAAGGAGGGCGCGCCCAGGAGGCCGATCCAGGCGCCGTTGGAGAACCCGAGACCCTCCTTGGGCCAGCCGATCCAGGACTGGTCCATCTCGCCGTTGGCGTTCTCGTCGTGGTAGGTGGCGAGCGCGTAGCGCCCCGCCGTCAGCTCCGCGAAGGTAAAGCTGACGGCGCCATTTCCCGCCGGCGCCTGCAGCTTCGCCAGTGCCGCCTTGGACTTCGTGAAGCCCTTGGCATCCTTCCACAGCGCGACCCACACGAGGCCCCGGTCGCTGCGCAGATTCTCGACCACCACGGTCAGCTTGCCGTCCGCCGGGGGCTCTGCGGACAGGGCGGCCGGCGCCGCGGCGGCGGCCAGGAGGCCGGCAAGGACCAGGCGGACGGTTCGGCGCTGCGGCACGGTCGGGGCTCCTCCTCTACGCTCGTGGGACGTCTCTCCGCGAGTCTACAGATTTGCGATCGCGGGCCAAGCGCGTTTTCGGTCTCGCCGGGACCGGCCCGCTCCGCCCCAGCCGGCCCCCTCCGCGCGCGCCCGCGCGCGACCGCCCCGGCCCGCTGTCCCTTCGGTCGGGGCTTGGGTTCGGCGGTCTTGGCGTGCTAGGCTCGCCGGACCAAGCGGGGGGCCCACCGTTTCTGGGGATGGGAGGCGACGATGTGGGGCTTGGTAAGGGGTTGGTGCGCGCACCGCGGCGCGCTTGCGAGCCGTTGCGCGGTGGCTTTCGGGATGATCGCGATCTTCGCGGGGGGTGCCGCGGCCGGCGGAAATCCGGCCACCGCGTCATCGATGAATAACGACGGGTTGGGGCCCGCCGCCCTGCAGTCGGCCGCGGCCGAGGCCGGACCGCGCGTATCTCCCGGCGCATCCGAGCCTCTGATGCCGCTGGGATCCCGGCCGGAGAGCTTGTCGGCCACCGGCCCCGAAGAGGCCGCCGATCTGGGAATGCTGCTAAGCGCCGCCGGCTTCGACGACGCCCTGCTAATGCCCGCCGAGGAGCTCAGCGTGTTCGGCGATTATTTTGCCGCCGGCTGGGTCGCGCCCGAGGGCGACTTGGTCGGCCTGCTCTTCGTCGTCGCGGCCGACGAGCCGCGCTCGACCATCGGCGAGTTCGTCGGCGAGCTCGAGCGGGCCTGCCAGGACCGCTTCGCCACGACGGTGAACCGGGTCGAGACCCTGGAGGACCGCATGATCGGCCAGGCCAACGCCTCCTGCCACGGCGAGGACCGGTCGCTCTACTACGACATGATCTTCCACTTCGCCGCGACCGGCACCCTCGGCATCGTCCATATCGCCTTCGACGCGACAGCGCGCAGGGCGAGCGAGATCAACGCCGGCCTGATCGAGATCTTCCAGAGCTGGTGAGCGTCGCGAGGAATGCGGGCGCCGGCCCCGCGCCCCCTCACTTCTTCTCGTAGAGCGCGTCGAGGCGGTCGCGGTAGGCCTCGAGGATCTTGTGGCGGCGCACCTTGAGGGTCGGGGTCATCATCTCGTTCTCGACCGAGAAGACCTCGGTGGCGATCGTAAAGCGGCGCACCCGCTCGGTGTTCGAGAGCTTCTTGTTGACCCGCTCGATCGCCTGGCCCAGCGCCCCGGTGAAGTCGGGGTCGCCGGCCAGCGTAGCGAGGTCGGCCGCCTTGCCGTGCGCCTTGGCCCACTCGGCCAGGAACTCGTCGTCGGGCACCAGCAGGGCGACCAGGTGCGGGCGCTGGTTGCCGAAGGCCATGGCCTGGCTGATCTCGGCCTCGAGCGTGAGGAAGCCCTCGACGCGGGCCGGCGAGACGTTGTCGCCGCCGGACAGCACGATGATGTCCTTCTTGCGGTCGGTGATCTGCAGATAGTTGTCCTCGTCCAGGTTGCCGATGTCGCCGGTGTGCAGCCAGCCGTCGTAAAGCACCGACTTGGTCGCCTCCTCGTTCTTCCAATAGCCCTTCATGACCAGCTCGCCGCGCACCAGGATCTCGCCGTCCTCGGCGATCTTGACTTCGACGCCCTCGAGCGGCGGCCCCACCGTATGCATCTTCTCCTTGCCGGGCAGGTTGGCCGAGATCACCGGCGCCGCCTCGGTCTGGCCGTAGCCCTGCAGGATCGGCAGGCCGAGCCCGAGGAAGAAGGTGCCGATGTCTGTGTTGAGCGCCGCGCCGCCCGAGACCATGGCCTTGAGGCGCCCGCCGAAGCGCCCGCGCACCTTCTCGCGCACCAGGCGCTCGACCAGCGCGTTCAGGATCCGCTCGCCCGGGGTCAGGCTGCCCGGGGTCTGGTACTCCTTGCGGCCGAGCCGGACCGCCGCCTCGAACAGCTTCTTCTTCAGACCGCCCTGCTTCTCGACGCCGCGCAGGATGCGCTGGTGCATGGATTCGTAGAGCCGCGGCACTGCGGTCATGATCGTCGGTCTGACCTCGCCCAGGTTGACGAGCAGCTTTTCCACGCTCTCGGCGTAGTAGATCTGCGCGCCGATCGAGATCGGGAAGAACTGCCCGGCGCTGTGCTCGTAGGCGTGGGACAGCGGCAGGAAGCAGAGGAACACGTCGTCGCCCAGCCCGATGTGCTCGAGCACGCCGTGGGCGCCCATGCAGTTGCAGATGATGTTGCCGTGGGTCAGCATGACGCCCTTGGGCGTGCCGCCGGTGCCCGAGGTATAGATGAAGCAGGCCACGTCGTCGCGCTTGGCGCCGGCGACGACCTCGGCCACGTCGTCGGGCAGGGCGCGGCCCCGTGCCAGCGTGTCGGCCCAGAGGTGCACGTCGACCGGGCCCTTCTGCTCGATGTCCATGTCCTCGATGGCGACGACCCACTTGCAGTCCGGCGCCTCCAGGGCGGCGGGCAGCAGGCGCTTGCCGAGCGCCCGGGTCGAGACGATGGCGCCAACCGCCTCGCTGTTGGTCAGGATGTGGTTGTGGTCGTGCTCGGTATTCGTGGTGTAGGCCGGCACGGTGATGCCGCCGGCGGCCATGATCGCGAGGTCCGCGATCAGCCATTCCGGTCGGTTCTCCGCGACCAGCACGACCCGGTCGCCCTTTTTCAGGCCCAGGTCGCGCAGACCGCGCGACAGGTCCTTGACCGCCTGGGCGGTCTCGCGCCAGGTCAGCGGCTTGTAGGTCCCCTCGTGCTTGGCCCAGAGGAAGGGCCCGTCGCCCAGGGCGTCGGCCTGATCGAAGAACAGCGCCGTGAGGCTGGTCAGCGCCTTGTAGTCCATGGTGTTCCCCCTTTATCCGGGGGCCGCGCTCCGGCGGCGGTCTGCGGCGGGGCGGTCCCGGTTAAACCTTGGCGATCATGTTAAGGCGGCTTATATGCCTCAGGTCAAGGAGCACGATCATGGCCAAGACCCCCGCCGCCCCCGCCGCCACCCCTGCCGCCGCCGAGCCGGCCCTCCAAAATCTCCCCGAATGGGACCTTTCTGACCTCTATCCCGGCCCCGGCTCGCCCGAGCTCGCGGCCGACCTGGAGCGCGCGGCCGCCGAGGCCAAGGCCTTCCGCGAGGCCCATCAGGGCAAGCTGGCCGGGCTCGACGGTCCGGCGCTCGCCGCCGCCCTCGACGCCTACGAGCGCGTCCAGGAAGTGCTCGGCCGGGTCATGAGCTACGCCCAGTTGTTCTACTCCGGCGACATGAGCGACCCCGAGGTCGGCCGCTTCTTCCAGACCATGCAGGAGCGCACGACCGAGATCTCCACCGACCTGTTGTTCTTCGGCCTCGAGCTGAACCGGGTCGAGGACGCGGCCCTGGAGGTCAAGCTGGCGGACTCGCCCGCGCTCGCCCGCTACCGGCCCTGGCTGCGCGACCTGCGCGTCTTCCGCCCGCACCAGCTCTCCGACGACCTGGAGCGCCTGCTGCACGAGAAGCACGTGGCCGGGCGGGCCGCCTGGGTGCGCCTCTTCGACGAGACCGTGGCCGACCTGCGCTTCCCGCTGGGCGGTGCGGCGCTGACCAGCGCCGAGATCCTGCACAAGCTGACCGACCGCGACGGCGCGGTGCGCAAGGCCGCGGCCAAGTCGCTCGGCAAGGTGTTCGGCGACAACGCGCGGATCTTCACGCTGATCACCAACACCTTGGCCAAGGACAAGGAGATCGAGGACGGCTGGCGCGGCTTTGCCCGTCCCGTCTCCTCGCGCAACCTGGGCAACTTCGTCGAGGACGAAGTGGTCGAGGCGCTGGTCGCCGCGGTGCGCGCCGCCTATCCGCGGCTCTCGCACCGCTACTACGCGCTGAAGGCCCGCTGGATGGGGCTCGATAAGCTGCCCTATTGGGACCGCAACGCGCCCCTGCCCGAGGAGGACGCGCGGACGATTCCCTGGGACGAGGCGCGCGACACCGTGCTTTCGGCCTACGGCGCCTTCTCGCCCGACCTGGCCGAGGTCGGGCGGCGCTTCTTCGAGCAATCCTGGATCGACGCGCCGGTGCGCCCCGGCAAGGCGCCGGGCGCCTTCGCCCACCCCACGGTGCCGGGCGCGCATCCCTATCTTCTTCTGAACTACCAGGGACAGACCCGCGACGTCATGACCCTGGCGCACGAGCTGGGCCACGGCGTGCACCAGGTGCTGGCCGGCCCGCAGGGCTATCTCATGGCCGACACGCCGCTGACCCTCGCCGAGACCGCCAGCGTGTTCGGCGAGATGCTGACGTTCCGGGCGCTGCTCGCCGCCGAGACCGGGCCCAAGCGCCGCAAGGTGATGCTGGCCGGCAAGGTCGAGGACATGCTGAACACCGTGGTGCGCCAGATCGCCTTCCACGAGTTCGAGCGGCGCCTGCACGACCGGCGCCGCGAGGGCGAGCTGACCGCCGAGGAGATCGGCGCGCTCTGGCTAGAGGTCCAGCGCGAGAGCCTGGGCCCGGCGCTCGCGTTCGAGGACGAGTACCGCTTCTACTGGACCTACGTCCCGCACTTCGTCCACGTGCCCTTCTACGTCTACGCCTATGCCTTCGGCGACTGCCTGGTCAACTCGCTCTACGCGGTCTACGAGGGCGCCGCCGAGGGCTTCGCGGAGAGGTACCTCGAGATGCTGAAGGCCGGCGGCACCCTCTGGCACAAGGAGCTCCTGGCCCCCTTCGGCCTCGACGCCTCCCAACCGGACTTCTGGGCCAAGGGCCTCGGCGTCGTCGCCGGCTTCATCGACGAGCTGGAGGCGATGGGGTAGGGGGTGCGGTCTTCGGGCCTCTAGCTCGAGCGCCGTCTTATACAACAGCAACCCTTTGGAATTCGTGCCCGAGCCATGCCGAACGAGAGCCTTGAAGGACGCCGCGACGAGCCGGCCGGCGCTGTCGCCCTCGCCGCGGTAGAGAGCGTCTGCCTGAGCGCGGCCGTGGCCACGCCCTCAGGCGAGGCGACGCGCCTCTGGGCCTGGTTGGTGCTGCTGTTCGCGGGGGTGGTCTGGGGGCTTTCGTTCTCGCTGGCGAGGATGGCCGTCGAGGGCGGGGGCGATCCGCTGGGCATCACCTTGTGGCAGGCCGGCCTCGGCGCGGTTTTCCTGCTCGCCGTCACGACCGGCCGGCGCAAGACGATCTCTTTCAGGGGCAACCTGCTCGTCCTCTATGTGATCTGCGCGCTGCTCGGCACGGCGGTTCCCGGCGTGCTGTTCTACCACGCCGCCGCGCACGTGCCGGCCGGCGTGCTGGCCATCACCGTGACCCTGGTACCGATTCTGACCGTCTTCCTGGCGCTCCTGCTCGGCGTCGAGCGGCTGGCGGTCTTCCGCCTGCTGGGCGTGCTCTGCGGCCTGCTGGCCGTCGTGCTGCTGGTGGCGCCGGAGGGCAGCCTGCCCGACGCCTCGGCCGTCTTCTGGGTCCTGGTCGCCTGCCTCGCCTCGGTCTGTTACGCCGCCGAGAACATGGTCATCGCCCTGCGCATGCCGGACCGCGCCAGCCCCTTCATGGTGGCCTGCGGCATGCACCTGATGGCGACGGCGATCCTGGCGCCGGTCGTTTTCGCCGCCGACAGCTTCGTCGTGCTCGCCTGGCCCTGGGGCCAGGTCGAATGGGCCATTCTCGGCCTCGGCGCCGGCAATGCTCTGGCCTACAGCCTGTTCATCTATCTGGTCAACCGCGCGGGCCCGGTGTTCGCCAGCCAGGTGGCCTATGTGGTCACGCTCTCGGGCGTGTTCTGGGGCATGGCGATCTTCGGCGAGGAGCACTCCCCTTGGGTCTGGCTCTCGCTCGCGGTGATGCTGGGCGGACTGGCGATGGTCACGCCGCGAAGGAGGGTGCCCCTGCCCGGCGAGGCCTGATGTCCGCTATTGCGAAATCACCCTTAGCCGCCCTTCGGTTGAACGGAATGATCGAACCTGCGAGGCCGTCCGGCCGTAGATCGCACAGCCTGTCGCCCTGAAGCCGTCGAGCTGCGCCGAGGCGCCGGTGACGGCAACCGGCCCAGGCCGCATTAGCGGCGCGAGTTTGCGAATGCGCCTCTGTGCCGCTCACCGCCCGGCCGCAGGCTCGGGATCGCCCGCAGGCCCGGGGGTGAGAAATACGGGGACATCTGCGGCGCCGTTCTCTAACTGTGGCATGGGTCGCGGCCGGCAAGGTCGAAGCCGGACCGCCGGCAGAATTGGAGCCCGAGCGGCGATGGAGCACCCAGCCCTCTTCAAAGTCGTGGCCGGCGCCCGGAGCGACGCGGCCTACAAGGCCAAGCTATTGTCGGACCCGGCCGCGGCGCTCGCCAAGATGGGGCGGGGGCCGCCCGAGGGCGCCGAGCTCGAGGTGCGCGAGAACACGGCCAGGAAGATGCACCAGATTCTGCCGGCCGCGCCGCCGAACCACGAGCTCGGCGAGAGCGCAGGAGCGGCTTCCGGAACTTTTCTCCGCGCTGAGAGACGCCCTCGGATGGGGCAGGCCATCGGATTGGGATAGCCGCTGACGCGGCATCTCGCTTGGGCCCCGTCATGTCGTCCCAGGGTCGAACATCCCTCAAGCTCGCGGACCCGTCATGGAGGCGGACATAGGGTTCATTTTTCGACAAATTACAATTATAAGTCGCCATATTATAGACATATTCCTCTATTATTAGAATCATGGCGGACGGTGGTGTTTGGGTCTGACCAAGAAAGGGGGCGCGGAACCGGAAACTAGAAGGGCCCAAGTAGGCGAGGTGATCCACAGTGTGACTGCATTAGGCGCGGATTGCAGCCAGGAAGGGCAGTTATGAGCGATCATCAGGTAGGAAGTTCCGCTCCGAAGCCGAACGGGAAGGCATCCTCTGCCTACGGCCCCTTTCTTCCCCAAGCCGGCTCGGCGTGGGAGCTCCGGCGCCGAAATCCGGATTGTCATCGGGACCGGCAAGCGCCGCGCAGCAGGCGGCTGACGACAATCTATTCGCCGTCGTCGGTACGTATTCGTCGGCTCAGACAGTGGCAAGGAGACGCGGAACCGCCTCGCCAAGCAAAGGGGATTTTGGGTGGCGACGTCGCGACCGGAACGGCAGTGAAGGCCAGTCTTGGCCCTCTGCGGGCGGGGAGCAACAGCAAAACCACCTCTGGCTATGACGAGATCGAATCTTGGATAGAAGATCAAATTCAGCAGTTGCGGGAAGGACACATTGCAGTTGCCGTCCCAAAGCAAATGTGGGTCGGCAAATACGCGTCTGTCGAAGTCGGCATCAGCACGACGGGCTTGAGCAAATTGCTTGCCGCTCTTCACACGGACCCAAAGCTGAAGATCGACCGAATTCACGTCGGCCGATTCATGGAGGTTGCGGTAACCGGCGAGCATTTCGAAATCGCGCCGGAAGGGGATGCGGAACGTCTGGTGCTGGACGATGCGCCTACGATCTGGACCTTCGCCGTTCAGCCCCAAAAAAGAGGCCGCCATGTTTTACACATACAAGCCTTTATTCGCGTCAAGCTTCCTGGAAACACGGAGGAGCGGCGTGACCTTCCCGCCATCGACAGGGTAGTGCGCGTTAGATCGAGCGTGCCCTATGTGCTGAGCCGATTCTGGAAAGGCCACTGGAGAAAGCTGCTGGCGGTTGGTTCGATCCTCGGAGGCCTTGTCACCTACGTGTTTTCGCTGGACCCGGTGAAGGAACGGATCAACGAAATCCTCATGATGGTCTTTGAGCACATCAAGCCCTTGCTTTGATGTCTTTTGGAGGCCCGAGGGTTCGTTTGGAAACGGCACTCGATGTGCGACTCGCCTGAGCGGGAGGCTTCCCATGGAGACATCGGTCATGGCCGCGCAGACATCGTTGCTTTGCTCGTAGTCGCACACCAGGCGCCGGTTCACCTCGGCGCTGGTCTTGGCTGCAGGGTGCCGGTTAACCGATTGCTAAGGCCGGACGGCCAGACTGGCGCTTCCTGCCGCCGTGGTCAGGTCTCGGGAAGCGCCTATGGAACATCGTATCGAGCTGGGAGAGATCAGGCTGGGTCGCTGGGGCGGGCCCGTCCTGCTGCTGGTCGCGGGCGTGCTGGTCTGCCTGGCCGGCGCCTTTTACGGCGGCGCGGTCGAGACGCTGGGCGTCGAGACCCAGCGCCGGACCTTCACCGGCTTCGCCAGCTCCACCTCGGCCGGCACCTCCTTCGGGGTCAAGTACTTCTACTTCCTCGAGGGCCAGCAGTTCTTTGCCGACTACGAGGTCGAGGTCGAAAGCGGCGCCTTCAAGATCGTCGTGCTCCAGACCTTCGGCCAAGGTCGCAACGCGCCGCACCATCGCCACGTGGTGACCGAGGACGGTGCCGGCGAGGCCGTCTTCACGATCGAGAAGAGCGGCCTTTACTCGATCGACTTCGACGGCACGGTCGTGGGCGGCGACCCGGACACGCGTGGCTACGACGTCAGCTACCGCGTGCGCTGGGGCGTGCGCTAGAGCGGGTCAGCCGCTGCCTGACC
>CAMYKD010000030.1:27838-51594 GCA_947258885.1 uncultured Kiloniellales bacterium | reverse complement strand
GGTGGTGCAAGGCCATGTCGCGCTCCAGAAGCGCGTCCGGCGACTTGCCGCCGCCGTGCTTCCAGAACAGCGCCAGCAGGGTCGCCAGCACGACATAGAGAAGCCAGCCGAGATCCATCTTTCAAGCCTCGTTTCCGCCCGTCCGCGGGGCCTTGTCCCGCCGGCCATTATGACGCCGTCGCCCGCCCGGGCGAATTCGCTTCGGGTCGCTTGCGGACGCGCGCCCTTGTAGGAAATACCCTTTCGCGGGGCGTCCGCTTGACCCAAATCAACGACGCGCCGCGCCGCGTGGGCTATGGCTTGCAGTATGCGGCCCCCCCAGGCTAGGGTGGCCGTTCAGCCCGGCGCGCGCAGGCGGCGCGGACGGCCGGGGATGCGGGCCCCAGGTACTTGCGGCTTGCCCAGGAGAGAGCGTGGACGACGCGGGGCTGCGGGGCGGCGGCGGGTTCGCCCTGCCCATAGATGGGTCCAAACGGAGGGCGAAGATGGCGCAACAAGCAAAACAGACGAGCAAGACGACGCCGGCCGAGCTGACCGGACAGCTGGAGCAGATCGCGGCCTTCAACGGCGCCGCGATGGACATGATCTCGCGGGCCGGCCAGGCCTACTTCAACAGCGTGACCGCCTTGAACGAGGAGCTGATGCGCTTCCTGGCGCTGCGCCTGCAGCACGACGCCGAGTTCGGCCAGACGCTGACCAAGTGCAAGGACTGGTCGGCCGCGGCCGAGCTGCAGCAGGGCTGGGTCCGCGAGGCGGGCGAGGAGTACTTCGCCGAGGCCGGCAAGCTGTTCGAGCTCGCCTCCAAGGCGACGGTCGAAGGCTGGAAGCCGGTCCAGGAGCGCGCGAACCAGGCCCTCGACGACCTGCAGAAGGCGGCGCCCTAGCGCCCCGGGGCAATCGCGCGCGGCTTTCTCCTCTCCCGTCGGGAGAGGGAAGCGAGGCGAAGCCGAGTGGGTGAGGGCGATTTATTTCGCGCAACGGCCCCGACCGTCCGCGTGCGGAGGCCTTCGGGCGAACCAACAGGCCCTCACCCTCCCACGCGCCTAGGCGCGTAGGGCCCTTTCTCTCCCGACGGGCGAGGGTCTCTTGGCCGGGCCATGGAGGTGAGCGATGGTCACCGGAACAAAGACGGGCGCGGTCCGCCGCAGAGTGTCGACGCGGCCGACAGCCGAGATCAAGCGTTTTTCGCCGGCTGCGGCCGGCGCCCCTCCACCCGCCGCCGAGCGGGCTGGAATCGGACACGCCGGGGCGGACGCGATCGGGCCGACGCCGCCCTTCGCGCCCTTCCCCTGGCTGTCGCTCTGGTCCAAGGGGCTGGAGCAGATGCTCGCCGCCGCTCAGCCGAAGACGGCCCCTACCTGGTTCCCCGCCGTCTTCAAGGGCGCGGACCAGACGACCTCGCCGGCGCCCGACGACGGCCGCTCGCCGGACGTCGACCTGGAGGGCCCTTCCAGCATCGACCGCCTGCTGCACGCCTGGCTCGGCCGCTTTACCCTGGGCGTGGCGCCCACCGCGTTGGCGCTCGCCTATGCGGACTGGGCGCTGCACGTCTTCTCGTCGCCGGGCAAGCAGCAACAGCTGGTCGAAAAGGCGGCGCGCAAGGCGGTGCGCTTCGGTGTCTATAGCGCCCGGGCGGCGGCCGATCCCGAGACCCCGCCCTGCATCGAGCCGCTGCCCCACGACCGCCGCTTCCGGTCCGCGGCCTGGCAGCGCTGGCCGTTCAACCTGACCTATCAGTCGTTCCTGCTGACCCAGCAGTGGTGGCACAACGCGACCACGGGGATCCGCGGCGTCTCGCCCCACCACGAGGCCGTCGTCTCCTTTGTGGCGCGCCAGCTGCTCGACGTCGTCTCGCCGTCGAACTTCCTCGCGACCAATCCCGAGTTGATCCGGACGACCGCCGAGGAGGGCGGCGAGAACCTGGCGCGCGGCTGGGTCAACTTCGTCGAGGATTGGGAGCGCGCCGTGGCGGGCCGCCCGCCGGTCGGCAGCGAGGCGGTCCAGGTCGGCCGCGACGTGGCGGCGACGCCGGGCCAGGTCGTCTACCGCAACCGCCTGATCGAGCTGATCCAGTATGCGCCCGCGACCGAGGAGGTGCAGGCCGAGCCGCTGCTGATCGTGCCGGCCTGGATCATGAAGTACTACATCCTGGACCTCTCGCCGGGCAATTCCCTGGTCCGCTTCCTGGTCGAGCGCGGCCACACGGTCTTCGTGATCTCCTGGCGCAACCCGCGCGCCGAGGACCGCGACCTCGGCATGGACGACTACCTGCGCCTGGGCGTCGAGGCGGCGTTCGAGGCGGTCGCGGCCATCGTGCCGGAGCGCAAGGTGAATGCCGTCGGTTACTGCCTGGGCGGCACCCTGCTCGCGATCGCCGCGGCGGCGCTGGCCGGCAAGGGCGACGAGCGGCTCAACTCGATCAGCTTGCTGGCGGCCCAGACCGACTTCCGCGAGGCCGGCGAGCTGTCGCTCTTCATCGACGACGGCGGGCTCGCGTTTCTCGAGGACATCATGTGGGACCAGGGCTATCTCGACACCCGCCAGATGGCCGGCGCGTTCCAGCTGCTGCGCTCGAACGACCTGATCTGGTCGCGCCTGCTGCACGACTACTTGGTCGGCCGGCGCAGCGCGATGACCGACCTCATGGCCTGGAACAGCGACGCCACACGCATGCCCTATAAGATGCACAGCCAGTACCTCAGCCGGCTGTTCCTGGACAACGACCTCTCCGAGGGGCGCTACAAGGTCGAGGGCCGGCCGGTCGCGTTGTCCGACATCCGCGCGCCGGTCTTCGCCGTCGGCACCGAAAGCGACCACGTCGCGCCCTGGCGCTCGGTCTACAAGGTGCAGCTCGCGACCGACACCGACGTCACCTTCGCGCTGACCAAGGGCGGCCACAACGCGGGCATCGTCAGCGAGCCCGGCCACCCGCGCCGGCATTTCCGGATTGCCCAGCGCCGCGCGGACGAGAAGTACGTCGATCCGGACAGCTGGCTCCTCGGCACCGAGGAACGGGAGGGATCGTGGTGGCCCGCCTGGGCCGATTGGCTGGCCGAACATTCGAGTGGCCGGACGCCGCCGCCCGCCCTGGGCGCCCCGGACCGGAGCTACCGGCCCCTGGTCGCCGCCCCCGGCACCTACGTGCTCCAGCGCTGACGGCACATCAGCGCCGGACGACCGTGCAGTACTGGTCCCTGGCCTCGAGTTGGGCGCAGAGGTCGCGGGCCTCGGCGCGCCGGGCGAAGGAACCGGCCAGCACCCGCTGGAAGATGCCGCGCTCACCCAGGTCCGCCGGCGCCAGAGCGACGGGCAGGCCGCCGAGCAGGGCGGGGAAGGCCACCTGCAGCTCGGCCCATTGGCGCTCCGCCCCGGCGACGGTCCTGAGCGAGGCAAGGTGGAGGGTGTAGCTGCTGGGCTTCGATGTCGAGGCGGGAGCGGGCGCGGTCTCAGCCGGCTTCGCCGCCGACTGGGCTTTCGGCGTCGCCTGGCCTTGCCGGCCCTTGGCTCGCTTCAGCGTGGCGAGGGACTTGCGGGTCTGCAGCACCGCCGGGTGTTCGGCGGCGAGCGCCTTTTCGCGGATCGCCAGCGCCCGCTCGAGCAGCGGCGCGGCCGTCTCTATCTCGCCGCGGGCGTAGTGGACCCCTGCCAGGCCGTGCAGCGCCGTGGCCCGGTGCAGCTCGCTTTCCGGCGGGCTCCCCTCCCAGATCGTGAGCGCGCGCTCGAACAGCGGCTCGGCCGCGGCATAGTCGCCCAGGCCGTTCAACACCGTCCCCAGGCCGGTCAGGGTGAGGCCCAGGCGCGGGTCGCCCGGCGCGAAGCCCTCGGCCGCCTCGAGCGCCGCCTCGAAGCCCTTGCGGGCCTCGGCCAGGTCCATGGCCGCGAAGGCGACCTCGCCCGCGGCCATGGCCTCGTCCCAGGCCGGGGCCTGGCTGCCCGCGGCAGTGGGCCAGAGCGCGAGAACGACGAGGAGCGCGAGCACACGAAGCATATCACCGCCGGGAAGACGACCGGAAATCCGGGCTATCCCTGACCGCCGCGCGAGGGCCGGTCAATGCGGTTTATCCCTTACCGGGACGGTCCGGCTGCGGTCCTGGCGGTCCCTTCGCGCCGAACGATCCGGCAATACTGGTCCTTGGCTTTGAGCGCCGCACAGACCCTTTGCGCGGCCGCGCGTTCGGCGAAGGGCCCGCTCAGGAGCCGCTGAAAGACGCCGCGCTCGCCCAGATCGGCCTGCTCCAGGATCACGGTCGTTTCCCCGAGCAGGTCGGGAAAGGTCTGCCGGAGCTGCCGCCACCCGCGGTTCGCCTTGTTCACGGTCCGGTAGGAGGCGAGATGGACGGCGAAGGCTGTGCCCGCCGGCCTCGGGGAGAGGTCGGACCGGGGCACGGGCACCGGCGTTCTCCCGAGCGCCGCCACCTCGAGGGGCTTGGGCGTCGGCCCGACCCGCTGGATCAGGGCCATGTCCAGCTCCGTCACGATCTTACGCGTGACCGCCCGGCGCGGGTCGGCCGGCTCGAAGTCCTCCGCCTGCCGCATGGCCGCCGCGAAGTGCTCTTCGGCGCCCAGCAGGTCGCCCTGCTCCAGGGCCGTCTCGCCCTCGGTCATGAACGCGTCCCAGCGCGCGCCCGGCGCGCAGGCCGCCAGCAGGGCGAAGGCGAGCAGCACGGCGACGGCGAGGGACCGTGCCGGTGCGCAACCGGTGATTTGATCGGGCAGAATCCGGCTCATCCTGGAGGATAGCCGATGGCCGGTTAAGTCGGGTTTAAGTCCTATCGGCCGGACCGGCGGCGGATTTCCCTCGTGCCGTGGGCCGGGTTGCGCTAGATCGGGGGTCGATCCGACCCTTGCCCGCCGGTGGCCACTCATGCGCGATGCCAGCGACCCCCGTCCCAGACGCGTGACAGTGATCGGCGCCGGCGTCGTCGGCCTGTCCGCGGCGCTTTACCTGCGACGTGACGGCCACCAGGTCACGCTGGTCGACCCGCGTGCGCCGGGCACCGGGACCTCCTTCGGCAATGCCGGGGGCCTGGTGGTCACCTCCTGCGCCCAGCTCGCCATGCCCGGCCTGCTCGGCAAGGTGCCGAAGATGCTGCGCGATCCCCTGGGGTCCTTGACCCTGCGCTGGCGCTACCTGCCGCGCATCGCGCCCTGGCTGCTCCATCTGGTCCGGGCCAGCCGACCCGAGCGGGCCGAGGCAATCTCGCAAGCGCTGACCGAGCTGAACGGCCGGGCGATCGAGCCCTGGCGCGACCTGGCGCGCCAGACCGGCGCCGAGCCGCTGCTGCGCGACGTCGGCTGGCTCAAGGTCTACGAGACCGACAAGGCCTTCGCCGCGACCGCCTTCGAGCGCGAGCTGATGACCCGGCGCGGCCGCAGGTTCGAGGTGCTGAACGCCGGCGAGCTGCGCCAGCTCGAGCCGGCCCTGGCGCCGATCTTCCGCCACGGCTTCTTCCAGCCCGAGGCCGCGTTCCTGGCCGACCCGGGCGTGGCGCTCGCGCGCTTCGCCGCCGACTTCCTGGCCCGCGGCGGGAGCATCGTCCAGGACGAGGTCACCGGCTTCGAGCTGGGTGGCTCGCCGCGCCGCGTGGTGACGCTGGGCGGCGGCCACGAGGCCGAGGCGATCGTGCTGGCCGCAGGAGCCTGGTCGCGCGGCTTGGCGCGCCGGCTGGGTGCGAAGGTCCGGCTCGACACCGAGCGGGGCTACCACCTGATGCTGCCCCCGGTCGATCCGGGCCTCCGGCGGCCGGTCGTGAACGGCGAGGAGCACTTCGTGCTCTGCCCCATGGAGGCCGGCACGAGGCTGACCAGCCAGGTCGAGTTCGCCGGCCTCGATGCGCCGCCCGACTACCGGCGGATCCGCGCTCTGCTGCCGCGCGCCCGGCGCATGCTGCCTGGCCTGGTGCCCGAGGAGAAGAGCGCCTGGCTCGGATTCCGCCCCTCGCTGCCCGATTCGCTGCCGGTGATCGGGCCGGCGCGGCGCCATCCGGACGTCTTTTTCGCCTTCGGCCACGGCCACCTGGGCCTGACCCAGGGCCCGGTCACCGGCCGCATCGTCGCGGACCTCGTGGCCGGCCGGGACCCGGGCCTCGACCTCGCTCCCTACCGCCCGGGGCGGTGAGGCGGGAATGACCAACGCCGACGTCGGAGCGTCTTTCGCGAGCCTTCTCATCCGACCGCGAGTTCAGTTCGAGCCGCCCCAATAATTCTCCATGGCCCTTTCGGCGACCGACCCGAGATCCTCGTGATCTTGGAAAAGGCCCAAAAAGTCGATGATCGCCCTGCGCTGATCCGGCGTGAGCAGTTCGAACTTGGAGGTCTGGAACGCACGGAGTTCGTCATCCGGCTCGCCGGGATCCAGCGAGTACAGAGTGTGTAAGACGGAGGCGCTGCCGCCGTCGTAGTTTCTCAGCGTCCAGATCATGTAAGCCGGGAGGTAGAACTGAAAGCCCTTTGGGCTCAAGAAACAGAGCGCGGCGTTCTCACGGTCGATGACATCCGAGGGAACATCGCGCCAATGAGGGCCACCGTAGAATGCCTCGATGTCCATATCGTCGAAACACCGGGGGTGGAGGAGCTTGTCGTCGCCCGGATGGGTCAGACGACCAAAGGCCGTTTCGATTTCGCGAGCCACTTCTTCGATACGGTCGTGGTCGAGGGACATGGAACAAAAGCCCGATTGCTTCGTCTCGGATCTGGGAGAATCCGGGAAATTTCTCGCCTGAGTATAGAGTGCTTTGGTGCTCAATGGCGATCTTGGCCAACGAATGCGGGCTCCGGCCCTTCGCCGGCGATCGCACCGAGCCGGCGTGAACTGGACAGCGGACCCCTCCCGCCCCATCTCTTCGCCATGGCGGACGACGGATTCGGCAAGGAGGACTCGACCCTTACTGGGCGGGTGCGGCGCTATGCCCGGGTCGGGACCTCGGTGGGCGGCCTGGCGGCGCAGCTGGCCGGCGCGCGCGTGCTCGGTCGCGGCCTCGACCGGGTCACCCATTCGGCCGAGCTGAAGGAGGCGCTGGGCGGCCTCAAGGGGCCGCTCATGAAGGCGGCGCAGATCCTGGCGACCATTCCCGACGCGCTGCCCCGCGAATACGCAGAGGAGCTGCGCCAGCTCCAGTCCAACGCCCCGGCCATGGGCTGGCCCTTCGTCAAGCGCCGCATGCGCGCCGAGCTGGGACCCGGCTGGCAGGGCCGCTTCGAGCGTTTCGAGCACCAGGCCGCCGCCGCCGCCTCGCTCGGCCAGGTACACCGCGCGCTAGGGCCCGACGGGCGCGAGCTGGCCTGCAAGCTGCAGTACCCGGACATGCTCTCGGCGGTCGAGGCCGACCTGCAGCAGCTCAAGCTGATCTTTGCGGTCTACCGCCGCTACGACCAGGCGATCGATCCCTCGAACGTCTTCAAGGAGCTGTCCGACCGACTGCGCGAGGAGCTCGACTACGACCGCGAGGCACGCCACATCGACCTCTACCGGGCCATGCTGGCGAAGGAGAAGGGCGTCCACGTGCCCGAGCCGGTGCCCGAGCTGTCGACCGGGCGCCTCCTGACCATGACTTGGCTCGACGGCGCGCCGCTCATGGACTTCGTCGCCCGCACGGACGACGTCGAGGAGCGCAACCGTGTCGCGCTCAACATGTTCCGCGCCTGGTACGTGCCCTTCTACGACTACGGCATCATTCACGGCGACCCGCACCTGGGCAACTACACGATTCGCGACGACGGCAGCGTCAACCTGCTCGACTTCGGCTGCATCCGGGTCTTTCCGCCGCCCTTCGTGCGGGGCGTGATCGACCTCTACAAGGCGCTCCAGACCGGCGACCGGGACTTGGCGGTCCATGCCTACGAGACCTGGGGCTTTCGCCAGCTCGACCGCGAACTCCTGGACGCGCTCAACATCTGGGCCGAGTTCCTCTACGCCCCCCTGCTGGAGGACCGCGAGCAGAAGATCATGGAGGGCCAGAGCGGCTACTACGGCGCCACCGTGGCCGGTCGCGTGCACAAGGAGCTCAAGCGCCTGGGCGGCGTGCGGCCGCCGCGCGAGTTCGTGCTGATGGACCGCGCGGCGATCGGCCTGGGCTCCGTCTTCATGCACCTCAAGGCCGAGGTCAACTGGTACCGCCTGTTCCACGACCTGATCGCCGACTTCGACGAAGCGGCCGTGGCCAAGCGTCAGAAGGCCGCGCTCAAGAAGGCGGGGGTGCCGGCGACCGCCTAAGACGCGCGCCGGCCGCTCACGTCGGCTTGGCGTCGACCACGACGGTGAACTTGATCTGCACGTCGTCCTCGTCGGGGTCGTCGGAGGAGATGAAGACGAAGCGCTCGATGAGGCCGAGGTCCTCCGCGTGGGCGGCGGAGTCGTACTCGACGCGCAGGCGGGCCGCGCCGCCGGGCGGCACGGTCATCGGCGTCAGGGTCGCCTTGGTGCAGCCGCAGGACGTGCTGACCGCCGCCACGGTGAGCGGGCCGTCGCCCAGGTTCTTCACCGGGATCTTGGCGACGGCCAGGTCGCCCTTGACGACGCGGCCCAGGTCGAAGCTGGCGGCGACCTCGATGTCGGGCGCGCCTTCCGTGCAGGCGGCCAGCAGCCAGGCCGCCAGGATCAGAGCGGCTGTGCGCATGATCTTCCCCTTAACTCCGGGCGACGGAGGCACGGGTCCATATCTCGGCCTTGGATTTGCGACGGTCGTTGTTCTCGATGATCAGTCCCCGTTTTACGGTTTGCCCGCGCACGTCATGGGCGCCGGCATCGAAGATGAGCGTGATCAGCGCCGCTTTGCCCGGCGGAATCACCCGGGCCGTGAAGTCGGCCACGGTGCAGCCGCAGGTCGTGTAGGCCCGGCTGATGGTCAGCGGGGCGTCGCCCTCGTTGCGGACCAGGAACTTGTGCATGACGACGGCCTTGGCCCCGACCTGGCCGAAGTCGTAGTAGCTGCTCGGCACGACGATCTTCGGCTGCGGCTGGTCGGCCGGCAGGAAGGGAATGGGCGGCCCGGCGCGCATCTCGTGGACGGCGCGGAACGGTCGGTCGTGAGCCACCTCCGCTTCGGCGTATTCCAGCGCGGCCGGGGCGCCCGGCCCGGTTTCCGCCCATACGAAGAACCCGCCGCCGGCCAGTAGCAGGACCGCGATGATGATCCAGTGGATCGGGAAGGAATCCTTTTCGGCGGCCCTGGAGCGAGCCGATTTTCGATGCGTCGCATGCGCCATGGTCTTTCTCCTCATCCGAATTCATGCCCGCCGGCGGGGCGGGCGCCGATGGTCTCAACCGATCACCCAGAGCAGCATGACGGCGCCCAGCGTCACCATCGCCAGCCCGTACCACTGCCGGATGTTGAGTGCGTGCTGCCGCTCCCAGCCGGCCCAGGCCTTCGCCGTGACCCGGTTCCCGGCCGCCAGGAGAATGGCGATCAGGGGCAGCACGAACATGACGTTGTAGAGGGCCAGATAGCTGACGCCCCAGGCCATGGTCGTCTTGGCGTTCAGCAGGGTGATGACGGATACGTAGATGCCGCCCGAGCAGGGAAAGGTGCAGAGCCCCACGATCACGCCGGCGGCCACGGTTGCCGGCAGGCTCGCCTTGCCGATCAGCTCCCGGGCGCGGGCGCCGGCGAAGGCCGGCATGTGCAGTTTGATCGGGAAGCGGGGGACGTAGTACTCGATCAGGTTGACCGCTCCCAGGCCGATCAGGATCCAGGCCCCCAGGCGGGCGACGAAATGGGGCTCGTCCGAAAGCCGGACCGTGCCGAGGATTCCCAGCCCGATCGCGAAGTACACCAGAAAGATCATCCCGATATAGACGAACCCCAGCTGGAGGATCCGGCCGCGCGACTTGCGCAGGGTGAACAGGAAGGCGAGCAGCAGCAGAATGACCGCGAAGGCGCAGGGATTGACCGAATCCAGCAGGCCGGTGACGACCACCGCCGGCAGGAGCTGGGCCAGGTTCGCCTGGCCGATCGGCAGCGGTCCCGCCGAAACCATCGCCTGGGCCAGCGCCTCCTCGAAGGGCGTGTCGATCGGGAAGGTCTGGACCTCGCCTTTCCAGGCCCAAAGGCGGTACTCGCTGGGCGTGCCGTGCATCTCCGGCTGCCAGAGCACGAGGCGCGGCGGCACATCGGGCGAGGTCAGCGCGCGATCGATCAGCTCCGGCGGGACATGGCCGAGGATGACCAGGGTCCCCCGCTCCGTGGGCACGAAGGCGTAGAGCGAATCGGCGATCGAGCGGGGCAGCTCGACGGTATCGGCGACCTCCAGCAGGAGCTTCCGCCCGCCGGGCGCGGTGTAGTCGTGGATCCGCGGATCGAGGGCCGCGCCGCGGGCCTGCAGGGCCGGGATCAGCACGTCCTGGGTATAGGGCCAGCAGTCGGCGCAGCCGGCGCTGAAGAAGATCTCCGCGCGCTCCGGCACCCTGTCCTGCTGGGCCGTTGCCGGCAGGGCGAGGCCCAGGAGCAGCGGCAAGGCCGCCAGCCATTGTGTGTTAAATCGACCCATGGTTGCTCCCGTCAAAGCTGGATCTCCTGGAAGAAGGGAAAGGTGTTCAGCATCCAGGTGCCGAAGGAAAACAGATATCCGGTCGCCATCAGGCCCCCGACCAGCACCAGGATGCCGCCGGCGGCCAGCTGAAGCGGCCGCCCGATCCGCCGGAACCGGCTTGCATTCGTGGTGAACCGGTCGGTGAAGGCCGCGACCAGCAAGAACGGCACGGCCAGGCCCATTGAGTAGATCGACAGCAGGGCGGCACCGTCGGAAACGCCCATGGTCGTGGCGCTGATCGTCAGGATCGCGCCCAGGATGGGACCGATGCAGGGTGTCCAGCCGAAGGCGAAGGCGGTGCCCAGCAGGAAGGCCCCGACCGGGCGGCCGCCGCGGATTTCCGGCATGAAGCGCAGGTCGCGGTTCATCCAGGTGAAGCGCAGCAGCCCCATCATATGGAGGCCGAAGACGACGATCACCGCGCCGGCGACGTAGCTGGCCTCGTAGCGGTAGGCCATGAAGAGCTTGCCGATGGCCGAGGCGCTCGCGCCCAGGGCGATGAAGACGCTGGAAAACCCGAGCACGAAGGCGGCGCTGAGGCCCAGCACGGCGAGGCGATGGCGCGCCGCCTGCTCCTGCTGCAGCTCCTCGAGGGAGCGCCCCGCCACGTAGGACACATAGCCCGGCACCAGCGGCAGGACGCAGGGCGACAGGAAGGACACGACGCCGGCGAGGAACGCCGACAGGACCCCGATGCCGGCTATCTCGGGCATTCCGCAACCCCCGACAAGCGCTTTGGGGCGGCCGTCATGGCGTAGCCCGCCGAAGGGTCTCGATGAGCGGCAGGATCGTCTCCCGCAGCGCCCGCCCGTCCATGGCGCCGATGTGCTTGTGGGCGATCCGCCCGGCCTTGTCGATGACAAAGGTCTCGGGCACGCCGTAGACGCCGAAGTCGATGGCGACCCGGCCGTCGATATCGGCGCCGGTTCGGGTGTAGGGATCGCCGAGGCCGTCCAGCCATTCCTTGGCGTCCTTGGGCTTGTCCTTGTAGTTCAGGCCGTGGACGGGGACGACGTTGCGCTCGCTGAGATCCATCAGGAGCGGGTGCTCGCGGCGGCATTCCGCGCACCACGAGGCGAAGACGTTGACCAGGGAGACCTCGCCCAGCAGGTCGCTTCTGGCCAAGCCGAGCCTGCGCCCCTCGACCGGCGGCAGGTCGAAGTCCGGGATCGATTTGCCGATCAGCACAGAGGGAACCCGCCCCGGGTCCATGCCCAGGCCGACGGCGAACAGCCCCGCCAGGGCGACGAAGAGGGCGACCGGCACGACGAAACCGAGCGGCAGGCGCCTGCCGGGCCTCGAGGGGGCCTCGAGGGATGCTGTTTCCATGTCGCTCTCCTGGCTCATCGCCGACTCCTTCGACAGGCTGTCTCCACCGATCTCGTCCACACGGACAGCTCCGTTTTGCATGGCCCCTCCGTTCTCGCGCCTCGACCGCCGGCGCCAGAGCGGCGGCCTTGGAAAACCGTCTTTTTGGCTCGGCCGAGGGTTCGCATCACCCGATCCGGACCACGGCGTCTTCGAGGAATTCGTAGTCGGGCAGGTAGAGATTCTTGGGCGCGGGACCTTTGCGAATTCGGCCCGAGGTGTCGTAGTGGGAACCGTGGCAGGGGCAGAACCAGCCTTGCCACTGCCCCCGACGGTCGGACGCCTTCTGCCCCAGGGGAATACAGCCCAGGTGGGTGCAGACCCCGATGACGATCAGCCACTCGGCGCGCTGAACCCGCGCGCTGTCCGGTTCCGGGTCGGGCAGATCAGCGGTGTCATCCGCCCTGGCCTCGGCGATCTCCTCGGCCGTTCGATGGCTGATGAATACGGGGTTGCCGCGCCACTTGACGGTGAGCCTTTGGCCGACGGCAATGGGGTCGATGTCCATCTCAACCGACGTCAGGGCCGTCACCTCGGCCGAAGGGTTCATGCTATCGATCAGAGGCCAAACCGCAACGGCGGTTGCCAGGGCACCCATCGTGCCGGTTGTGAGATACAGGAAATCGCGCCGTGTCTCGCCCGGTGGCGCAGGCTGCATCGGACCACGAATCAGAGCTTCCGCCATCACCGATACTCCATTCGCAATCCGCACCTCGTCCGCACCGACCCCCGGGACGCGCCGGCTTTTTGGCCGGCGCGCCTCGGCTCGGGGGAGGATCTGCACGACGGTGTTCAGATGCTCCGTCATGCAGCCGACGGCGTGAAGCTAGCGAATCGCTGTAACCGAGGTATGTCGGCCGGAGCGGCTTTTTGTAACGGAAGGTCGCCAATCCGACTCCTGTTACATTCAGCTACAATATTCCGCCGAGGCGCGCGCCGACGCCACGGCGCGGACAAAGGTCCGGCGGCCAATGACCCGCACGCGAGTACCTCCGGGTGTCAAATGCCGCAGGCGCCCTGACCGCCCGGCACCGTACCCGGCGCCATGCCTTGCAGGGGACGATCGACATTGGCGCGCCAGCCGCTCAACGACGAGTAGCGCTTGCCGAGAGCGGTCTCCGGCGGCACCTGCTCCCATGCCTTGCCCTCCACGGATCGGAAATAGAGCGCCGTCGCGACGTATTGCCGTGGATACCAGTGGGCGTTGGCGGCCAGAGCGATGCGATAGAGATCCTCCAGCGTCGCCCCCTGGGAGGCGGCGAGCTCGAACATGCCGAGCATGGCGGAGCCGTGATTGCAGTCCTGGAAAAAGGCGGAATTGTCGCAGCAGGGGCGAAACGTCCGGCGGGCAGCCTCCAAGACGATGCCTTCCTGCGCGGCGTCCAGCTTCATGGTCTCCACCCGGTTGAAATAAACGTAACCGTTGCGCGATTTGCCGAGCCTCCAGCCCCCGGTACTGGCGAATGAGGGGAGCCTGGGGCCGTTGAGCGGGCTCCTGTCGTTGAAGGCCGCCTTGGTCGAAAGCCCGAGCGGCCAAAGCAGGTTCAGCAGATAGGGCGCGGTCTCGCGGCTGAAGGTGATGGGCTCGGCGGAGGACACGGCGAACAGCCGGTCCACCCATCCGGGAAGTCCGCCTCTTCTTTCATAGAGGCGCCGGAATTTCTCCGGGTCCACGACCTCGGCGTCGATCAGCCGCAGGACCGTGTTGCCGAACGAGACGGAGGTCTTATAGCCGCCCGGCGGTAGGACGGTCCGGTACAGCTCTTCGACATGGGCGTGAACGGCATCCTGTTCCCCGGCCAGGGACCGCAGACCCAACACCCCGGCTGTCGCGCCGAGCGCCAGGAGGGACCCCGAGGAAACCAGCAGGCGCCGCCGCGTGATCATCGCTCAACCTCTTAATGTCGTTGCAGCCACACCGGTAGCTCGACCAGGCACGACGCGGACGCGACCGTCCGCCTCGACGCGCTTAGCGGGAGCCGTGGCCGCTTCATCGCTGCACCACGGCCATCTGGTGCCCGACGCCGCGGATCTGGATCTCGCCCAGAACGCGGAGGCTCTGCTGTTCGACTACCCGGATCTTCGGCTCCGCGGCACTGGACACGTAGAGCTTGCCGGTGCCGGCGATCGTCGTGACGTGATAGGGTTCGCGCCCGAGCGGAACGCTCCGCACCTCCGCGCTTTCGAGATCGACGGCGGCCAGCCGGTTGCGCTCGCGCGCGCTGACGAAGAGGGTGCGCCGGTCGGCAGAGAGGTCGAGGCCATGCAGCTTGCCGCCGATCTCGAAGGTGCGCGCGACCCGGCCCTGCGCCAGCGAGATTTCCGAGACCGTGCCGTCCTCCACATTGTTGACGTAGAGAGTGGCGCCGTCGGGCGAGAGGGCCATGTGCTCGGGCTCGGCGCCCGTGACGAAACTACGGCGCACGATCCAGTGATCCGTATCGATTTCGCTCACCGTGTCGTTGCCGGCGTTGCTGACGTAGACCCGCCTTCCGTCCGGGCTCACCACCGCGTAGTTGGGCATGGGTCCGGTGCGGATGGTCGTGGCGACGCTGAAAGACTTGAGGTCGATGACGCTGACGGCGCCGGTCTTGTGGTGGGTCGCCACGGCGTAGGCGCCGTCGGGCGCCACCGCGGTGTGATGGACCGCCCCCGGCACCTCGATGCGGCGCAGTATGGTGCCGTCTTCGGCCCTTACGATGGAGACCAGGCCGATGGCCGGCGGCTCGTCGTGCGCGCCCGCGGCCGGCTTGGCGTGATGGGACTCGTGCTCGCTTTGCGACATGCCCTCGGGTTTGGGCGGCATGGCGCCCGGGGCGCTGGCCGAGAGGCTTCCCGTCACGAGGTACTTCCCGGCCGCGTCGCTGGACAGGCCATGAACGTTGGACAGGCCGGGGATTCGGTCGACGACCTCGTCGCGGGTGGCGTCGATGACGAGCGCCTCGCCCGCATTGCCGAGGGGCACGTAGACCGTGCTGTCCGCAGTGGCCTGGACGGCCGGTGCGAGCAGCACGGCCGCGAGGCCGAGGGTCTTGATGGCGATTCTCATTTGTCGGGTTTCCTGTATCGTTGGGGGTCTAAAGGAACGTCTGGGCTGCACTCGACACCGTCCGGGCCTCCCGCTAGCGGCTCCGCGCGGCGAAGAAGTTGTAGAGCGGGGCGAAGACCAGCGCGACGTACCAGCCGTAGGCGAAGCTTTCGACCAGGCCCAGGAAGAAGCTGGGCCAGGAGAACCAGGTAAAGCCCGGCAACAGGCGCAGCCAGGTCTCGTACATGGCCATTCCCGGGAACCAGAGATCGAACAGCACGCACAGAACGAAAGTGACGGCGAGAAACAGTCCTAGGCTCAGGCCCAGAGCCACGACCGGGATGCGCGCGGCGGTTCGCGGCGGCAGCGGCGTTCCGGCGCGTACCTCGTGTTCCTGGTGATAGGTCAGGTCAGACATGGGACCGCTCCAGTCTTGGAGCGGCGGGGTCTGTCACGCCGCTCGCGTAGCGTTCGGGCGCGGCCTCGAAGGTTTCCCGGCATTTTTGAGAGCAGAAGTAGTAGACCGTGCCGTCGTGTAGGCTAGGCTTGGCCTCGGCGGTCGCCAGCGTCTTGCCGCACACCGGGTCGACGTCGGTATCCGGCGGCACCCAGCGCAGGGGCTCGGCCGGGGCCTGCTCGCTATCCTGCTGGCCGCGCTTCTTGCCGTGGCCGTGTCCCATCACGTGCGCGCCGCAACCGAAGCGCATCATGAGGAAGATCATCGCACCCCAGAGGGCGAAGTAGAGAAGGGCTTCCATTGCGTCACTCCCCGTTCCCGACAGTGGGCGAACCGGCCGGCCCCAGGCTCACGACAGGTCCTTTTTCCGTTCCAGGTATTCGCCCCGATCGATCTCGCCGCGGGCATAGCGGGCGCCGAGAATGGCCAGAGCGGAATCGGTCCCGCTGAACGAACCGCTGCGTAGACCCGAGCGTGTCGCGATCACCACCACGACCGCGATCAGGCCGAGCAGGAGCAACCAGAAGAAACCGTGAAGGCCCATGGTCCAGCCCGCGTGATCCCAGTACCAGGGGGCGTTGCCGGTGCCCGCGAGCACGAGTTCGGCTCTATCCAACATGTTCGTACTCCATCCCAATTGTCGGAAGCGGCCGAATGTCCGTCCGGCCGCTTCCGCTGTTAGTCGACTTGCTTCATCTGCCCGCTGTGACGGTCCACCTCGAGGCGCTGCACCAGGGAGCCGTCGACGGTCGTGATCTCGGCCACGATCGTGTCGTCGTCGGCCTCCGTCACCTCGCCGAGCTTGAGGCGCTTGTTGCCGTGCCGCTCGAGACGGTGCTCGAAGAAATGCCGCACATCGTCCGTCGTGAGGTCTTGGTTCGGCACAACCCGGTCGCCAAAGCCGGAGCCCATCATTCCGGAACCCATCATTCCGGAACCCATCATGCCTTGGCCCATCATTCCCATGTGCCCCTGCTGCTGCTTGGGGCCGGCGCCTTGGCCCTGAGACATATGGGCGGGTTGAAGGTTGCCGGCGCCTCCGCTTCGGGCCGCGCCCATGTCGGCAAGGCTCGGCGCCGCCAGCGAGACGATGAGGGCGATGCCGGTGGCCGTCGCCGTAAGAGACTTTCGAAAGGTTTTCATGTTCATCACCATTGGTCGAGGTTGTCGTTCGCAGTAACGTAGGGAGGCTTCGTAACGCGCCCATGTTCGACGAAACGGCTTTTGGTAACGGAGTGTTGCGGACCGCGCGGTGGTTACCTTCCGTTACAATAAATTTGAGGGATGCCCGCTTCAGGCCGTAGTCTAGGGCGATGAGCGCGCCCGCCCCGAGTGCCACGCCCCACCTTCTGGTGGTCGATGACGACCGCGAGATCCGCGACCTGCTCGGACGTTTCCTGAAAAAGCACGGCTACCGGGTCACGACGGCCCGCGACGGCAAGGACATGCGCCAGGCGCTGGCCGACTGGCAGATCGACCTGGTCGTCTTGGACCTGATGCTGCCGGGCGAGGACGGGCTCGCGCTCTGCCGGGACCTGCGCGCCCGCTCGAACATACCGGTCGTCATGTTGACGGCCTTGAAGGAGGAGACCGACCGGATCATCGGCCTCGAGATGGGCGCCGACGACTATCTGCCCAAGCCGTTCAATCCGCGCGAGCTGCTGGCTCGCGTCAAGGCCGTTCTCAGGCGCACCAAACAGGCGCCGGCCGCCGCTCCGGCCGGGACCGGGGCCGTCCTCCGCTTCGCCGGCTGGAAGGTCGACCTGGCGCGCCGGCGTCTGGACTCCCCTCAGGGTCTCGGCGTCGACCTGACCGCGGGCGAGTTCGAGCTCCTGGTGGCTTTCGTCCAGCACCCGCAGCGGGTGCTCAGCCGCGATCAGCTTCTCGACCTCACGCGCGGCCGCGAGGCGGTCCCCTTCGACCGCAGCGTGGACAACCAGGTCAGCCGGCTGCGGCGCAAGATCGAGGAGGACCCCGGCCGGCCGGAGCTCATCAAGACGGTCCGCGGCGGCGGCTACGTCCTCACGGCAACGGTGGAGCACCATGAAGATCCTGAAGAGGCTGATACCCGATAGCGTGGCGAGCCGGACGTTCTTCGTGATGCTCGTGGGGCTGACGGTGTCCCATGCGCTGAGCGTCGCGCTCTACTCCACCGACCGGCTCAGTGCCCTGGCCTTCATCGGCGGCGAGCACCTGGGCGAGCGCATAGCGACCGTCAGCCGACTCGTGGAAAACTTGCCGGAGGCGGACCGGTCGCGGGTCGTCGAGCTCGCGGCCGGCCCGACGTTGCACGTGAACTGGGCCAAGGAGAGCGCGGTCGTAACCGCCGCGGGCGGCGGCTGGCAGACCCGGATCCTGCGCGATGCGCTGCTGGACCAGTTCGGCGGCCTGTCGGAACGGACCTTCAGAATGATGTATGCCGAGAGCGAGGCGGCGCAGACCGTGCACAGGGTCGGGTCCGGCAAGGACGAGGAATCCAACCGAGGCCCGGAACAGGACAGGATGTTCCTAGTCTCGCTTAAGCTGCCCGACGGCAGCTGGCTTAACTTCAGGGCGCCGCTGGGCGAGCTCGATTCCTTCTGGACCTACCGCTTCAGCCTCTCGATGGGAGTGATGATCGCGGCCGTCTTCGTGCTGACCGCCCTGGTCGTCTATCACATGACCGCGCCGCTCCGGGTCTTCGCCGGCGCGGCCCACCGGCTCGGCACCGATGTCGGCGCGCCGCCCCTGCAGGAGAGCGGGCCGGTCGAGGTGCGCCGTGCGTCCCGCGCCTTCAACGAGATGCAGAAGCGCATCCGGCGCTTCGTCGAGGACCGCACTCAGATGATCGCGGCCATATCGCACGACTTGAGCACCCCAATCACGCGCCTGCGCCTGCGCGCCGAGTTCATCGACGACGAGGAGCAAAGACGCAAGACGCTCGCCGACCTCGACGACATGGAGAGGATGATCGACTCGACCCTGGCCTTTGCGCGCGACGATGCGGTGCAGGAAACGCGCGAGACCGTCGACCTCGCCGCCCTCGTGCAGAGCGTCCGCGACAACCTCGCCGACACCGGCATGGCGCTGGCGTTCGAGTCGCAGGGGCGCCTGCCCTACGCCTGTCGTCCCACGGCGCTCCGCCGGGCGCTCGCGAACCTGATGGAGAACGCGGTCAAGTACGGCGAGCGTGCTCGTGTCTCGCTGCTGGACCGGGACGACTCTGTCGTGGTCCGCATCGACGACGACGGCCCCGGCATCCCGGAGCCGGACTTGGAGACCGTCTTCAAGCCGTTCCGTCGCCTGGACGGCTCGCGCAGCCGCGAGACCGGCGGCACGGGCCTGGGCCTCACGGTTGCCAGAACCGTGGTCCATGCCCACGGCGGCGAGATCGTCGTGACCAACCGGACCGAGGGCGGCCTCCGGGTCGAGGTTGTCCTGCCGCGCTGACGGAGGCGTGCGCCGGCCGCCCCGGTCTTCACACCGGTTGCTCGACCTGGGGCGAGGCGGAGCCGGCCCCGTGCGGCTGGCTTTCGAGCGGCGGGCGGTAGCGGCGCAGCCTGAGCGAGTTGGTGACCACGAAGAGGCTGGAGACGCTCATGGCCGCCGCGGCCAGCATCGGGCTCAGGAGCACGCCGATCACCGGGTAGAGCGCGCCGGCGGCGACCGGGATCAGGGCGACGTTGTAGGCATAGGCCCAGAAGAAGTTCAGCCAGATGGTGCGAAGCGTCCGCTTCGAGAGGCTCGCGGCGTTGACGATGCCGCGCAGGTCGCCGGACATGAGGATGACGTCGCCGGCCTCGATCGCGATGTCGGTCCCGGTGCCGATCGCGATGCCCACGTCGGCCTGGGCCAGCGCCGGGGCGTCGTTGATGCCGTCGCCGACGAAGGCGACCGACTTGCCCTCGGCCTGGAGCCGCTTGACCTCCGCCGCCTTCCGGTCCGGCAGCACCTCGGCCAGCACACGGTCGATGCCGACTTCACGGGCAATGGCTTCGGCGGTGGCCCGGTTGTCGCCCGTCAACATCGCGACCTCGAAGCCGAGCGCTTGCAGGGCCTGCAGGGCCTCGCGGCTGCTGTCCTTGAGCGGATCGGAAACGGCGATGACCGCGGCAAGGGCGCCGTCGACGGCGGCATAGAGCGGCGTCTTGGCTTGGGCCGCCAACGCGCCGGCGCGCGCCGCGGCCTCGCCGAGGTCGATCCCCAGCCGCTCCATGTAGCGGTCGGCGCCGACCTCGATCGTATGACCCTCGACCTCAGCCTCGATTCCGAAGCCGGGGTCGGCGCGGAAACCCGAGACCGCCGGCAGCTCGAGGCCAAGCTCCTGCGCCGCGCGCACGATCGCTTCGGCGATGGGATGCTCGCTCCTGGCTTCCGCCGCGGCGATCAGGCGCAGGGTTTCGTCGGCGGCTGCGGCGTCGCCGCGCAGGTCGACGAAGTCCGTCAGCTCCGGGCGCCCGAGCGTCAGGGTCCCGGTCTTGTCGAGGACGACCGTGTCCACCCGGGCCAGGGTCTCCAGCGCGGCGCCCTTGCGGAACAGCACGCCCATCTCCGCGCCCTTGCCGGTGCCGACCATGATCGCGGTGGGCGTGGCCAGCCCCATGGCGCAGGGGCAGGCGATGAGCAGAACGGAGACTGCGGTGACGAAGGCGAAGCTGAGCGCCGGGGTCGGCCCGAAGGCGAGCCAGACCGCGAAGGTGGCGGCGGCGATGGCGAGCACGATCGGCACGAAGACCGAGGCGATCCTGTCCGCGAGCCGCTGGATCGGCGGCTTGGTGCTCTGTGCCTCTTCGACCATCTTGATGATCTGGCTGAGCACCGTGTCGGCGCCCACCCGGGTCGCCCTCAGGGTGAAAGCCCCGGTCTTGTTGACCGTGCCGCCGACGACCTCGGCGCCGCTTTGCTTTTCCACCGGAATGGGCTCGCCGGTGATCATCGATTCGTCCACGAAGCTCGCGCCCTCGACGACCACGCCGTCGACCGGCAGGCGCTCGCCCGGACGCACCAGCACGAGGTCGTCGGCCACGACCTCCTCGATCAGGATCTCGATCTCCTCGTCGTCGCGCAGGACCCGGGCGGTCTTGGCCTGCAGCTGCATCAACTTCTTGATCGCCTCGGAGGTGCGGCCCTTGGCGATCGCCTCGAGCAGGCGCCCCAGCAGGATCAGCGTGACGATCACCGCGGCCGCCTCGAAGTACGATTTGGCCGTGCCCGCGGGAAAGAGCTGCGGCGCCAGGAGCGCGAGCAGCGAATAGAAATAGGCCGCGCTGGAGCCGAGCATCACCAGGCTGCTCATCCCCGGACTGAGGTGGCTAAGCTCGGCCCAGCCCTGCCGGTAGAAGCGCCGGCCCGCGTAGAACTGGACCGGCGTGGCGAGGACCAGCTCGATCCACATCCAGCCGCGCTCCGGCAGCAGGGCCAGCATCGCTGGCTCGGCGCCGGGCAGGTGCCGCAGCATAGCCACCAGGAACAGCGGCAGCGTGAAGGCCGCGGCGAAAAGGACGTTCCGCCGGAGCGCGGCGATCTCCGCCTCGCGGGCCGCGCGCTCGCGGTCCTCGCCGGCCGCCTCCTCGGCCATGTCCCGCGGGGTGTATCCGGCCTTGGCGATGGCCTGCTTGATCCGGCCGGGATCGACGGTGTCCGGCAGATAGTCCACGTTCGCCTTTTCCGTCGCCAGGTTGACGGTGGCGTCCAGGACGCCGGGAAGCTTGCGGATCGCGCGTTCGACCCGGGCCACGCAGGAGGCGCAGGTCATGCCGGCGACGCCGAACTCCCTGTGCTCCGCCACCGGCCGGTAGCCGGCCTTCTCGACCGCGGCGAAGAGGGCGGCGGCGTCCGCCTGCTCCTCGTCGGCGGTTACGCTCGCCTTCTCCGTGGCCAGGTTGACCTCGGCCTCGCGGACCCCGGGAACCTTCTCGAGCGTGCGCTCGACCCGGGCCACGCAAGACGCGCAGGTCATGTCCTGAACGGCAAAGCTCACTTTTTGTTCCATGTCGGACCTGTCTCCTTGGTGGCGGTGCCGCGCCGAGAACGGGCGGGGGTGGCCCGGCGCCCTCAGCGGTACTTCAGCACCTCCATGAGCTCCTCGACGATGGCGCCTTCGTCGCCGCGCTCGTGCGCCGTGACCACGTGGTCGCGCAGGTGGCTGCGCAGGACGAGCTCGCCGACCTTGTCGAGGGCGCCGTCCACGGCCTTAATCTGCTTCAGCACGTCGACGCAGTAGACGGATTCGTCCTCCAGCATCCGCAGGATGCCCTCGACGTGCCCGCGTACCGAGAGCAGGCGGCGGCGCGCGTCCTCGCGCGTCGAGGGGTGCAGGCACAACGCGTGGTCGTGAGCGTGGTCGTGAGCGTGGCCATGATCGTGGCCGTGATCGTGGGGCTGCGCTTTCTTGTCGGCCCGCGTCGTCATGCCACGCGCGCCTCGTAACCCTCCTCGTGCAGGGCGGCGAGCAGCGCGTCCGCCTGGGGCTCTCCGTCCACCAGGGCTTCGCCGCTCTCCAGGTCCACTTCGGCCACCCGGTCGACACCCGGCACCGAGGACAACGCCCCGCGCACGGCCTTTACGCAGTGTTGGCATGTCATTCCTTCTACCTTGAGCCGGATCATGTGACCCTCCTTCGTCACGGTTTTCTCATGAACCCCACCCCAGGGGGGATGGGGCTCATGATATGGACCTCTTTTTGTCGATGTCAAGCCGGGAAGTTCGGCCAGCGACCGGCGGCATGGCTCATCGCCTCACGAATGTTGAGCTCCCTGGTACAGTTGCCTGTACGGACGTAGAACTTCGCCGCCTTGTCTTCCTCGACGTACACCGGCCGTCGAGCTGACTCGATTGCCACAAGACAAACATCCATGCCGTCAACGCAGCGGAACGCGAAGTGGAGGAGCGTGCACAAATCGCCCCCGAGCCTGGTCTTTACGATGTCTGTGACACAGCGCTGGAAGCCGTCGCGGTTCTGGTGCCGCAGTGTCCGGAGATCGTTCTCCAGGCCCAGCACTTCTCCGGTGTCAGCGACACCAATCAAGAGCATGCCGCCCTTGTGGTTGAAGAATCCAGCAAGGGTCTTCGCGATCATGTTTTCAAGCGACCGGTTTACGCGCCTGTGGGCGTAGTCCCAGCGGACGGAGGCCTTGAACTCCACCCGTTCGCTTTCTCCGGCGTCAATGAGAGAGGGGATATTTCGTGCGAGTTCTCCTTCGAAATACCGGATGGCTCGTGCGTCCCTGTGAAGCGCGGCGCTGAAAAGGCCAAACCCCAGACCAATAGCGCCACCGATCGCCGCATAGATCCCGCCCATGGGGAACTGATGGAGTTGGAAGATGAGCGCGAAACGCTCGCGAACGAAATCGACGAGCGAAGAGGCCTCCAGGGACGAAACCGTGCTCGCCTCAAACCAGGAAGCCATCATTGCGACAGGATGTATGACAACGACCCCGAGGATGCCGCCCAAGATCGCAAATGGTATGAGACCTTTACTGTCTTTTAGCGTGTTCCTCATCCGATTTCCCTGCTTGGTCGCGACCACGTCATTGGCCTCCGGTTCCGAATCCGACATCCTCGTGCTTTGCGATTCGCCTTGCGTTGCTCGCTTTAGCGCTATGGTCGATCCGTTGCGCACCATACGGCTGTAACTGGCCGATCCACCTGGTCTGGCGCAGGATCCGCTTGGATAGTCGAACCGCACGGTTGTCGACCGCGAAGTTCATACCATCGACCGGCGGCCAGCCTCATGGGGTGCCCGCCCGGCAACCGGGCAAACAGCTCCTAGCTTCGTGGTCCTGCTCCTCTGTTGTCGTTCTCGCAGAAGGGAACAATCTCGCCCGTCATGACGTTCGCAGTTCCGGCCGTCGAGTGGACGGCGCGGCGGAATGTCGAAAGCCACATGATCGCGGCTCCGGCGGCGAGCAGGAAGGGGATGGCGAAGTAGTTGACGACCTGCCAATCGAAGTAATCGATGAGCGCTCCCGACAACAACGACGCCGTCGCCACCGAGCCGAAAACCAACAGGTCGTTGGCGGCCTGTACCTTCGCCCGTTCCGCTGGCAGGTAGGCTTCGGTCAGAAGTGTCGAGGCACCGATAAAAGTGAAATTCCAGCCCAGGCCGAGGGCTACCAGACCGAACCAGAACTGGCCAAGATCGACCCCCGCGAGCGCCGCGACGACGCAACCCGCAAGCAGCACGAGGCCGAAGAGCATAACATTGAGGACGCCGAACCTGTGGATCAGGCTGCCGGTGAAAAAGGCGGGGGCAAACATGGCCAGCGTGTGCCATTGAATGACGAACGCGGTGTGGTCCAGTCCGTGGCTGTAGGCGGCCATCGCCAGCGGGGTCGCCGTCATCATCAGGATCGTGACCCCGTAACCCATCATCCCGACAAGCGCGGCCACCAGGAA
>CAMYKD010000030.1:0-27830 GCA_947258885.1 uncultured Kiloniellales bacterium | reverse complement strand
AGCAGGGCCGCCGCCGCGAGCGCCAAGCCAGCGACCACTAGGTAGGAACCGAGGAAGCGATCCGCGGCGAGCAGTCCGCTCGACCATATCGCCAGCTCGGGTCCGACCAGGGCGGCGACGATTCCACCCGCCACCACCAGCGAGATCGCTTTGCCCTTGAAGCCGGCGCTGGCCACATCGGCGGCGGCGAAGCGGTAGTATTGGGCGAAACCGGCATAGACGCCGATGATGAACGTGCCCAGGACGAACAGACGGAAATCCCGGCCGAAGATACCGGCGGCCGCGACCGCTGCGCCGCAGGCGCCGATCAGCGCCCCCGTCATGAAACCGGGCCGGCGACCGATCCTTTCCATCAACAGCGAGGCCGGGACCATGGTCAACGCATTGCCGATCATCATCGCCGAGACCGGCAGTGTTGCGAGCGCCTTGTCCTCCGCGAGGTCTAGACCCACCAACGCGCTGAGAATGACCAGCATGGTCGCGCCGGTCATGAACAGCGCTTGGCTGGCGGCGAGTACCGCCACGTTCCTTTTTTCTCGGGTTATCTGCATGATTCAAGGAAACCGGGTAGCAGAGACGTTAGTTGCACGGACCCACCGCCGTGTAGGCGCCATCCGTCGGGCTATCGTCCGTCCGCGGTGGACTCGGCACACGATGGCTAGAGACAGAACAAAGAAAGACCTCATGCCCTTCATCCCCTCGAGCATCTTCTAGGTTGATCTTTCAACCGCTCGACCGAGCCGAGGGACAAAGCCGGGCACCCGGGCGGCGTAGCGCGCGTAGGCGTCGCCGAATGTTGCCAGCGCGTCCAGTTCCTCGTGCCGGGCCAGGCGGACATACATCCAGACGAGGACCGGGAACATCAGAACCGTCAGCAGCGTCGGCCACTGCAGGAGGAAGCCGAACATGATGAGAATGAAGCCGACGTACTGCGGGTGGCGCACGCGGGCATAGGGGCCGGTCGTCGCCAGCGCCCAGCGGCGTTGCGCCTCGTAGAGCACCCGCCAGGCCGCCGAGATGAGGATGAACCCGCCGCCGATGAAGAGAACGCTGAGGAAATGGAACGGTCCGAAATGCGGGTTGGCGCGCCAGCCGAACAGCATTTCGGGCAGGTGTCCCGCATCGTGGGAGAACCAGTCGACGCCGGGAAACCGGCTCTGCAGCCAGCCGGACAGGAGGTAGATGGTCAGCGGAAAACCGTACATCTCGGTGAACAGGGCGACCAGAAACGCGCTGAAGGCGCCGAAGGACCGCCAATCGCGTCT
Organism: uncultured Kiloniellales bacterium; assembly: GCA_947258885.1. Taxonomy (GTDB): domain Bacteria; phylum Pseudomonadota; class Alphaproteobacteria; order Kiloniellales; family JAKSDN01; genus CAMYKD01. The sequence continues at coordinate 26,565 of CAMYKD010000030.1, read as the reverse complement.
GCTCCGCGGCTTGAAGAAGCTGAAGGCGAAGAGGATGAACACCGCCGAGTTGACGATCGCCAGCGGCCACAGGCCGTAGGGCGGAACCTGTTCGCTCATGGCGCCCTCCGATTCTCGCTTTCGGGATCAGCGTCGCTCGAACCGCCGCCGTGGCCGCCGTGGCCCCCATGGCCACCGTGCATGAAGAAGTGCATCCCTACGCACACGCCGAGAATGAGGATCAGAGGCAGGTAAGCCAGGATGTGCGCCTCATGCTCGGCCCACAGGAAGTACCCGGCCACGGCCAGGAAACCCACCAGGACCAGGCCCGACTTGGAGAACAGGAACTGTCGCATACCATGATATTCTCGCGTGGCCATTGGTGTCGTCCTTACTCGAGAGTCACTGGTTGCAAGGGGGGCCGGGCACATTGCTGCGACGTGCCGGACCCTCTCTATATTTCGACCGATCGAAGTCTGAGGGCGTTGCCGACGACCGATAAGGACGACAGGCTCATGGCCGCGGCCGCGAATATCGGCGATATCAAAATGCCGAGGACCGGATAGAGGACGCCCGCCGCCACCGGCACGCCGGCGGCGTTGTAGACCAAGGCGAAGAACAGATTCTGCTTGATGTTCCGCATGGTCGCACGAGCAAGCCGCCGGGCCCGGACGATGCCGTTGAGATCTCCCTTCACCAGGGTGAATCCCGCGCTCTCGATCGCCACGTCGGCACCGGTGCCCATGGCGACGCCGACATCGGCCTGGGCGAGGGCGGGCGCGTCGTTCACGCCGTCGCCCGCCATGGCGACCTTCCGACCCTCGTCCTGCAACGCCTTGATGATGCGCGCCTTGTCCTCGGGCAGCACGTCGGCGCGAATCTCGTCGATCCCGAGCCGTCCCGCCACGGCCTTCGCCGTGCGCTCGTTGTCGCCGGTCGCCATGACGATGCGGAAGCCTTGCGCGTGCAGCGCCTTCAGCGCATCGGGAGTCGTCTCCTTGACCGGATCGGCGACCGACACGAGGCCGGCGATTTCAGAGCCGATTACGACGAACATCACCGTCTCGCCCTCGTCGCGCCGGGCGTTGGCGGTCTCCGAAATCGCGCCGCCGTCGAGGCCCAGATCGGCGACCAGCTTGGCGTTGCCGAGCGCCACCGGTTTGCCGTCGACGATGCCCTTCACTCCCTTGCCGGTGACGGCCTCGAAATCCTCGGCTTTCGCGAAGGCGACCCCGCGCTCCTCGGCCCCGGTGACGATCGCTTCGGCGAGCGGGTGCTCCGAGCCCCGCTCCAGGCTTGCGGCCAGGCGCAGGACCTCGGCCTCATCATGGCCGTCTTCTGGCAGGACGGCAACGAGCTTCGGCTTGCCGACCGTCAGCGTGCCTGTTTTGTCCACGATCAGCGTGTCGACCTTGGCGAAGCGCTCCAACGCTTCGGCGTTCTTGATCAACACGCCGGCCTGCGCCCCCCGGCCCGTCGCCGTCATGATCGACATGGGCGTCGCCAAGCCCAACGCACACGGGCAGGCAATGATCAGTACCGCCACGGCCGACACAAGGCCGTACGACAGCGCCGGCACCGGCCCCCAAATTCCCCAGGAGATGAAGGAAATAATCGCAATTACGATGACCGCGGGCACAAACTTGCCCGCCACTGCGTCTGCGAGCTTCTGAATCGGCGCGCGGCTGCGCTGGGCGTTCGCCACCATCTCGACGATCTGGGCGAGCATGGTGTCGGCGCCGACCCGCTCGGCCTTCATCACCAGACTGCCCGTGCCGTTGATCGTGGCGCCGGTGACCGTGTCGCCCTCGACCTTCTCGACCGGAACCGGCTCGCCGGAGATCATCGACTCGTCGATCGAGGACCGACCCTCGACCACCACCCCGTCGACAGGGACCTTGTCGCCCGGGCGCACGCGAAGCCGGTCACCGACCTTGACATCCTCGAGAGGGATCTCCTCCTCCCGCCCGTCCGCGCGAATCACGCGGGCGGTCTTTGCGGCCAGATCCAGGAGCGCCCGGATCGCCGCGCCCGTGCGCTCGCGCGCGCCGAGCTCCATCACCTGGCCGAGCAGGACCAGAACGACGATCACCGCGTAGACGCCGACGTTGCCCTCCGGATCGCGGAACCCGGCCGGAAAGATCCCCGGCACGAGCACGGCGACCACGCTGAAGAGATAGGCCGCGCCGACACCCATGGCGATCAGCGTGAACATGTTCAGGCTGAGGTTGATCACGGACTTGACGCCGCGCAGGAAGAACGGCCACCCGGCCCACAGAATGACCGGCGTGCCCAAGATGAGTTCGACCCAAAGCGTCACCCGCTCGCCCAAAACTTCACGGACGGCGCCGAGCCCCACATAAGGGCCCATCGTCAGCACCAAAAGCGGAACCGTCAGCACGGCGCCAATCAAGAACCGGCGTTTGAAATCGACTAGCTCCGGGTTCGGCCCCTCGTCGGCGTCTGGTATCCCCATCGGCTCCAACGCCATGCCGCAGATCGGACAGTCGCCGGGCTCGTCGCGCACGATTTCCGGATGCATCGGGCAGGTGTACTTCGTGCCCTTGGGCAGGGTCTCGCGTTTAAGCTGACCGGACACAAAATGCTCCGGATCGGCCGCAAACTTGTCGTGACATCCCTGAGAGCAGAAATGGTAGGTCTCGCCCTTATGCTCCCGGCTTGGCTTGCCCGCGCCCAAATTCACTATCATTCCGCAAACCGGGTCTTTGGCCGTTGTGGCATCAACCGGAACAGCTGCGGGGCTATGATGATGGTGTCTGTGATCCTGATGACTATGCTTGTTCATGGCCTTACCCCAACTTCCCATATCTGTTGGCTGTCGAATGCGTCGATCTTCAACAACTCAACCGTCGATGAATGATCATCACTTGTCTTGCAGAGATTCCGATTGACATAGCCGCTTCGGCGAGCGGGTCGATGACCTTCAGCTCGTTCTTGACCAAAGAGTGGCCTTTGGGCGGAAGGGTCCGGTTTTTGGCGACTTCTGCCCTCTTCGACGGCGGGCGAACAGTGCGGACCAGTCGTTTCGCAGATCGCGATCTCCAGATGCGCCGTCTTGCCGGCCCGCGTCGTCATGCAATGCGCGCCTCGTAGCCCTCTTCGTGCAGGGCGGCGAGCAGCGCCTCGGCCTGGGGTTTTCCGTCCACCAAGGCTTCGCCGCTGTCCAGGTCCACGTCGGCCACCCGGTCGACGCCCGGCACCGAGGACAGCGCCTCGCGCACGGCCTTCGCGCAGTGTTGGCACGTCATTCCTTCTACTTTGAGCCGGATCATGTAACCCTCCTTCGTCGCGGCGTTTCGGGCAATACCCACCCCAGGGGGGGTGGGGTCTGTCACCATATGGCTTTCTTCTCCGTGGGTGTCAAGCCGGCAGCCCGCGAAAGACCGCCGATCCGAGCACATGGGCCAAAACGAGCCCTCCTCCCCGCAAGGGGCAGGGCGATCGCACCCAGCGGTGTTCGATGGCCATGGTTCGAGACGCCGCCTACGGCGGCTCCTCACCATGAGGGTATTTCTTATGCCCTCGTCCTCTGAGGAGCGTTCGAAGAACGCGTCGAAGAGCGCGAAACACACGCTGCGCCCACATACGATTCTCCTGCCCTTGCGGGGGAGAAGTGAGGAGGTCCAAACCGGTTACATGGGTAACAGGTCAACTTGCCGGCCCGAATGGCCGCGCCGCGCGGGCCGAGGGCGGAAGCACAGGGCCGGCGCTTGCCGCCGCTAGCCGCCGCCTTCCTCCCCCGGCGCCATGTACCTCAGCACCATGTCGCGCATGGTGACGAGGCCGGCCAGGGTGCCGTCGCGGGTGACCAGCGCGCGCGAGATGTGGAACTGGGCCAAGAGGCGGATCGCGTACTTGATGTCCATCTCGCAGTCGACCGTCAGGACCGGCTTGGTCATGACCTCGTAGACGTTGGTGCGCTCGGGCGCGCGGTCCTCGGCGACGACCCGTTCCGCGATGTCCGTGACCACGAGCAGGCCATACTCGTCGCCCTCGTGGCGCCGGTCGATGACCAGCGAGCTGATCTTCTTGTCGCGCATGACCTCGATCGCCTCGGCCACGGTGGCCAGGCCGTCGATCACGGTCGGCGAGGGGGTCATGGCCTCGCGCACCCGGGTGAAGTCGGTCTCGCTCATAGCTTTTCCTCGATCTCTTCGGAGATGGTGCCGATCTGCGAGGTCAGCCCGACGGCATCCTCGATGTCGACCTGGAAGGCGATGCCGGTGCCCGGCGTGTCGTCGAAGTGACAGGCCTCGGCGATGTGCTCGAGGATGGCCCGGCTCAGGTGGCCCTCGACCAGCAGCAGGACCATGTCGCGCGTGCCCTCGAGGTCGAGGCCGAAGAAGGTCTTGGCGCGTTTCAGGCCCTCGCCGCGCGCCGAGGTGATCACGGTCGAGCCCGTGGCCCCGGCCTCGCGCGCGGTCTGCACGACCAGTTCGGTCTCGTCGTCCGGCACCAGGGCGACGATCAGCTTGAATTTCATCCGGAGCTACTCCTCCTTGCTTGCCGCGCGGCCGGCCAGCCGCCGGGCGCGCCACGCGCCGATCTGGGCATAGCCCATCACGGTGATCATCGGAAACAGGCTGGCGAAGGCTATCAGGCCGAAGCCGTCGATCAAGGGGCTGCGGCCCGGAATCGTCGAGGCCAACCCCAGGCCCAGCGCCGTGACCAGCGGCACCGTGACCGTCGAGGTCGTCACGCCGCCCGAGTCGTAGGCCAGCGGCACGATGCTGCGCGGCGCCAGGAACGTCTGCAGGACCACGAAGACGTAGCCGGCCGAAATATAGAGCGAAAGGGGCGTGCCGGTGACGATGCGGAATACGCCGAGAGTCACGCCGAAGGCGACGCCGAGCGCCACGGCGACGCGCAGGCCCCAGGGGTTGAGCGCCGCGCCCGAGACCTCGCTGGCCTTGAGCGACACGGCGATCAGCGCCGGCTCGGCCACGGTCGTCGCGAAGCCGACCGCCGCGGCGAAGGCGTAGACCCAGGCGTAGTTGCGCCAGTCGACAGCCGCCGCGCCGGCCGCCAGGCCCTCGACGGCGTGGGCCGTCAGCTGCTCGGCCATGATCCGGCCGAGCGGAAACAGCGCCTCCTCGAGGCCGACAAGGAACAGGGCCAGGCCCAGCACCGCGTAGACGAAGCCGAGCAGGATGCGCCGCGGGTTCGGCAGCCGGCGCCTGAGCACCAGGACCTGGAAGCCGAACAGGATCGCCACGATCGGCAGCACGTCGAACACGGTCGCGCCCAAGGTCTCCGCGATGGTGGCGGTCCAGCTCATCGCGCGTCACGCGACCATGCCGTAGACGAGCACGAAGATGATCGGCGTCAGGCTGGCGAAGGCGATCAGCCCGAAGCCATCGACCAGCGGGTTGCGGCCGCGGATCACCGTGGCCAAACCGACGCCCAGCGCCGTGACCAGCGGCACCGTGACCGTCGAGGTGGTCACCCCGCCCGAGTCGTAGGCGACGCCCACAATCCCGGCCGGCGCGAAAGGCGTGATGGCGACCACCAGGATATAGCCGCCCATGATGAAGTAGTGGATCGGCCAGCCCTTGAGGATGCGGATCACGCCGATCACCAGCGCGACGCCGACCGAGAGCGCCACGGTGAGGCGCAGCCCGGTCGCATAGGCTTCGCGCGCGGCCTCCTCGGTCCCGACCAGGCCGGCCTCGGCGGCGGCTTCCGCCGCCTCGCCGGCGACCGCGATCAAGGCCGGCTCGGCGACGGTGGTGCCGAAACCGAGCGCGAAGGCGAAGGCGAGCAACCAGGCCAGGCTGCCCTTGCGCGCGAAGGCTTCAGCCATGGCCTCGCCGATCGGGAACAGGCCCATCTCGAGCCCCTGGACAAAGAGCGCCAGGCCGACCATGACCAGGGCCAGTCCGCCGAGGATCCGGTCGAGGTTCGGGACGGGCTGCTGAAGCACCGCGATTTGAAAGAACGCGATCACCAGGATGATAGGCGCGAGGTCCCTGAGCGTGCCCAGAATCAACCGGCCGAAGGAGACGAGGTTTGCGAGCATGCGGCGGCGATGGCCCCGGCAATAAGGATTAGGCTGACATGGCTATACCGGCCGGGCCGCATTGCCACAACCGTCGAGCCCGAGTTTTTTGCGCCAGCACAACAGAATTGCGTTAGATCAATTACCGGCGCGCCCCAAATGTGCAAGATCCGCGCGCGGTCGGCGAGCGGCCGCGCTCTGCAAGACGGGCCGTTTGAACACTCAATCTGGGTCCACGGGCCCGCCCGTCGCGCGGCGAACTGGAGGAAGGGGGGATCGGTTACACGGATTAAGGTTGTCCGGTGTGTGTGCGGCCGCAGCCGGCGTCGAAGCCGCGTCTATGGTCTTGGCAAACGCCGCTGAACGCGCCATCTTGCCGGCCTTCATAAAGGCCATTCGAACCAGAGCCAGAAACGGGAAAGAGCTTGAGCATGAAGATCGCCATCCCGAAGGAGCGGCGGCCGCACGAATCGCGTGTGGCGGCTTCGCCGGAAACTGTCAAGAAACTGACCGCGCTCGGCTGCAAGGTCGTGGTCGAGAAGGGCGCGGGCGCGGGCGCGGCCATCACCGACTCCGCATATAGGGACGCCGGGGCGTCGATCGCCGACGACCAGAAGGCGGCCCTCACCGAGGCGGAGATCGTGCTCAAGGTGCAGCGTCCCGAGGCCAAGGAACTCGCGCTGATCGGCAAGGGCGCGGTGGTGGTCTCGATCATGGATCCCTACCGCGCGGGCGCGGACCTTGCGGCGCTCGCCGGGGCCGGGGTGACCTCCTTCGCCATGGACCTGATGCCGCGCATCACCCGCGCGCAGACCATGGACGTGCTGTCCAGCCAGTCGAACCTGGCGGGCTACAAGGCGGTGCTCGACGCCGCGGCCGAGTTCGGCAGCGCCTTTCCCATGATGATGACCGCCGCCGGCACCGTGCCGCCGGCCCGGGTCCTGGTCATGGGCGCGGGCGTGGCCGGCCTGCAGGCGATCGCCACGGCCCGGCGCCTGGGGGCCATCGTCTCGGCGACCGACGTGCGGCCCGCGGCCAAGGAACAGGTGGAGAGCCTAGGCGCCAGCTTCGTCGCGGTCGAGGACGAGGAGTTCAAGGAGGCCGAGACCGCCGGCGGCTACGCCAAGGAGATGAGCGACGCCTACAAGGAGAAGCAGGCGCAGCTGATCGCCGAGACCATTCCCAAGCAGAACATCGTCATCACCACGGCGCTGATCCCCGGCCGGCCGGCGCCGCGCCTGGTCAGCGCCTACATGGTGGCCTCGATGAAGCCCGGCTCGGTGATCGTCGACCTGGCGGTCGAGGCCGGCGGCAACTGCGAGCTCAGCGAGCCCGGCAAGGTGGTCACCAAGCATGACGTCAAGGTCATTGGTCACTACAATGTGCCGAGCCGTCTGGCCTCCGACGCCAGCCAGCTCTACGCGCGCAACCTGTTCAACTTCCTCGAGCTGATGATCGACAAGGAGAGCGGCGCGCTCGCCATCGATTGGGACGACGAGATCATCAAGGGGACCTGCGTCACCCACAACGGCGAGGTGGTGAATCCGGACCTGGCCAAGCTGAGCGCGGCCGCGCCGGCTCCCGCGCCCGAAGCGGCAGCCGAGCCCACGCCCAAGCCAAAGGCCAAGCCTAAGCCCAAGTCGAAAGCAAAACCCAAGTCCAAGACCGGCGCTAAAGGAGGCGGAGCCTGATGGACCCGGAAAGCTTCACGCAGAAAGCCAAGACCCTGGCCGACTCGGCGCAGGATCTGGCCGCGCAGGCGACTTCGCTCGCCGGGGACGCCGGACAGCTCGCCGTTCAGAGCGGCGGCCAAGTCGGCCTCTCGCCGCTGATGATCGGTTTGACCGTCTTCGTGCTGGCGGTCTTCGTCGGCTACCACGTGGTCTGGCGCGTGACCCCGGCGCTGCATTCGCCGCTCATGTCGGTGACCAACGCGATCTCCTCGGTGATCGTCGTCGGCGCGCTGATAGCGGCCGGTCCGGCCGACCTGAGCCTCAGCGAAGTGATGGGTTTCGTCGCAGTGGCGCTGGCCTCGGTCAACATCTTCGGCGGCTTTATCGTGACCCAGCGCATGCTGGCCATGTTCAAGAAAAAGAAGTGAGACGGCGGTTATGAGCGTAAATCTCGCAGCCCTCGCCTATCTGGTCGCCTCGATCTGCTTTGTCCTGGCGCTCAGGGGCCTCAGCCACCCGGAAACCAGCCGGGCCGGCAACATGTACGGCATAGTCGGCATGGTCATCGCCGTCGCCACCACCCTCGCCTTGCCGGGAGTGGTCAGCTACTGGCTGATCGCCGCGGGCGTCCTGATAGGCGGCGCGATCGGCACGGTGATCGCGCTGAGGATCCAGATGACCGCGCTGCCCCAGCTGGTCGCCGCGTTCCACAGCCTGGTCGGCCTGGCAGCGGTGCTCGTGGCGGCGGCCGCCTTCTACAAGCCGGAGGCCTATGGCATCGGCGTTCCGGGCGACATCAAGCTGGCCTCGCTGATCGAGATGTCGGTCGGCGTGATCATCGGCGCGATCACCTTCACAGGGTCGATCGTGGCCTTCGCCAAGCTGCAGGGCCTGGTCAGCGGCAATCCCCTGGTATTCCCCCTGCAGCACCCGCTGAACGCCTTGATCGGCATCGGCATCGTGGCGCTCACCGTGTGGTTCGCCATGGACCAGACGGGCCTCGCCTTCTGGCTGATCGTCCTCACGTCGCTGGCCATCGGCTTCCTGCTGATCCTGCCGATCGGCGGCGCGGACATGCCGGTGGTCATCTCGATGCTCAACTCGTACTCGGGCTGGGCGGCCTGCGGCATCGGGTTTACGCTGGAGAACAACTTGCTGATCATCACCGGCGCGCTGGTCGGCTCCTCGGGCGCGATCCTCAGCTATATCATGTGCAAGGGGATGAACCGGTCGATCTTCAACGTGATCCTGGGCGGCTTCGGTGGCGAGGTCGCGGTGTCGGCCGCCGACCTGGGCGACAAGACGGTCAAGTCCGGCTCGGCCGACGACGCCGCATTCCTGATGAAGAACGCGTCCTCGGTCGTCATCGTCCCGGGCTACGGCATGGCGGTCGCCCAGGCGCAGCATGCCGTGCGCGAGATGGCCGACCTCCTGAAGAGCGAGGGCGTGAAGGTGCGCTACGCCATCCACCCGGTGGCCGGACGCATGCCGGGCCACATGAACGTCTTGCTGGCGGAGGCCAACGTGCCCTATGACGAGGTCCTGGAGATGGACGAGATCAACCGAGACTTCTCCGCGACCGACGTGTCCTTCGTGATCGGCGCCAACGACATCACCAACCCGGCGGCCAAGACCGACAAGACCTCGCCGATCTACGGCATGCCGATTCTTGACGTCGAGAAATCGCAGACCGTGCTCTTCGTCAAGCGGTCGCTCGCCTCGGGCTACGCGGGCATCGGCAACGAACTGTTCTTCCGCGACAACACCATGATGCTGTTCTCCGACGCCAAGGTGATGTGCGAGAACATCGTCAAGGCGCTGGGCGACTAGCGCTTTCGGTTTGCCGGAGAGCCGGCCGGTTCCGGCTGGGCTGAAGACGCTCTGGCAAGGTCCTACTTATGATCGCCGGGCGCGATCCGGCGATCCGGGACGGCGTCAGCGGCCTGCACCCCCCGGATGGCCGGATCACGTCCAGCCAGGGGATTCCCTGGATCTGGTAGTCGCGGTCCAATTCCCGCAGAAGACGACCTCTGCCGACGGCGAAGTCCTTGCTGCCGCGCACGAAGGATTTCAATACGTTCCTAGTGTCCTTGTGGTTACTTGGTGACTCCGCTTCCTTGTGTTCCGGGGAACCAAGCGTTGGAATCGCAACGTTAGGATGTTGGTAATCAAGAACAGTAATTTCTTCTTAGCGAAATTATTTAGTTTTTCCATAAACACAATTATTATCTGTTACGTAATAACTTATATGTAAAATATAATCAAATAAATAACAGGACAATAGTGCAACAGCACGATGAACAGTTGGTAACCAAGTGTGGCCGAACGGTATCACGCACCGCAACAGGAGGATGACGACATGCTTCGGTTCCTTTTCTCCTTGATCGATGGTGAATCTGGCCACGCCCACCTGGAGTATGCCTTGTTGGTGGCCTTGTTTGCGATGGGCGTGATGGGTTCCATGGAGGCTGCGGGAGCGACCGTCTCGGACTGGTTCTTCGCCGTGTCCGGTCATTTGGCCGATGCCGTACCCAACAACCTGATGATCCCTAAATAGGGCGGGAAGTGCCGGCCTCCGGGCCATTGCTACCACGGGCCGCCGCCGCGGCCCAGCGCGCCAAGTCGCGAAATTGGCGAAATCGAGAAATTGGGGTCAGGGTCGATCTAATCCCGGCGTCGGGGGGCGGCCCTGAAATTTCGGAAAATACGCTCTGGGTGTTCGGCCGAAACACCGACGGCCGGACATGCGCTCTGTGCGCCGCGCCGCATCTTGTCGGGTATTATCGCTTGGGTCGCCGGAGGGGCCTAGAAGCCCTCCCGGTCCATGCGCTTGCGCAACAGCTTGCGATAGCGCCGTACGGCCTCCGCGCGTTCGCGCTTGCGGCGCTGGGACGGTTTCTCGAAATGGCGGCGGAGCTTCATTTCCCGGAAGATGCCCTCGCGCTGCATCTTCTTCTTCAGCGCGCGGAGCGCCTGGTCGACGTTGTTGTCGCGGACATGTACGTGCACGGTCGATAATTGCTCCGTTCTTACAGCCTTGAGCCACCCAATCTGGCCCCGGGCCGAGGACAAACACCACCACCGCCGCGGAGACCTCCGCCGCGAGGGGCTCTACCTAGCACATAGGGACACCCTTGGAAAGACCTCTTTCGATCCGGGCGAGGGCCGGCCTGCCGTCGCTTCCGTATGCTTTACCGGGGCCAGGACAGGAAGGACAGAACGCCTCCAGCGACCCGCACAAGGGCGCAACCAAGACGGAAAACGCAGGAACGATATTTGCCACGGCAGCCGCCTTGCTCATTCGCCGAACTCGAACCTGTTCTCCTCGAACAACCTGAGGGTTTCGGCAAAAAGGTTCGTCACGTTGACGGATTCCCCACTCTCGATTCGCTTGGAGATCATGGTCAAGGCATTCAAATGCGCGGAGGTCTTCTTGTAACGGAGGGTGGGGTCCCGACCGTATTCGTCTGATACGATTTTCCATTCGAATTCAGGCCGCGAAGCAAAAATATCGCCGAAAACAATCCCGAGACTTTGCAATTCGTAGGTTTGACTAGGAAGGAAAGTCCTGTCGTCGATCAAGTTCTGAAGCACCTCGAGATCGGCTACATTCGCTGCAAGTTTCGATGTTCCGTATCGGGCTTGTGCCTGCTGAAATACAACGCGTCTTTGGGCGGCCAGGCGCTCTTCGTCCTCAGCGGTGAGGTCCGAGAATATGGAAATTGATGCGCTCATGTTTGCTTGGTCGGCATAACCCGGGTCGCGTTGAAATATATACCCGCCGAGTGCGCCGGCGAGGAGGATTGCCAGTCCAACTAAGGTTCGCTTCACCGTTCAATGCTCCCGGGCGCCCGAAATCCAAAGATCAAGGCGCTCTTTCCCGGTGTCGTCGGCCTGTTACCGCGGGCTTCACGAGTCTTGCGCTTGATGCCCATCCCTTTTCTAACGAAGGGATATGGCCCATTCGTTAAGACGATGGAGGTAAACGAAGCGCCGGTCGGAAAACGAAGGATGGCCGGCGTTCGGTCTTGCGTTTCGAGCGTCGCTTCGATACCTGCGGTCGCCTGCTTTACCGAGGCTGGCGGGCGGGCCATATTGGCGCCATGGCTATCCTCAAGATCGCCCGTATGGGCCATCCCGTGCTGGGCCGCCCGGCCGACCCGGTCGAGGATCCGACCGCGCCGGAGCTGCGCCGGCTGGTCGAGGACATGATCGAAACCATGGAGGATGCGGGTGGCACGGGCCTGGCGGCGCCCCAGGTCCACGTGCCGCTGCGGGTCGTGGTGTTCTTCATCGACGCCGCGAGGGCCCGACGCGAGGCGGCGTCGCCCGATTCGCCGAACTCTGAGGGCGCCGCGGGCGTGCCGCTCACCGTGCTGGTCAACCCGGAGGTCGAGCCGCTCGGCGACGAACGGGCGCTCGGCTGGGAGGCCTGCCTCTCGGTGCCCGGCCTGGTCGGAGAGGTGCCGCGCCACACGGCGGTCCGCTATCGCGGGACGGGCCTGGAGGGCGAGGCGATCGAGCGCGAGGCGACCGGATTTCATGCCCGCGTGGTCCAGCACGAGTGCGATCACCTGGACGGCGTGGTCTATCCGCAACGCATGGCCGACCTCTCGCGGCTTATGTTTACCTCCGAGATGAAGCATCTGGCCGAGGACGAGACGCAGGAGGAATGACATGACGGACACCGACAAGCTGCGCGAGGACCTGTTGCAGGCGAGCCTGGGGCACGTGGCATTCGATGGTTGGAGCCGAACCGCCCTGCGCGCCGCGGCGCGGGACCTGGGCGTGGATGCGGCGCTGGCCCAAAACGCCTTTCCCGGCGGCGAGGCGGAGCTGATCGAGGCCTTCAGCGCCTGGGCCGATGGCCAAATGCTGGACGCCCTCGAGAAGCAGGGTGTCGCGGCCATGAAGGTGCGCGAAAAGATCGCGACCGGGGTGCGGCTGCGCCTGGAGCTGCTCGAGCCGCACCGCGAGGCGGTGCGCCGGGGCCTCGCCTTCTTCGCCCTGCCGCACAACGGGCCGCTCGCCCTGAAGTGCCTGTACCGCACTGTGGACGCGATCTGGTACGCGGCGGGCGACCGGGCGACCGACTACAATTTCTACACCAAGCGGCTGCTGCTCGCCGGGGTCTACTCCTCGACCCTGCTGGTCTGGCTGAACGACGGCTCGGAGGGCCGGGTCGAGACCTGGACCTTCCTCGAGCGGCGCATCGCCGAGGTGCTCAAGATGGCGGGCGGCCTAGGCAAGGCCGTCACGGGCGCCCTCGACCTGCCCGACCGGCTGGCCCGGCGTTTCGCCCCGCGGCCGGCGCGGCGCTAGTCCTTCGGCCGGAACCTTCCGGCGTCCGCCTGCGCCGAGCTGTCCGGCACCGGCAGAGGCAATCCCTCGAAGGGCCTCCGTTAAATAACGATTAGTCTATTTGTATCATCTTTGAGCCGGCCGCCATGTGGTGCCGGGGTGGGGTGCCGCGTGAAGGCCATTGCCGATCCCGGGACAGAGAAGATAGGCGACGGTTAGCATGACCTTACAACTGACCCAGACCGACGTTGTCCGGTTGACGGCCGATCCCTCGCCGGAGGTTCGCGCGGAGATGGCCGCCAAAGTGGCGGCCCAGTTCGATCAAGGCAGTTTCGGCGTCGTCGAGCGGCACATTGCCGAGGACATCTTCCGGAGCCTGCTGCAGGACGCGGAGGTAAGGGTGCGCGAGGCGCTGTCCTCGCAGCTCAAGTCCTCGCCCGACGTGCCGCACGACGTCGCCTTGGCTCTGGCCCACGACGTCGAATCCGTAGCGCTGCCGGTCCTGGAGTTCTGCAACGTGCTGAGCGACGAGGATCTGATCGAGATCATTCGCGGCCAAAGCGCGGTCAAGCAGGTGGCGATCGCGCAGCGGTCCGAGGTGTCGGCCCACGTCTCCGACGCCCTGATCGATACGGGCAACGAGCGCGCGGTGATACGCCTGGTGCAGAACGAGGGGGCCCGGCTCGACGAGCGGTCTTTCGGCCGGGTGTTGGACGGGTACGAGTCGAGCCAGGCAGTGACCTCCGCCATGGCCACGCGAACGGACCTGCCGGCCGCGGTTTCCGAGCAGTTGATCAGCGTCGTCTCCCAACACTTGCAGAGCTTCCTGGTCAAGCAGCATAAACTGCCGGCCGAGATGGTCCGCAACCTCGTCTTCCAGGCGCGCGAGCGCGCGACCGCCGGCTTGTTGAGCGACGGCTGCGCGAGCGAGGCCGAGGTCGAGCAACTGATCGCGCAGCTGGAGGCCAAAGGGCGGTTGTCCCCCACCTTGGCTCTCGAGGCCCTTTCCAGGGGCGATCTGAGCTTTTTCGAGACGGCCATGGCACGGCTTGCCGGCATCCCGGTCGAAAACGCCAGGATCTTGATCCACGACCAGGGACCGCTCGGGGTCCAGTCCATCCTGAAAGCGGCCAACTGCTAGCGAACGGCGTGGCATCCGCACCCCGGTAGCCACGGTCGAGCGAGAGGATGATGTTCGATATCGCCCTGGAGGTGCTGCGCGCCACGGTCCTCCTGGGCGCGATCCTTTTTCTGTGGTGCGCGGGGCGGGACGGCTCCGGGCCGCGCCAGCAGGGCTGGGGCCTCATCGTCGCCGGCTTCGGGTTGCTGCTGTTCGGCAGCCTCCTCGACATCTCCGACAACTTCGAGAGCCTCGATCGTTTCGTCGTCGTCGGCGACACGGAGGCCGAAGCCTTCCTGGAGAAAGTCGTCGGCTTTCTCGGCGGGTTCGTCGTTCTGGCCGTGGGCCTGGTTCGCTGGGTTCCCAGCGTAAAACGGGTTGCGAGATTGCAGGATAGCAATGCCGACCTCGAGAGAGAGGTCGCCCTGCGCAAGCAGACCGAGCAAGCGTTGCGCGAAAGCGAGTCGCAGTTCAAGTGCGTTGTCGACAACTCCCCCTCGGCGATCTTCCTGAAGGACATGGACGGGCGCTACCGCCTCGTGAATAGACGTTTCGAGGAGTGGTTCGGATTGTGCGCGGAAGACGCCCTCGGCAAGACCTCGCACGACATCTTTCCGACCGGCCAAGCCGACGCCTACACAGTGCAGGACCGCGAGGTCCTGGCAAGCGGCGAGGCGGTCTCGCGGGAGCACGAAATCGCCTTTGCGGACGGGCGGCGGCGTCTGATCGTCGTGACCAAGTTCCCCGTTTTCGAGTCCGAGGGTCGGCCCTTGGGCGTCGCCACGATCAACACCGACCTGACCGCGCCAAGGTGGATGCCGAGCTGGCCAATCGGGCCAAATCGGAGTTCCTGGCCAACATGAGCCACGAGCTGCGCACGCCGCTGAACGTGATCATCGGCTTCTCGGAACTCATCGAAAACGAATTGCTCGGGCCGGTCGGGACCCCCCAGTACCGCGACCACGCACAGGACATTGCCGAGTCGGGCCGGCACCTGCTCGGGCTGATCGAGAACATACTCGACCTCTCGAAGATCGAGGCCGGCAAAGTGGATCTCTACGAGCAGGACATCGATATTCCAGAGGCTATTCGCACCAGCCTGGTCCTCGCGGGCGGACGCGCGAATCACCAAGGCATAGAGCTAGAATCGGACTTGCCCGAGGCGCTGCCGCGCCTGCATGCCGACGAGCGGATGCTCAAGCAGGTGCTGATCAGCCTGCTGTCCAACGCGGTGAAGTTCACGCCCGGCGGCGGGCGCGTCACGGTCAGGGCCTGGGCCGACGCGAAGACGGGCTATGTCGTGCAGGTTTCCGACACGGGGATCGGCATGAGTCTCGACGACATACCCAAGGCCATGGTGCGCTTCGGGCAGGCCGACGGTCGGCTCGACCGCAAATTCGAGGGCACCGGGCTGGGCCTGCCGCTGAGCAAGTCCCTCGTGGAGTTGCACGGCGGCACGCTGGACCTGGACAGCGAATCGGGCGTCGGCACGGTCGTCACGGTACGTTTCCCGGCGGAGCGCATCGTCGGCCTGCGCGAGCGCGAGGGCCGTTCCGGCAGGCTCCGCAAGGCGGCGACCTGAGGCCGTGCCGGGCCGTCGGTATTAGTCCCTCGGCACCAGCTTGGTGACGTGGCCCATCTTGCGGCCGGGGCGCGCCTCGGCCTTGCCGTAGAGGTGCAGCTTGGCGGCCGGGTCGGACAGGATCTCATGCCAGCGGCCGGCGTCTTCGCCCAGCAGGTTCTTCATCACCGCATCGCAGTGCCGTTCGGTCGAGCCGAGCGGCAGGCCGGCGATCGCCCGCACGAACTGCTCGAACTGCGAGGTGACGCAGGCATCCAGCGTCCAATGGCCCGAATTATGCGGCCGCGGCGCCAGCTCGTTGACCAGCACCTCTTCCTCGGCGGTCACGAACATCTCGATCGCGAGCAGGCCGACCAGGCCGATCTCCTCGGCCAGGTGGCGGGCGATGGCCTCGGCCCGCTCCGCGACCTTGTCGACGACGCGGGCCGGGACGATGGTCTGGTCCAGGATGTGCATCCGGTGCTGGTTCTCGACCACCGGATAGCTCTGACAGGCGCCGTTGGCGCCACGCGCCACGATCACCGAGATCTCCACGGTGAAGTCGACGAAGGCCTCGACGATGCCCGGGGCCGCGCTCCGGTCGCCGGCCATCAGCCGCCAGGCGTTGTCGAGGTCGGTCTCCGGGCCGATCGACGCCTGCCCCTTGCCGTCGTAGCCGAGCTCGGCGGTTTTCAGCACGCAGGGCCGGCCGATATCGTTGACGACGCGCGCCAAGCCATCGGGCGTGTTGACCTCGGCATAGCGCGTGGTCGGCACCTTGACCGACTGGCAGAAGTCCTTTTCGCGCAGGCGGTTCTGGCAGATCCTGAGGACCTCGGGTCCGGGGCGCAGCGCCACCCGCGGGGCCAGGAACCCGGCGGCATCCAGCGGGATGTTCTCGAACTCGAAGGTGACCAGGTCGACCGCCTCGGCGAACTTGGCCAGCGCGTCCTCGTCCTCGTAGGCCGCGCAGGTGAAGAGCGGCGTCACCTGGGCCGCCGGCGCGTCGGGCTCCGGGCAGTAGACGTGGCAGCGATAGCCGAGGCGCGCCGCGGCCAGGGCCGCCATGCGGCCGAGCTGGCCGCCGCCCAGGATGCCGATCACCGCGCCCGGCGCCAGCGGCTCTGTCAGTGTCTCGGCCATCGCGGCCTTACACCGAAGCTCGGAAATCGTGACTGCCGGCGTATCCTTCGAGATGCGTTCTCCGAACGCTCCTCAGGATGAGGATTCACATTTGAAATCAACACTATCCTCATGGTGAGGAGATCGCCCTCGGCGACCGTCTCGAACCATGCTGGCTGGCTTGGCATCTCTTGGGTCCGGCGCTACGCGTCGTCGCCGGGCGCCTCGGCCACGGCCTCGGTCTGCCGGGCGCGCCAGGCATCGAGCGCGGCGGCGGCCCGCGCGTCCTCCAGCGCGATCACGGCCACGGCCAGCAGGGCGGCGTTGACCGCTCCCGAGCGGCCGATCGCGAGCGTGCCGACCGGTACGCCGGCCGGCATCTGCACGATCGAGAGTAGGCTGTCCAGGCCGCTGAGCGCCTTACTTTCGACCGGCACGCCGAAGACGGGCAGCGGCGTCAGCGAGGCCACCATCCCGGGCAGGTGCGCCGCTCCGCCCGCCCCGGCGATGATTACCTTGAGGCCGCGCTCGCGCGCGCCGCTCGCGTAGTCGACCATGCGCCGGGGTGTGCGGTGGGCCGAGACGATGCGTGTCTCATGGGCGACGCCCAGCGTATCCAGCGTCTCGGCGGCATGGCGCAGGGTCGGCCAGTCGGACTGGCTGCCCATGATGATGCCTACCAACGGCGCGTCCTCTCCCATCCGACCCTCGCAAACGCGGGCCGCACCCCCCGGCGGCGCGGCGCTGGCGCATTATCACGGCAAGGCGAAAGCGACGCAAGCCGCGCGCCCGCCGCGGTCCTCATGGGGATCGTGAACGACTCGTTAACCAAGCGGGCCTAGGATTTCCCCGTGTCGGACCCTTTCGGGCCGGCGCCACAGTGGATTTGGACGGTCCGTGATGAAGTCTCGCCACGCCAAACTCGCCGCGGCCCTTGTGGGGCAGAAACCGGCGGTCCCCGTCAAACGAGGGGCGCTGCTCGGCGAGGCGCCCGTTGCCCTGGGCGTTCCGGCGCGTGAGCTGACCGTCCGGGTGCAGACCGCCATGGTCGCGCTGTCTGCCGAGGCGCAAGGCCTGCGGGACGAACTCGAACGGGCACGGAAACGGATCGCCCGGCTCGAGAAACTGGCCGACCGGGACGTGCTGACGCCGGTCTTGAACCGCCGCGCCTTCCTGCGGGAACTCGCTCGCGTGCTCTCCTTCGGCCGGCGCTATGGCCAGGCCGGCAGTCTTCTCTACTTCGACCTCGACGGCCTGAAGCAGATCAACGACGAGCTGGGTCACGCCGCCGGCGACGCGGCGCTCGTCCACGTCGCCGAGACGCTCTCCCGCCGGGTGCGCGACAGCGACATCGTCGGCCGTCTGGGCGGCGACGAATTCGGCGTCATTCTGGCCCAGGGCGAGGGCGCGGTTGCCGCGGCGAAGGCCCGCGAGCTGACCCGGGCCGTCCAGGCCGGGCCGGTGGTGTTCCAGGATCGGCGGCTTAGCGTCCGGGTCGCCTGCGGTGCGCACGACCTCGCCGCCGGCGAAGGGGCCGCGGAGACCCTGGCGGCGGCCGACCGCGCCATGTACATCGACAAGAGGCGATCCTCTGCGCGGCGTCCGCAAAGGGCCGCCTGCGCGCTCAGGCTATGATGTCCGGCAAGAGCTCGCTCTCGAGCTGGGCGATCTGATCCTTCAGCAGCAATTTCCGCTTCTTGAGCCGCTGGACCTGTAGCTGGTCGAAGGGGCCCTCGCCGGTGATGCGGCCGATCACGTCGTCCAGATCGCGATGTTCGCTCTGCAGCTCGGCAAGCTTGCGCTTGACCTCCTCGATATCGCTGTCTTGCATACCCGTCCGGTAATAAGCGGCTGCCTCCAATTCAAGTAGGGTTATACCGCGCGGCGGCAGGCAAGTGTAGACCCGACGCGGCGCTTGCGGCCCCGTGCCCTTTGCCCGAGACTGGACCTTGGAGAGGTCGGCCATGGCGAGCATCGGGCGAATCGGCATTCTGACCAGCGGCGGCGACTGCGCCGGCCTCAACGCCGTGATCCGCGCCGTCGTGCACCGGGCCGTCGAGGGCTACGGCTGGGAGGTCGTGGGAATCCATCAGGGTACCGCCGGCCTGATGGCCCGGCCGGTCGAGGCCGAACCTCTCGACCTGTCGCTCTTCACCGGCGCCTTCCTGCGCATGGCCGGCACCATTCTCGGCACGACCAGCGAGGGCGACCCCTTCGACTTCCCCCTACCCGACGGCAGCCGTATCGACCGCTCCGACGAGGTCGTGGAGGGCTACCGCTCGTTGGGTCTCGACGCCCTGATCGGCGTCGGCGGCGACGGCAGTCTCGCGATCCTGCGCCGCCTGGCCCGGCAGGGCGGCATCGACTTCGTCGGCATTCCCAAGACCATCGACAACGACGTGGGTCTCACCGAGGTCTCGGTCGGCTACGCCACCGCCGTCTGGGTCGCGACCGAGGCGCTCGACCGCCTGATGCCGACGGCGGCCAGCCACTCGCGGGTCATGGTGCTCGAGGTGATGGGCCGCGACGCCGGCCACATCGCGCTCGCGGCGGGGATTTCCGGCGGCGCCGACATCATCCTGATCCCCGAGATTCCCTATCGCATGGAGGCGGTCGCCGGCAAGATCGAGGAGTTGAAGGAACGCGGTCGCAACTTCGCGCTGGTGGTCGTGGCCGAGGCGGTGCGCACGGAGTCCGGTGTGCCGATCACCCGGCGCCGCGCCGGCAGCGGCTCGCGCTACGGCGGCATCGGCTACTACGTCGCCGAGCGCATCGCCGAGCTGACCGGCGCCAAGACCCGGGTCACGGTCCTCGGCCACCTGCAGCGCGGCGGCATGCCGACGCCGCGCGACCGGCTGATGGCCTCGGTCTTCGGCGTGTATGCCGTCGACCTGATCGCGGCGGGCCGCTTCGACCGCATGGTCGCCTGGAGCGCGCGCCAGGTCGTCGACGTGCCGCTCGCCGATGCGATCGCGAGCTACCGGGCGGTCGACCCAGCGGGACCGCTGGTGCACACGGCGCGCGGCCTCGGCATCTGCCTGGGCGACCTTTGAGCTAAGAAGCCCGTGACAGTGACCCCCGACACGTCTTTTTGGGACTATTCGCTCGCGGTATATCCCCGGCCGGCCGTGGCCGAGGCCTGCCTGGCGCTGCAGGACCGCCGCGGGCTGGACGTCAACCTCCTGCTATTCTGCTGCTGGGCCGGAGAGCGCGGGCAAGGTCTTTCTACCGACGACATTGCCGGGTTGGTGGACGCCGTCGGAGCTTGGCATGAACAGGTGGTCGTCGCCTTGCGCGGGGCGCGCCGCTGGCTCAAGACGCAAGACGCGGCGCCAAGCGAGCCCGCCGAAACGTTGCGCCGGGCGATCAAGGCCGAAGAACTGGAGGCCGAGCGCCTCGAGCAGCTGATCTTGGCCGGAATGGTGCCGGTTGCCGAAGGGCAGGGGGACCCCGCGCTCGCAGCCGCCAATCTCGGGGCCTATTTCGCGGTGCTGGATCTCGCGCCTGGGGACGAGGACCGGGCCGATCTGGCCGCGCTTCTCTGCGGCCTCTTCGACGGGTTGCGCATGGACGACGCCCTGACGCTGTTTGGCTGAGCGGAAAGCGGGCCGAAATCGCGGCCCGGGCGGCCGGGCAAACGACGAAGGCGGATGGTGGTGTGCCATCCGCCTTCGCGTATCGCTCCGGGTCGTTGAATGCGGCCTCTTCAAGCTTTGCCGTCTACTGCCCCCGGCCCGGCTCCAGGTTGAGGATCGGCAGCGCGGAGTTCGGGTACATGCGCTCCGGCAGGTTGCCGTCCCACTTCAGCATGGCCTCGGCCTGCAGCAGCGAGATCAGCTGCGGGTTCTCGCGGATCGCCGCTGCCCGGTCCCGCAGGCGCTCGGCCTCGGCGTCGCCGGCAAAGCGGATCCGGTCCGCCTCGGCCTTGGCGACCTGGGTGATCTGATAGGCCTCGGCCTCGGCGGCCAGGCGCTTGGCCTCGGCCTCGCCCTTGGCCTTGGTGACCAGCGCCAGGGCCTCCTGCTCGCGCAGGCGCGCGGTCTGCACGGCACGCTCGACCGCCGCCTTCTCCTCGGCCGCCTTCTCGATCTTCGCCTCGAACTGCTTGGAGAATTCGATCGACAGGAGCCGCGTCTCGTCTGCGATGATGCCGTAGGGCGCCAGCACGTTGCGCAGGTTCTCCAGCGTCCGGTCCGAGACTTCGTCGCGCTCGCTGGCCAGGGTGACGGTGTTGACCTTGCCCATGACGGCGCGGAACGAGCCGATCGTCAGCTCCTTCATCAGCTTCTGTTCGAAATCCCTGCCATAGACGGCATAGATCTGCTGAATCGCCGACGGGTCGATGTGATAGGCGAGCAGGAGATCCGAGGTCACGACCTGGTTGTCGTTGGTGTAGCTGTCGATGCCCTCGTACTGCACGCGCTGGACCCGCACGCTGAAGGTCACCCGGTCCTCGACGAAGGGTGTCTTGAGGTGTAATCCGGGCTCGAGCACGCGGTCCATCTTGCCCAGCCGGACGATCAGGACGCGGTCGCCCTCGTCGACGATGAAGACGTTGGCGAACGCGAAGCTGACCACCAGCAGGACCGCCAGGCCGGCGGCTGCGAGTTTGAAGACGTTTCTCATGGCTTGCTCCTTCCTGCTTGCTGTGACCGACGCGCTTCGGCCTCTTGCCTGGGCGAAGCCGCGCTTCGCCCGCACGCCGGCCGGTTGGCGGGCACGGGAGTGCCCTTTCGCGGCGCGGATACGCCGCTCTTCAAAAAGCGCTCAAGGATGTGTCAGGCGATGGCGGCCCTGACGCCGCCGCCTCTCAGGGCGCGGTCTTGGGCGTCCGTCGCGGTCGCCTTGGCCGGGGCAGGTCCGTCTCCAGATCCGCCGTGGGGATTTCGGCCGGCGGCTCAACGATCATGCGCAGCTTCAACATGCTCATCACCTCCAGCACCTTGCCGATCTCGCAGGTCGGCTTGCCGCGCTCCAGATCGACGATGAAGCGCTCACCCACGCCGGCCATTCCGGCCAGCTCGATTTGGGTCAGGTCCCTGGCCCTGCGTGCCCGCCGGACGAGCCGGCCAAGGATCCTGGTGTCGTGGACTTCGGCGGCCATTGCGTCAGCCCTAAAATCTTACCGTACAGTAAGATATATAGGGCATACCCTTCCGTCTTTCAAGGAAAATCGACCCGAGCGGTAAGAAATTTCGGCGGATCCGGAAGACGCGGCGACTTGTCGCAGGCCCACCGCGACCGGGTCAGTTCCGCTTGCCGCGCTTGGCCGCGCGCGGCGGCGGCTTGCCGTCGCGGCCGGCCTCGCCCCAGCGGGTCACGCGCCCCGTCTCCAGGCCGAACAGGTCGAGCACCCGGCCGACCGACTGGTCGACCAGGTCGTCGATCGTCTCGGGCGCGGCGTAGAAGGCCGGCACCGGCGGGGCGATCACCGCGCCCATCTCGGAAAGCCGCAGCAGGTTGGCGAGGTGGCCGCTGTGCAGCGGCGTCTCGCGGACCATGAGCACCAGGCGGCGGCGCTCCTTCAGGACCACGTCGGCGGCGCGGGTCAGCAAGCTCGTGGTCGTGCCGCAGGCGATCTCGGCCATGGAGCGGATCGAGCAGGGCGCGACCACCATGCCCAGCGTTCGGAACGAGCCGCTCGAGATGGCCGCGCCGATATCGCCGGGCTGATAGCAGACGTCGGCTAGCGCCTGGACCTCGGCGACCTTCAGGTCTGTCTCGTAGGCCAGCGTCACCTCGGCCGACTTGCTCATCACCAGGTGCGATTCGACCGGCAGGGCCTTCAGCGTCTCGAGCAGGCGGATGCCGTAGATCACGCCGCTGGCTCCGCTGATGCCGACGATCAGGCGCTCGGGCCGGGTCACTGGTGTCGCTCGCATTGGTATCGCCCCGCTTGGCAAAACGGTCCGGCTCGGGTTACTATATTTTCGTCATATGTCATTGCCGTGACGGTCTCAGAAACTGGAGGTCATCTATGACGGTTGCCGAGCATGTCGCAGCTCTGCGCGCCAAGCACGCCGCACTGAAACAATCCGTCGAAGAAGAAAACCAGCGCCCACACCCCGACGAGTTACACATCGCGGAACTTAAACGCGAGAAACTCCGAATCAAAGACGAAATCGCTAGACTGGAGGCCGAGGCGGAAGCCTAGCCGCCGCCCGGCCGCAGCTTCGGAACAAGATGCGCCCGGCCCCGAGGGGACCGGCGAGGGTTTCGTTTGTCCGTGACCCGGTTTAGAGTACCCGGAGTATTGCTCGCGCCGGTAGGGTTTGTTCGACCGATAGCACCGTCCGGAGTGGCGCGGCTAACCCAGCCGTCAGGAGACGAGGAGGAGGCCCATGGCAGTCAACCTGAAGGTGAACGGAACCGAGCGGCGGATCGAGGTCGGCCCCGAGACCCCGCTGCTTTGGGTGTTGCGCGATACCCTCGGGCTCACCGGGACCAAGTTCGGTTGCGGGATCGCCGCCTGCGGTGCCTGCACCGTCCACGTCGACGGGGCGGCGATCCGCTCCTGCGTGACCCCCGTCGAGGCCGTCGCGGGGGCCGAGGTCACGACGATAGAGGGCCTTTCGTCCGACCGTGGCCATCCGGTCCAGAAGGCCTGGATCGCCGAGCAGGTGCCCCAATGCGGCTATTGCCAGTCCGGCATGATCATGGCCGCCGCGGCGTTGTTGAGTGACACGCCGAGGCCGAGCGACGCCCAAATCGACGAGGCCATGACCAACATCTGCCGCTGTGGCACCTATGTCCGCGTCCGGCGCGCGATCCATCGCGCCGCGCGGGCCTGATACGAGAGGCTCGGGCCATGCAGACAATGCTCAACGTCAGCCGGCGCCGCTTCCTGCAGAGCGGCGCGGCGGCGGCCGGCGGCCTGGTGCTTGGCTTCCACCTGCCGGCCGGCGGACGGCTGGCGGGGGCCGCGGAGGGCGAGGCGGCAATCAACGCCTGGCTCCGCATCGCGCCGGACGACACCGTTACCGTCACCGTCGCCCATTCCGAGATGGGCCAGGGCGTCTACACCTCGCTGCCCATGCTGGTGGCCGAGGAGCTGGAGGTCGACTGGACCAAGGTGCGCGCCGAGTTCGCGCCGGCCGACCAAGTCTATCGCAATCGCCTGTTCGGCATCCAGGCGACCGGCGGCAGCACCAGCATCCGCTCGTCCTTCGACCATCTGCGCCAGGCCGGCGCCACCGCGCGCGAGATGCTGCGCCGCGCGGCGGCCGAAGGTTGGGGCGTGCCGGTCGAGGCCTGCCGGGCGCAGGCCGGACGTGTGGTCCACGAGGCGAGCGGCCGAGCCGCCGGCTACGGCGCGCTCGCAGGCGCGGCGGCCAAGCTGGAACCGCCCGCCGAGGTACCCTTGAAGAAGCCCGGGGACTGGAGCCTGATCGGCACCGCCGCGGCCCGTCTCGACGTCCCGGCCAAGGTCGACGGCAGCGCCGGCTTCGGCATCGACGTCAAGCTGCCGGGTATGTTGACCGCCACGGTCCTGGCCTCGCCCGTCTTCGGCGGCAGGCTGAAGAGCGTCGACGAGACACCCGCGCTGGCGGTCAAGGGCGTGCGCGCGGTGGTGCCGCTGGAGCGCGCGGTGGCCGTGGTTGCGGAGGGCTACTGGCCGGCACTGAAGGGGCTGGAGGCGCTCGCCCCGGTTTGGGACGAGGGTCCCCACGCCGCCATGAGCGACGTTACGATCCGTGCCGAGCTGTCGGCGGCGCTCAAGCAAGACGGCGCGGTGGCGCACAACGAGGGCGACGCCACGGCCGCCCTGGCCGGCGCGGACAGGAGGCTGGAGGCGGCCTACGAGGTGCCCTATCTGGCCCATGCCACCATGGAGCCGATGAACGCCACGGCCCGGGTTACCGATACGGGCGTCGAGATCTGGGCGCCGACCCAGGGCCAGGGCCCGATCCAGCACGCCGTGGCAGGCCTGCTCGGCCTCGCGCCCGAGCAGGTCAAGGTCCATACAACCTTCCTCGGCGGCGGGTTCGGGCGCCGTTTCGAGACCGACTTCGTCGTGCAGGCGGTGCTCGTCTCCAAGGCCGTGGGGGCGCCGGTCAAACTCGTCTGGTCGCGCGAGGAGGACATGCGCCAGGACTTCTACCGTCCGGCCGCCATGGCGCGCCTGCGGGCCGGGCTGAATGCGGCGGGCGAGCCGGTCGCCTGGCACGTCCGTCTGGCCGCGCCCTCGATCATGAGCCGGGCGCTGCCCGACTACGTGAAGGACGGCATCGACCCCTCCTCGGTGGAGGGCGCGGCGGACAGCCCCTATGCCATCGCGAACCAGCGAATCGAGTACGCCATGCGGCACTTCGGCGTGCCCGTGGGTTTCTGGCGCTCGGTGGGCAACAGCCAGAACGCCTTTTTCGTCGAGAGTTTCCTCGACGAACTGGCGCACGCGGCGGGCCGGGATCCCTTCGCGTTCCGGCGCGCCCTGCTGGCCGACAAGCCGCGGCACCGCAGGGTCCTCGAGACCGCGGCCGAGGCCGCCGGCTGGGGCCGGACGGCGCCCGAGGGGCGGTTCCGGGGCATCGCGCTGCACGAATCCTTCGGCTCGATCGCCGCCGAGGTGGCGGAGATCTCCGTCGCGAAGGGCCGGGGAATCAAGCTGCACAGAATGACCTGCGCGATCGACTGCGGACGGACGATCAACCCGGACACCGTGGTGGCACAGATGGAAAGCGGCATCGTCTACGGCCTGACCGCGGCGCTGTTCGGCCGGATCACGATCGCCGCGGGCCGTGTCCAGGAGGGCAATTTCGACAGCTATCCCATGCTCGATCTGGCCCAGATGCCCGAGGTCGAGGTGCGCATCGTCGAGAGCGGGGCCGCGCTGGGCGGCGTCGGCGAGCCGGGCACGCCGCCCGCCGCCCCCGCGCTGACCAACGCGCTTTTCGCGGCAACCGGAATGCGTATTCGTTCCCTGCCGCTCTCCCGCCACGGTTTCAGCGCCGTGTGAGAGGAGCGCCGGAGCCCCGGCCTCGCGGCGGGTCGGGGCCGGCCGGGCAACCGGGCATTGACTTAGGTCATGGCCGTCGGGATAACCCTGCGCGACAACCCCTCGCGCAGTAGGAGGAGCCCCGGCCATGCAGCCATCCCGTCTTTTCGCGGGCCTCGCCCTTGTGGCGGGTCTGACCGGCCTTTTGCCCGGCGGACCGCGCGCCCAGGAGTTCACGGTCGAGGTGCGTCCGGTCGACGACCTCAAGGCGGTCTTCGCGGCGGTCGCGAGCCTGGACACGACGCTGGCGCGCAGCCGTATCGGCGGCACGATCTCGGGTCTCGCCGTGGACGAGGGCAGCCCGGTCGAGGAGGGCGAGCTGCTGGCCCGGGTCGAGGATCCCAAGCTGGCGCTCGAGGTCGCGGCGCTCGACGCCCGCATCGAATCGGCCAAGGCCGAGGTCAAGCTGGCCGGAATCGAGCGTGACCGCATCAAGACGCTGCGCGGCAGGGGCACGGTCAGTCAGGCCGCGCTCGATTCGGCCGAGACCGCCTCGAGCGTGGCCACCGGCACGCTGGCGGCGCTGCGCGTCGAGCGCGCCCTGGTGGTCGAGCGGCAGGCCGAGGGCGACGTGCTGGCACCCAAGCCGGGGCGCGTGCTCGAGGTGCCGGTGACCGACGGCCAGGTCGTTCTGCCGGGCGAGACCGTGGCGGTGATCGCCGCCCAGGCCTATGTCCTGCGCCTGCACCTGCCCGAGCGCCACGCCCGCTTCCTCAAGGAAGGCGACCCGGTGCTGGTCGGCACGCGCGGCCTGGCGGTCGACGACAAGGGCCTGCGCGAGGGGCGCGTGCGCCA
>CAMYKD010000029.1 GCA_947258885.1 uncultured Kiloniellales bacterium | reverse complement strand
GAGGGTCAAGTCTGGACTCCCCTCGGCCCCACTGAATGCTTCGGGGCTCAGCACGTAAATCAAATCGTAACTCACGGCCTGGGTGATCGCGATAAGCAGGTAGGCGGACACGGAGCCGTAGACCACCTCGGAATCGACCTCCTCGGCGGTCACGATACGGCGAAGGATCACGCTGAAGCAGTAGAAGCTGAACGCAATGAACAGAAGGTCCGCCAGAATTCGCCAAATCTCCTGCTGAGTGGCGGCTCTCATCAAGCTGATTGCCAACCAAACAACACCAAGAACGTAAGCAATAATGCGGTGCCGGTTCTTGGTGGTAACAACCCGAACCGCCGTAATGAGAACGAACGCGAACAGCAGGGAGACAATCACTCCATGAGCGGTGTGGATTTCAACAAACGCGGCCACAACGAGCAGCAGCACCAAAGACGCCAGAAGCTCGATTGATCGCGATCGACGCATATTGCGGAGCGAGAACGCCATGATTTCAGGTTGGAGCACTATGTATTGCCATGTCCAGCAAAACGCGCCGAAGCGTCCAACTCAGGTGTCGAGGCCGGGAGGTGCCTTGATCCGAGTCTTATGCCAGCGACATCAGTAAGAACCGCCGAGGCCGGGTCACTACTTGGAAGCGGCCGCGGTGCGGAACATTGGCATTTCGTGGCAATCGCACTCGCGGAAATTCAATCGCTCTGATCTCTGCAATTCCCGAAAACATTGAAAACAACATCCGCATTCGCTGCACTGCCGCTGATCTTCATGGATTTGGAGTCAAGAAAGACGATCCAGCCAACGTGCGTGGACCGCACCGAGCGTCGCCCATTTTCGGATAGTGTTGTCCGATGCGGGATTGCTTGCTTGGGAAAACAAGCATAGGCTTTTGGCAATGCGGAAAGCTTTGGGGGGGGGGCACGGTGACCTTGGGGACCTGCCGCAAGCCGTTTCTACTTGCCGCGGCAATTGCTCTTTTGATCTCGGGCTGCATGACCGTCGGGCCGGATTACGAGACGCCGGATACCGATCTGCCCGCGCAATGGCGAAAGGTCGCGCCCGAGGCTTTCAAGGTTGAGAGCGAGCTGCCCGAGCGCTGGTGGTCCACCTTCAACGATCCCGTTTTGGACAGCCTGATCGAGCGCGCGCGGGCGGGCAATCTGACGCTTCAAGAGGCCTATGCGCGGATCAAGGAGGCGCGCGCCTTCCTGGGTGTCGCCCGCGGGGAGCGGCTGCCGGCCATAGACGGCACCGGCTCCGTCGAACGCTTCCGCGCGAGCGAAGGCATATTCCAACAGCCGCTACCCCCCGCCAGCCGCACCGACACCTTCCGCGGCACGGGCTTCGACGCGACCTGGGAGATCGATTTTTTCGGGCGGATTTCGCGCCAGGTCGAGGCCGCGGGGGCCGATTTCGAGGCTTCGATCGAGGACTACCGCGATATCCTGGTCGTTCTCTATGGCGATATCGCCACGACCTACACCAACGTCCGCACCTTGCAGGAGCGGATTCGGATCACCGAGAAGAACGTCGAGACGCAAAGGGACACGTTGCGGATCGTCCGGCTTCGGCGCGACGCCGAGCTGGCCCCGGACCTGGATGTGGAGCAGGCCAAGCTGATTCTCGCCACGACCGAGTCCAACATCCCGCAGCTGCGCGCCGCGCTGGTCGCGAACATCAACCGCCTCAGCGTCCTGCTCGGTCAGCCACCGTCGGCGCTTCACGCCGAACTATCGGTACCAAAGCCCATCCCGATGCCGCCGATCGCGGCGCAGGTGACGCAGCCGGCCAACCTGCTGCGCCAGCGTCCGGACATTCGTCGTGCGGAACGTCTTCTCGCGGCGCAGACGGCGCGGGTCGGAGCGGCGACGGCCGATCTCTATCCCCGGTTCTCGCTATCCGGCGTCTTCGCCTTCCAGACGGTCAGCGGGAGTCTTTACGAGTGGGACAACCACGCCTTCTCTTTCGGCCCCTCGTTCCGCTGGAACATCTTCGACGGCGGCCGCGTGCGCAGCTTCATCGACGCCCAGGACGCGCGCACGGAGGCGGCCCTCAAGTCCTACGAAAACACGGTTCTGCTGGCGATGGACGAGGTGGAGACCGCGATCACGGCCTATACCCAGGAAGGCATAAGAAAGCAGGCCCTCGTGCGGTCGGTCGTTGCGGCGCAGCGCTCCGTGGATCTGGTGCTCAAACTCTATCGGACCGGCCTGACCAATTTTCTGAACGTGCTCGATATGGAGCGCTCGCTGTTCGCGCAGGAAGACAGCCTGGCCGACAGTCAAGGTCTGATCAGTCTGCAGCTGATCCGCGTCTATACGGCCCTAGGCGGCGGCTGGAATCCGCAAGCAGAGCGGACACAGGAGCAGGAGAAGCAGAGTGACAAGCAACCGCTTACGATCTTTGGCGTGGATCTGCCGGAGGTGCCATGGCCATGACGCCGTCTGACGTAACCGTGCCAGGCAATCGGCGGGCCCGGAACAGGCCGCTGCTGGCCGTGCTGCTCGCGATCATCGCGTCGACGGCGGGCTGTGATCAGGAACAGGAGGCGGCCGCGCCGATCGTCCGGCCGGTCCGTGCCGTGCAGGTGGCCGAGGCGGGCGCACTGGCCGAGCGATGGTTCCCCGGCCGCGCCAAGGCCACGCGCGAAGCCAACATCGCCTTCGAGGTTTCGGGCCGTTTGGTCGAGCGCCCGGTCGACGTGGGCAACCGGGTCAAGCGGGACGATCTGCTCGCCAGGCTCGATCCCCGCGACTTTCAGAATGCCCTGCAGCAGGCTCTGGCCGCCGTCAAGCGGTCGGAGGCCTTCCGCTCCCGCGTCGCGAAGGCGGCGGCCGGCGGCGCGGTCTCGCAGCAGGAGCTGACCGACGCCGAGGCCTTGCTCGAGATCGCCAAGGCCGAGGTTCTGATCCGCCGCAAGGCACTGGAAGACAGCGTGCTGAAAGCGCCTTTCGAGGGCACGATCTCGGCCATTCTCGTGGAGAATTACGAGAACATCGCGGCCAAGCAGGTGATTATGCGTCTGCTCGACACCACCAGCATCGAGATGGTCGTGAACATTCCCGAGACGCTGATTTCCAATATACCCTACGTGAAGGACATCAAGATCGTCTTCGACGCTTTTTCCGGCCGGGAGATTCCCGCGGAGATCAAGGAGGTCAGCAACGAGGCCAACCAGGCGACCCGCACCTACATGGTCAATCTGATCATGCAGCAGCCGGAAGACCTCGTGATCCTGCCGGGCATGGCCGGCCGGGCGACCGGCCGGGTCGAGCTGCCCGGCGATGCGGCTGCCGCCGGCTACGAGGTTCCGCTCTCCGCGCTGGGCACGGACGACAACGACAAGAAGTTCGTCTGGGTGATCGATCCAAGCAGCGGGATCGTCGCGCGCCGCGACGTGGAGGTCGCGGATCTCACGCCCCGTGGCGCGAAGGTCACCGGACTGAACACCGGAGAGTGGGTCGCGCGCTCCGGCGTGAACACGCTGGTCGAGGGCCAGCAAGTGACGATTCAGATGCCGGGCGGGGGCGCCTGATGGGCCTGACCGCCTTCATGCTGGAGCGCAGGACCGTCGCCTACTTCCTGGTCTTCCTGATCGTCGTCGGCGGGGTCGCGGCGTTCCTGAACCTCGGGCGCCTGGAGGACCCGGACTTTTCGGTAAAGAAGGCCGTCGTCATCACGCCCTATCCGGGGGCCAGCCCGGAACAGGTCGAGTTGGAGGTGACGGACCGGATCGAGAAGGCAATCCAGGAGCTGCCGCAGCTCGACACGGTCTTCTCCTTCTCGCGGGCCGGCGTCTCCATCATCAAGGTCGAGATCAAGCAGGAGTATTGGGCAGATCGTCTGCCCCAGATCTGGGACGAGCTGCGCAAGAAGATCCGCGACGTCACGCTCGAGCTGCCGCCCGGCGTGGGCAAGCCCGACGTCTCCGACGATTTCAGCTTCGTCTATGGCTTCGTATTGGCGATCACCGGCGACGGCTTCACCTACGCGGAGCTGGAGGACTACGCCGACCTGATCAAGAAGGAGCTCAGCGTGGTGTCGGGGGTCTCGCGGGTCGAGCTCTGGGGGGTGCAGGACAAGGTCGTCTACCTGGACGTCTCGGAGGCGCAGGTCGCGGAGATCGGCATCTCGAACGAGAATTTCCTCCAGGCCTTGCAGATCCAGAACAAGGTGGTGGAGGCGGGCTCCCTCGACATCGACGACCGCCGCCTGCGGATCGCGCCTTCCGGCGAGTTCGCCTCGCCGGAGGAGATCGGCGAGCTGGCCCTCAATCCCAATCTGGCGGAGCTGATGCTGTCGTCGGGAAGTCCTGGCGACGCGGCCACCGAGGCCACGCAGATCCTGCGCATTCAGGATGTCGCCACGGTACGGTCCGGCTATCGCGATCCCCCCTTCGAACTGATGCGCTACGACGGACAGCCGGGGCTCGCCATCTATGCGGCCAACGTCGCCGGCGGCAACGTGGTCAGGACCGGGGCCGCGCTCGACAAGCGTATCGGCGAGCTGATGGCGCAGCTGCCTGTCGGCATCGAGCTGCACAAGGTCGCCTGGCAGTCGGACCTGGTGACCGAGTCGATCGACAACTTCATGATCAGCCTGGCCCAAGCGGTCGCTATCGTGCTGGTGGTGTTGATGCTGCCAAGCGGGCTTCGCATGGGCATGATCATCGGTTCCATGCTGCTCTTCATCATCCTCGGCTCCTTCGTCTTCATGGGTATGTTCAAGATCGATCTGCATCGCATGTCCCTCGGCGCGCTGATCATCGCCCTTGGTATGATGGTCGACAACTCGACCTTCGTGGCCGACAAGATGTCCGTGCTCATGCAAAAGGGCATGGACCGAACCAAGGCGGCGATCGCCGCCGCCGGGCAGCAGGCCATGCCGCTCTTGGGTGCCACGGTCATCGCGATCATGGCCTTCTACCCGATCTATGCCTCGCCGGCCGACGCCGGGGAATACTGTGCATCCTTGTTCACCGTCGTCGCGATCGCCCTGAGTCTGAGCTGGTTCATCTCTATGACCTTGACGCCGGTCATGTGCGTGGATCTCCTGCCTCAGCCCAAGGCCGGAGCGGAGGCCTCCGACCCTTATGCCTCAGGCTTCTTTCGGGCGCTGCGGTCCTTAGTGGCCTTGGCCATCCGCTTTCGTTGGGTAACGATCCTGCTGTGCAGCGCGCTGCTGGCGGGAGCCCTCCTGCAGTACGGCAACGTACGGCAGATGTTCTTCCCGGATGCCACCCGCAATCAGTTGATGCTCGACTACTGGGCGCCGGAAGGCACGCGCATACAGGACGTGTCCGAAAGCCTGCGTCGGATCGAGGACTGGCTGAAGCGTCAGGAGGAGGTAGCCGCCGTCGTTTCCTTCGTCGGCAACGGACCGCCGCGCTTCTACCTGCCGGTAGACCCGGAATTGCCAAACCCGGCCTATGCGCAGATCATCGTCAACACCCCTTCTTTCGAGGAGATCCAACCGCTGGCCGACAAGCTCGAGCCCTGGCTTAAGACCGAGATTCCGGTCTTGACCCGCGTGCGGAAGTACGGTGTCGGCCCCAGCGATACCTGGAAGGTGGAAGCGCGCATCAGCGGGCCGGCGGAAGCCGATCTCGGGGTACTGCGAGAGATCGGCGAGAAGGCCAAGGCAATACTGCGCGCCAGCCCGCTGGCGCGGGAGGTCCGCACCGAGATGCGCGAGCCGGTTCTCAAGCTGGTGCCCCAATACAACCAGGAGCGGGCGCGTTGGGCGACGGTCAGCCGCGAAGACCTGGGTCAGACGACCTTGCGCGCCTATGACGGCCTGCAGGTCGGGCTCTACCGTGAGGGAGACGACCTTTATCCCATCCTGCTGCGAAACCTGCCGGCAGAGCGGTCCCGCACCGCCGGGACGCTCGACTCCCTGCAGGTCCGCCCGCAGATGCAGACCAGCCCGGTTCCCCTCGGGCAGATCGTCGACGGCTTCGACCTGGTCTGGGAGGACCCGATTATCCACCGCTACCAGCGGCGGCGCGCGGTCACGGTGCAGGCCTCGCCCCTCGACGGCGAGACCTTTCCTTCGCTCTACGCCGACGTCGCCGGCGAGTTCGCCAAGCTGGAGAGCGAGCTGCCGATCGGCTACGAGATCTTCTGGGACGGCGAAATGGACAGCACCAACGACGCGCAGCTGTCGCTGATTCCCGGTCTCTTGCCGACGGCGGTGCTGATCGCATTCATCGTCATTCTGCTCTACAATTCGTTGCGGGTGCTGCTCTGCATTCTGCTGGTCGTACCCTTCGCCGCGATCGGCATCGTCGGCGCGCTGATCGCGTTGGACTCTCCCATGGGCTTCGTCGCGATCCTCGGCGTGCTCAGTCTCACCGGCATGATGATCAAGAACATGATCGTCATGACGAACGCGATCAATGAAGGCGTCGAGGAAGGCCTGGCGCCGTTCGACGCCTGTGTCGAAGCAGCCGTGACCCAGGCGCGGCCGATTGCGCTGGCGGCCGGGACCACGGTGCTGGGCGTCGTGCCGATTCTGCCCGACGTGTTCTGGAATGCCATGGCGGCCTCGATCATGGGCGGGCTGGCCGTCGGCTCGATCCTCACCATCGTCCTCTTCCCGACCTTCTACGCGACGCTGCACGGCATCCGCCCGGAACCGGCGCCCGTGCCCGCCGAGCAGCCGACGCCGGCGTAAGGACGGATTGCACGCACTATCGTGGTCGAGCCGAAATCTGAACGTATCATGGTAGCTTGCCATCACATTGACGGCGTCCAATCTGAGAACGGGGCGGCGGCCTGAGATCCGCCGCGCGAAGCGAGAAATGGAACGATAGGGGGAACCGGCCTTGGAAATTGACGTATATGCACTGTTCAAGGCGACGCCCGGGCTCGTCGTTTTCGTCGTTATCGGCCTGGGCTACTTTCTCGGCAAGCTGAGCATTCGCGGGTTCGAGCTTGGGCCGACCGGTGGCGTCCTGTTGGTCGGGCTTCTGTTCGGGCATTTCGGGTTCGAGGGCATCCCGCTCGTCGGCATGATCGGGTTCACGATCTTCATCTATTCCGTCGGCCTGCAGGCAGGCCCGCGCTTCTTCAACGTCCTGCGCGAAGACGGGGTGAAATACATTTCGCTGGCGCTCACGGTCGCGGTGTCCTCGGTGATCATGCTTTGGATGCTCGCGACTGCGTTCAACCTGGACAACAGCCTGGGGGCCGGCATCCTCGCCGGCGCACTTACCAGCACGCCGACCCTCGTCGGCGCCCAGAACGCAGTCGACGTGGGCATCGCCAGATTGGCCGAGGGGATAACATCCCAGCAGGCGCTCCAGAACATCTCCGTCGGCTATGCGATCACCTATGTGTTCGGCACGGTCGGCCTGATCCTCATCGTCAAGTTCGCGCCCAAGATCCTGCGGCTCGACCTGGCGAAGGAAGCACAGCGCTACGCCAAAGAAAAGGGCTACCATGAGACGGAAAAGCGGTTCGCCAAGGGCCTGCCCGTCGTCCGCGGCTATGAAATCGAAGAGGGCGCCGAGATTCTGGGCAAGACCCGAGCCGAGATAGAGGCCCGGCGCGATCTGAAGCTAGCTTTGGTGCGCATAAAGCGCGGCAGCAAGATCATTCGGCTCGAACCCGATGGCGAACTCGCGGTGGGCGACATGCTCGCCATTATGGCTCCGCTCGATGTTCACGCCTATCTGCGCGAGCAGCCCGGCCTGAAGATGGGCATTCTGGACCCGGACCTCCTGGAAAGCAGCGTCACCTCCGCCGATGTCATTGTCACAAAGGACGCCGTGGTCGGCCGCTCCATCAGCGATCTGCGCGCGCCCGAGGAGTATGGTTGCTTCGTGACCCATGTGCGGCGGACGCAGATCCAGCTGCCGGCGGAGGGCAGCACGGTCTTGCAAAAGGGCGATGTCGTCACCTTGGTGGGAAACACGGAACAGCTAGAAATTTTGGCCGAGCTGCTGGGCGAAATCGAGCGCGATGTGGTGGAAACCGATCTGGTGAGCTTCGCGCTCGGGATTTCAGGTGGGCTCCTGCTGGGCAAGATATCGATCAAGCTCGGCGCGGTCGCCGTGGGCATCGGCAGCGCCGGCGGTCTCTTGCTGATGGGCATCTTGATGGGTTTCCTGCGCTCGCTCTCCCCGACCTTCGGGCGCGTGCCGCCGGCCGCCCGCTTTGTCCTGATGGAGCTGGGGCTCATGTTTTTCATGGTGAACGTGGGTCTCTCGGCCGGCGGCGGGGTCGTCGAAGCGCTCGTCTCGGTGGGCCCCGTGGTCATTCTCAGCGGCATCGTGGTGCTGATGACGCCCGTCATCCTGGGCTATCTTCTCGGCATCTTCGTGCTCAAGCTCAATCCTGCCGTGTTGCTGGGCGCGCTCACCGGCGCCATGACCAGCACGCCGGCGCTGACCGCCGTGCAGGAGGCGGCCAAGAGCTCGATGCCGGCGCTTGGCTATGCGGGCACCTACGCCTTCGCCAATGTCCTGCTGACGGTGGCTGGAACGATCATCATGACGCTCTAGATGTGAGCTTTCCACAGGTTGTCCATCCGGTCCGGACCGAGAAAGCTGGAGTTCTGATGCTTTAGAGTCCCAAGGAGGACCGGACGAACAGTCATAAGAATGCTCGCTTGACGGTGTGGGGTCGAGGACATGACGATCCGACCTATGGTGATCGATCCCTTTTCACCCGATCGGGCGCAGCTTGTCGCGGTACTGGGGCCAGCGCTGGACGTAGCCGGGGACGGGGCGGGCCATCATCGCGCGGTCCTTGTCGGTCACCTCGCGCACCACCTTGCCCGGCGCGCCGAGGACCACCGAGTTGTCGGGGATCTGCTTGCCCTCGGGCAGGAAGGTGTTGGCACCGATCAGGCAGCCTTTGCCGACCGTGACGCCGTTCAGGATGATCGCACCGATGCCGACCAGGCTGCCGTCGCCGATCGTGCAGCCGTGCAGCATGACCATATGGCCGATCGTGACGTCGCGCCCGATGGTGAGCGGAAAGCCCGGGTCGACGTGCAGCGCCGAGCCGTCCTGGATATTGGTGTTCTCGCCGACCGTGATGCGGTCGTTGTCGCCGCGCAGCACCGCGCCCCACCAGACGCTGACGTTCTTAGCCAGCACCACGTCGCCGATGACGGCGGCCGTGGGCGCGGTCCAGTAGGCCTCGCCATCGGTCCGCGGCGCGAGCTCGCCTAACGCATAGAGCATGGCCCGTTCCCTTCAGGCGCCGGTGAACGCGGGCTTGCGTTTTTCCATGAAGGCGCGCCGGCCCTCGATGTAGTCCTGGCTGTCGAAGCAGGCCTCGACCAGCGCCGCGCAGCGCTCCAGGTCGCGCGCGTCTGGGTCCTTCAGGGTCTCGCCGACGATGAACTTGATCGAGTCGACGGTGAGCGGGGCGTTGGCGGTGATGCCGGCCGCGGTCTCCTCGGCCATGGCCGCGACCTCGCCGTCGGGCACCACCCGGTTCACTAGGCCCATGACCTTCGCCTCCTCGGCCGTGAACAGCCGGGCGGTGAAGAAGATCTCCTTGGCGAACGACGGTCCCACGAGGGCGACCAGCCGGTTGACCCCGGCGAAGCCGTAGCCGAGGCCGAGCTTGGCCGCCGGCACCGCGAACTTCGAGCTTTCGCCGCAGATGCGCAGGTCGCAGCACACCGCGAGCGCGACGCCGCCGCCGACGCAGTAGCCGTCGATCTTGGCGATGGTCGGCTTGGGCAAACCCTGAATCTTCTCGTAGACCCGGGCCGTGGTGGTGCTGTAGTGCTTGACCGCCTCCCGGGTCGCGCGCTCGCTCTCGAACTTGGAGATGTCGGCGCCGGAAACGAAGGCCTTGCCGCCGGCGCCGGAGAAGACGACGACCCGCACGGCCGGGTCCGCGGCATAGGCGTCGATCGATTCCTCGACCGCCTGCCACATCTCCAGCGAGACGGCGTTACGCCGGTCCGGATTGTTGAAGACCACGTGGCCGGTCGCGCCGTCCACGCGGCTCAGGATCTTGTCGCTGCTCGTCATCTTGCATCCTTCCCTCGAGCGCCGGTCCCGGCGCGGTGTCAAATTGCGCCGGCCGCGCGCAGGCTCTCGACTTCGGCCGCGCCGTAGCCGAGGTCGGCGAGAATCTCCCCGGTGTGCTGGCCCATGGTCGGCGGCGGTGCGGCGAGGGTGCTGGGCGTGCGGCTCATCCTGATCGGCTGGCCGACCAGATCGATCGGCCCGCGCTCGCTCGAGTCGACGCGCTGGGCCATGCCCAGATGGCGCACCTGCGGGTCGGCGAAGACCTTGTCGATGGTGTTGATGTCGCCGGCCGGCACGCCCGCCGCGTTGAACAGCTCGACCCACTCGGCCGTGGTCTTCCCTCTGGTGTGGACGGCGATCGCGGCGTTGAGCGCGTCCCGGTTCTTCGAGCGGTCCTTGGGCGTCGCGTAGGCCGGGTCTTCGGCCAGGGCCTCGTCGCCGATCGCCGTGCAGAAGCGTAGCCAGATCGGCTGGCCGGCGACCGCGATGTTCATGTGGCCGTCGGCGGTCTCGAACACGCCGGTCGGGATGCTGGTCGGGTGGTTGTTGCCGGCCTGCTGCGGCACCTCGTGATCGACCAGCCAGCGCGCGGCCTGGAAATCGAGCATGAAGACCTGCGCTTGCAGCAGCGAGGTCTGCAGCCACTGGCCCTCGCCGGAGACCTCGCGCTCCAGCAGGGCGGCCAGGATGCCCTGGGCGCAGAACAGACCGGCGGTGAGATCGGCGATCGGGATGCCGACGCGGACCGGCCCCTGGCCGGGCAGGCCGGTGATCGACATCAGCCCGCCGATGCCCTGGGCGATCTGATCGAAGCCGGGGCGCTTGCTGTAGGGGCCGTCCTGGCCGAAGCCGGAGATGCTGGCGTAGACCAGGCGGGGGTTGATCGTCTTCAGCGACTCGTAGTCGATGCCGAGCCGGACCTTGACGTCGGGGCGGTAGTTCTCGACCACGACATCGGCCTCGGCGACCAGCTTCTTGAAGACCTCGAGGCCTTGCGGCGACTTCAGGTTCAGCGTGATGCTCCGCTTGTTGCGGTGCAGGTTCTGAAAGTCGGGGCCGTCGCGCGGGCCGCCCGGCTGGCCGCCCTGATCGGTGGCCGGCATCTCGATCTTGATGACGTCGGCGCCCCAGTCCGCCAGCTGGCGGACCGCCGTCGGTCCGGCCCGCACGCGGGTCAGATCGAGCACCGTGAACCTGGACAACGCCTGGCTGGCGGGTTGATGGGTCATGGTCTCCTCACTTCGTTTCGGCCTGTCGGGCCCGCTTCGACACGCGCGCCGCCGCCATGGCGGGCAATGGCGCCGCGGGCAGGCGCGCCGTTTGCGTCGGCAAACAGTGTAGTGAGCAAATTGTTGACTGCCAACTGTTGACAGTTTTCCCTCGGCTGCCTACCGTCGGACACTCCAGGGGTCGAGACGCGCGAGGCACGATGGCGTTGCAAGCGGACAAGCCGTTCCATGCCAGTAACATCCAAACGCTGGCCATGGCGGTGCAGCGGGAGATCGAACGCCAGATCCTCACCGGCGAGCTCAAGGCCGGCGCGCGTTTGAGCGAGAGCGCGACGGCCGAACGGCTCGGAGTCAGCCGGGGACCCGTGCGCGAGGCGATGCGCGGCCTCAAGGAGGCGGGCCTCGTCGACATCATCGCCAACAAGGGGGTCGTGGTCCGGAAGATTGGGTTCGAAGAGGCGCTCGACCTCTACGATCTGCGCAGCGCGGTGTTCGGACTCGCCTGCGCGACCCTGGCGCGCCGGCGAAGCCGGGCGCAGTGTCGGTCCTTGCAGGAGAACCTGAAAGGGATGCAAGACGCCTGTTTCCAAGGGGATAAGGATGCCTACTATCGCCTGAATGTCGCGTTTCACGCTCAGATCCTCGATTTCTGCGGCAACCGGCGGGCCAAGAGCGTCTACGAGGGTGCGGTCAAGGAGATGCACCTGTTCCGCCGGCGCGGGCTATCCAGGGTCCCCAACATCGAGGCATCTCTGTTGGAACACGAGGCAATCCTCGACGCGGTGGTGGCCGGCGACGCCGAGGCGGCGCAGGCGGCCGGGCGCGCCCACGTCCTGAACGGCAAGGCGCGCTTTACCGGCACCCTGGACGAGGCCGCGCAGGACGCGCCCGCCGGGACACGAAAGAGACGCGCCGCGGCCGGCTGAACCAGCAATTCGCGGGGTCCGGCGCGCGAGCCGAAGTTACGTAACCCGGCTACCCGAACTTCCGCAGGAGGCGCAGGGTGGACGACAAAACAGGGAGAAGAGCATGACACAGGATTTCACGCGACAAACCGCCAGGCGTTCCGTGCTGAGCGCCACGCTGGCCGTGGCCGTCGGTGCCGCGGCTTGGGCCGGGCTCGCGCCCGGGGCGGCGGCCGAGGAGTTTCCCGACAAGACGATCAACGTCGTCACCCACGCGGGGGCCGGCGGCGGCACCGACATCACGACCCGGATGATGATGCTGCGCGGACGGCGCGTCTTCAAGCAGGACATGGCGGTCGTGAACAAGCGCGGCGGCAGCGGCTCGAAGGCCCTGATGTACGTCAACTCGCAGCCACGCGACGGCTATACCATCATGACCATCACCCAGTCGCACCTGTTCCAGATCGCGCAGGGTAAGGTGCCCCTGAAGATCGACGACCTCGTCGGCATCGCGCGGGCCACCGACGACCCGCAGGTCGTCTGCGTACCCGGCAACAGCCCGATCAAGACGCTCGAGGACCTGGTCGCCGCGTCCAAGGCGAAGAGCGACGGTGGGCTCAAGTGGGGCACCACCTTCGCCGGCGGCGCCGACCATGTCGCGATCCACGGCTTCACCAAGGCGGCCGGCGGCATTCCCTACACCATCGTGCCGTTCAAGGGCGGCGGCGCGATCGTGACCAACCTGGTCGGCGGCAACGTCGAGGCGGCGCTGCTCAACTATGCCGAGGGCGAGGCCCAGTTCGCCACGGGCGAGATCCGGCCGATCGCCGTGCTGGCCGGCAAGCGCATCGAGTCGCTGCCCGACACGCCGACGGCCAAGGAGAAGGGGATCGACTCCATCGCCTCGACGGTGCGCGGCTTCGCGGTGCTGAAGGGCGTTCCCGAAGAGCGCATGAAGGTGCTCGAGAAGGGGCTGCTCAAAGCCATGAGCCACCCGATCTATCAGGGCTACCTCGAGGGCGGCGGTATGCCGAAGGACAGCGCGGTCGGCATGGACGAGTGGAACAAGATCATTCGCCGCATGTACGAGGAAAGCCAGACCTCGCTGAAGGAACTGGGCCTCCTCTGAGCGAGGCGGGCTTGGCGGTACCATGTCCGGGGACGTGAGCGATCGGGCGCGGGCGGCGGAAAGCTCCGCCGCCCGCCGCCTTCCGCGCGACATCGTCGTCGGGGCCTGCGTCCTGATCTTTTGCGCCGTCGCCTACGCGATCACCTTCAGCTTCAAGCAGGCGCCGGCGGCCCTGGCGCAGAACGTGCAGCCGGCAAGCTTTCCGAGGCTGGTCATTTCGGTGATCGCGGTTCTGAGCGCCGGTCAGATGATCTTGTCCTTGCGCCTGCCCGAGAAGGCCCTGAAGCCCCTGCCGTGGGCGGTCGCGGTTTCGGCGGCGGTGATGATCGCCTTCGTCATCGCCTTCGACGCGCTCGGGATCGTGCCGGCGATGGTGCTGCTCTGTTTCGGCCTACCCGTCCTGTGGGGCGAACGGCGCTGGCACCTGATCGTTCCTTACGCGATCCTGTTCCCCGCCGCCATCTACGGGCTCTTCGCCAAGATCCTGGGGGTCCATTTCGACCCAGGCCTGTTCGGGCCCTGGTAGCAACGAAGGCCGGAGCGCCCGCGATCCATGGACTCCTTTCTCACCGCCGCATCGCTGTTCGCCGATCCCTATCTGATCGGCGTCGTGCTGGTCGGCACGGTCGCCGGCGTGCTGGTCGGGGCCATGCCGGGCCTCAGCTCGACCATGGCCACGGCGCTGTTGCTGCCCTTTACGCTGACCATGGAGCCGATCCCCGCGATCGCGCTCTTGAGCGCGCTTTATTGCGCGGGCACCTATGGCGGCTCGATCACCGCCATCCTGGTCAACGCGCCCGGCGCGCCGCCCGCCGCCGCCACGGCCTTCGACGGCTATCCGCTGGCCCAAAAGGGCCGGGCCGGACAGGCGCTCGGCATCGCCTCGGTCAGCAGTGCGATCGGCGGGATCTTCAGCGTCGTCGTGCTGATCGTGGCCGCTCCGCTGCTGGCGCGCATCGCGTACGATTTCGGCCCGCCGGAGTATTTTGCGCTGGCCCTGTTCGGCCTGTCGATGCTGGCCTCGATCAGCGGCGAAGCGCCGGTCAAGAACCTGATGGGCGGCGCGTTCGGCGTGCTTCTGGCCACGATCGGCATGGACTTCACCACGGGCGTCGACCGCTTCACCTTCGGATTCTGGGAGCTGTCGGATGGTGTCCATTTCATCCCGGTGATGATCGGGCTCTTCGCCGGCGCCGAGTTCCTGTTGCAGGCGGGTCGGCTCGACCGCGTCGTGGTGCGCGCCGCGATCGAGGCGGTGAAGCTGCCGAGCTGGCTCGACTTCCGGCGCTGCCTGCCGACCATCGGCCGGTCCTGCGGCATCGGCGCCTTCATCGGGGTGCTGCCGGCGGAAGGCGGGACCGTCGCCGCCATGATCGGCTACAACGAGGCCAAGCGCTGGGCCAAGGACAAGTCCAAGTTCGGCCACGGGGACATTCGGGGCATCGCCGGGCCGGAGACGGCCAACAACGCCGCCACCGGGGCGGCGATGGTCCCGACGCTGGCGCTCGGCATTCCGGGCAGCGCGACGACGGCCGTCATACTGGGCGCGCTCCTGGTCCACGGACTACGCCCCGGCCCGCATCTGTTCAACACGACGCCGGTGCTGCTCTACGGCATCTTCACGGCGATGCTCCTGGCCAACATCATCTTCCTCGGGGTCGGCCTGCTCGGGGCCAAGCTCTTCGCCCGGGTCACGCTGATCCCGGTGAAGTTCCTCTGGCCCTCGGTCTTCGTGCTCGCCTGCATCGGCTCCTACGCGCTCCAGCAGAGCCTTCTCGACGTCTGGATCATGGTGATCGCCGGCATCCTGGGCTTCGTCCTGAGGCGATACGGCTTCTCGGCGGCGCCGATCATCATGGGCCTGATCCTGGGCGAGCTGGTCGAAAACAGCCTCAAGCAGTCCCTCATAATCTTTGATCACAACTGGTTGCGATTTCTCGATCGGCCGATCGTCGTGACCCTGCTCTTGCTGACCATCCTATCCGTGGGTGCACCGATCTTCCGCCGGATCCGGGCCCGGCGTCGCGCCACCGCCGAAACGTAGGGTGGGCCGGCCCAATGATGGCGTCCAGGACTCCGGATAGTCCGTCGCGTACGGTCGTCCGGCCGGGAGATTTGACCTGGATCAAAGAAATTTTCTGAGTTTTCTGCCTAGATTTGTTACAAGGCCGTGGCCGTCGGCATCGGCCGGACGGGGAGAGCGCGGGGTACGGGCCGGCGCGGACGAATCGGACGAGGAGACGCAGCCATGCCCTTGATGCAGTGGACCCAGGCCATGAGCGTCGGCCTGGAGGAACTGGACGACGACCACAAGGTCCTGATCAAGGTGATCAACGATCTTGCCGCCAATGCCGGCAACGCGGCGCGCCGGGACGTCGTCAGACAGTGCCTCCTGTCCCTGCGGCGCTATGCCGAATTCCATTTCGCCCGCGAGGAAAAGGTCATGAGCGCCTGCAAGTATCCGGGCCTCGACCCGCAGAAAATCGAGCACCGCGACTTCGTCAAGCGAATCCAGGAGGTCACCAGCCGGTTCGACGAGGACACGACGGGATCCGTCGAGGTCGTCAACGAGGCATTGCTCAGCTTCCTGAAGGAGTGGCTCAACCATCACATCCTGATCGAGGACATGGCCTACCGTCCGCACGTGGAGCGGAGCGCGGAGGCAAAGCAGGCCGCCAAGGCATTCAAGGCCTCGGAAGTCTGGTGGAGCCAGTAGGCAGGCCCGCGGACCGTTCCGACGGCGCGGTTTCAATACCGGGCTTGGTGTGGAGGGGGGCGAATGTGAGCGGAGGAGGTCGTGACCATAAGATCGATACTGGTCCCGATCGACGGCGCCCCCGGCAGCCAGGCGGCGCTCGACGCGGCGCTTGAGCTGGGGCGGCGCTTCGAGGCCTGCGTAGAGCTGCTGCATGTCGAGACCGATCCCGTCACCGCCCTGGCGGGCTTGAGCGAAGGCATCTCGGGAGCGACGGTGGGTCTAGCGGTCGAAGGCGGCCTGGCCGCCGCCGAGGCCCGGAGAGAACAGGTGCGTCGGCTTGCCGCCGCACGCTGCGGCGCGAAGGGATTGGAGCTTGCCGAGGCGGGCTCGGGGCCCGCGGTCGGATATGCCGCCGCCTGGCGTCACGTGGTCGGCCGCGCGAACGAGGAGGTTGCCAGACGCGGACGGCTGTTCGATCTGATCGTGTTGGGACGTCCCGACGCCGAAGCGGCGGGGATCGCCTCCGGGGTGTTCGAGGTCGCGCTGTTCGACACCCGCCGGCCGGTCCTGGTGGTTCCGCCCGCCCCGGCGGAGGCGCCGGGGCGAAAGGTGGCGGTTGCCTGGAACGGCTCCGCGGAGGCTGCCGCCGCGGTCGGCGGCGCGCTGCCGTTTCTGATGCAGGCGGAGGAGGTCACGGTGGTAGCGATCGGCGATGGCGAGGACGCCGCCGGTCCGGATGGACTTGTCCGCTACCTGGCTTGCCACGGCGTGCGCGCCGCAGTCCGCCACGTTGCGCCGGGGAGTGCCGCGGCCGGCGTTCAGATCCTGGAGGCGGCCGAGGCGCTCGGCGCGGATCTGCTGATCGTGGGCGCCTACGGACACAGCCGGTTGAGAGAGCTCGTGCTCGGCGGCGCGACCCGCGATATCCTGGGGTCGGCGACCCTCCCGATGCTCATGGCCCATTGACCGGGGGCCGGGGGCAACGGAACATCGGGTCCGCCGCGCGCAGATCGGACGATCCGGGCCAAGTGAGGAGTTGTCCGGGACATGTCGCTTCGTATCGCCACGTTCAACCTGGAGAATCTGGACGATCGGCCGGAGCTGGATCCGCCGCTCGACGAGCGCATCGCGCTGCTGCGCCCGCAGCTGCTGCGCCTTGCGGCCGACGTCCTCTGCCTGCAGGAGGTCAACGGTCAACAGCCGAAGGACGGCGGGCCGCGCGGGCTCTTGGCGCTCGACCGTCTGCTCGAGGGCACGCCCTATGCGGCGTTCCAACGCATCTCGACGACCAGCAGCAGCGAGGCCGGCGTCGCCAACGTACACAACCTCGTCATCCTGAGCCGCTGGCCGCTTTTCGGTCGGGAGCAGCTGCGCCACGAACTGGTGTCGCGGCCCGCCTACCGGCCGGCAACCGCCGAGCCGCCCGAGACCGGGGCCCAAGCGGTAGAGTGGGACCGGCCGCTCCTCAAGGCCACGGTCGAACTGCCCGGCGGGCGGATTCTGCACGTCGTCAACCTGCACCTGCG
Source organism: uncultured Kiloniellales bacterium (assembly GCA_947258885.1). Taxonomy (GTDB): domain Bacteria; phylum Pseudomonadota; class Alphaproteobacteria; order Kiloniellales; family JAKSDN01; genus CAMYKD01. The sequence continues at coordinate 13,703 of CAMYKD010000029.1, read as the reverse complement.
CGCGCCCTTGGCCGCCCTCGTCGCCGGCCAGAAGCAGGACGCGTTCACGTGGCGCAGCGTCGGCGGCTGGGCCGAGGGCTTCTTCCTCGCGACCGTGAAGCGGAGCGGCCAGGCGCTCGAGGCGCGCCTCCTGATCGACCGCATCTTCGACGAGGAGCCGGGCGCCCTGATCGCGGTCTGCGGCGACCTCAACGCCGAGGAGCGAGAAATGCCGCTCAGGATCCTGCGCGGCGACGTCGAGGACACCGGCAACGGCCACTTGGCCTATCGTGCGCTGGTGCCGCTCGAGCGCACGCTGCCGGACTCCCAGCGGTATTCGGTCCTGCACCACGGCCACAAGCAGATGCTGGACCACATCCTGGTCTCGCGGGCCCTCATGGCCTACTGCCGGCAGGTCGAGGTGCACAACGAGGCCCTGGGCGACGAGCTGGTCGCCTATGCCACGGTGAGCCACAGCCCCGAATCCTATCACGCGCCGGTGGTCGCGGAGTTCGCGCGGCCGGACGGCTGACGCGCGGAGCGGGTCAGCCTTCGGTCTTGGGCAGGATCCGCCGCAGGACGATTGGCGTGAGCAGCGTCGTGACCACGGCCATCAGAATGAGCGACGAGAAGAGGTGCGCGACCAGGGGGCCGCCGACGCCCGGCGGCGCGAAGAGGCCTGCTTCGTAAGCGATGCTGATGACGACCAGCTCGACCGCGCCCCGCGCGCTCATGCCGACCCCGACCGCAAGGGCCTCGCGGCGGCCCAGCCCGGCCCAGAGAGCCGGCAGGCCGGCGCCGACGACCTTGCCGAAAAACGCGACGGCTATGAGCAGCGACAGGAACAGCGGCACGGCGGTGATGGTGCCAAGGTCGACACGCAGGCCGATCGAGGTAAAGAACAGGGGCCCGAGGATGCCGCTGGTCAAGGCGGTGAGGATCGCCTTCATCTCGGTGTAGGCGGCCGGACCCACGCGCGATGGCGCGAAATACAGCCCGGCCATGAAGGCGCCCAAGATCCAATGCAAGTTTAGAAGCTCGGCCAGGAAACCGTAGGCCAGCGCGACCGCGACCAGCGCGCTGAACTCCATGGCCGCCGCCTGCATGAGCTTGAGGCCGCGCCGGACGCGCGGATAAACGTGGGTGCCCAGGGCCACGGTGATGACGAAGAAGCCTGCCACCTTCGCCAGCAGCAAGCCGAGCGTGGCCAGGTCGGGCACTTGGCCGGTCTGCAGCACGGCGAGCAGGACCGCAAGCAGGAACAGCCCCAGGATGTCGTCGAACACGGCCGCGGAGATGACGGTCTCGCCGACCCGCGCGTGCAGCAGGCCGAGATCGGTGAACACCTTGACGGTCGCCGGAATCGCCGAGATGGACAGCGCGACGCCGACCAGCAGGACCTGTCCCTGCTTGAGCTCGGACTCGGGCAGGAAGAACCAGGCGAGCGCCAGGCCGCCCAGCAGCGGCAAGGCCATGCCGCCCAGCGCGACCACGAAGGCGCCGCGTGAATTGTCCCGGATCTCCTTGGGGTCGAGTTCGACGCCGGCCAGCAGCACCAGAAAGAAGATTCCCAGGTTGGCGGCGTATTCCAACGCTTCGCTGGCCGCCAGCCGGTCGAGGAACGGCAGGTCCTGGCCAAACTTGGCGGCGGCGACGGTCAGGAGGATGCCGGCGCTCAGCTCGCCCACGGACGCGGGCTGGCCCAGACGCTCGGCCGCTTCGCCGAGGGCCCGCGTCGCAAGCAGGAGGACAAGCAGTTCCGCGAAGAGTTCCAATGGGTCCGGACCTCAGGGGCCATGGCTTCGGCCAAGCGTGTCGTCGCGCGACTACTTGACCGTGATGCAGGTGCACTTGGCGAGGTGGCTGATCTTGTGCGACACGCTGCCCATGAGCAGTCCGTTGAGGTCGGTCACGCCGCGGCTGCCCATCACGATGAGGTTGGCCTTCTCCTTATCCAGATACTCCAAAATGCGCTTGACCGGGTTGCCGTCCTCCAGGACGGTCTCATAGTCCGCAACGCCCTTCTGCTTGGCGATATCCACGCCGGCGCTCAAGATCTTCCCGCCGACGAATTCCAGGATCTCGCGTTCGTTGTCCCCGTCGGCGGGCGCTGTGCCCGTCGGAATTTTCGCTGTGGGAATGCTGGCCGTGACCCCGGCTGTGTCGGGCGCGCCGGTCTCCCCCACGTGCTCGATCTCGGCCATATGGCGCAGGGCTTCTGGCAAGGGGCCGCGCGGCATGACGTGGAGCAGCACCAGCCTGGCGCCGTATTTCTCGGCGATGTCCGCCGCCAGGGTGACCGCCTTGTTGGCGTGTCCCGACCCGTCCGTCGGGACCAGGATGGTCTTGATCATGCTCTCCTCCCAATTCGATCGTCCCGTCCCCCGGGATGCCGGCGCGAGCGCCGCCGTCAGGCCGCCTTCAGCTTCCGGTCCACCTCGTCGGTCAGCGCGCGGAGCGCCGCCGAGACCGTCACCGGATAGCTCGGCCCGGACTCCAGCCGGCGCAGATGTTCAGGTAGGCGCTCCAGCTCGGCGGCTGCATTCGCGCGCGCCTGCTCGAGCGTCGGCCGCGCCCCGGTCGCGCGCCCGTTCCTCATGACCGGCCCGATCAGGGGCCTACCCTCGCCCGTGTCGCCGTCGACCGTCAATATGTCCCCGGTCATCGCATCGTCGCCGCCGTGTCGGCGGAAGACCTGCTTTCGGCCCGGCCAGGTCGCCTTGCCTTCCGAGCGCTTGCGGCGCGGCCGGCCGGCGTATTCCTGGAGCTTGTAGGCGCAATCGAGGGCGGCGGCGTCCGGCGAGGTCGTCAGGCTCGTGCCGATGCCGTAGCCGTCGATCGGAACCCGGGCCGCGCCAAATTGTTGCAGCACCGTTTCGTCGAGCCCGCCGCTGGCGAAGATCATGACCTCCGCGAGGCCGCCCCGGTCCAGAATCCGCCGGACCTCGCGGGCGTGCGCGGTGAGGTCGCCGCTGTCCAGCCGCACGCCGCGGATCGTTATCCTCTCCCGGCGCAGGCGCGGCGCCAGCGCCACGACCTTGCGCGCGGCCGCCTCGGTGTCGTAGGTGTCGAGCAGGAGCACGACATTGTCCGGCCGCGACCGGGCGAAGGCCTCGAAGGCCGCCGTCTCTCCGTGGTAGGCCTGGACGAAGGAGTGCGCCATCGTGCCGTAGATCGGCACGCCGAAGAGCGGCTCGGCCGGGGTCGTCGCGGTGCCGGCGAAACCGGCCAGATAGGCCGCGCGCGCCGCGAGCAGCCCCGCCTCGGCGCCGTGTGCCCGGCGCAGACCGAAATCCACCAGAAGTTTGTCCGGCGCAGCCAGGACCATGCGCGCCGCCTTCGAGGCGATGACCGTCTGGAAGTGCAGCAGGTTGATCAGCCGGCTTTCGACCAATTGCGCCTCGGGCAGCGGCGCCGTCACGCGCAGAATCGGCTCGTCGGGGAAGAAGACGGTCCCTTCGGGCATGGCGTCGACGGCGCCGGTGAAGCGGAACCCGGCAAGATGGTCGAGCAAGCGCTGGCTGAAGCGTCCACTCCCGGCCAGCCATCGCAGCTCCGCCTCGGTGAACCGGGCGTTCTCCAGGAATTCGACGGCCTGCTCCAAGCCGGCCGCCATCAGGAAGCCGCGAGCCTCGGGCAACTTGCGGACGAAGAACTCGAAGACCGCGGGCTCGGTCATGCCGGCCTCGAGGTAGGCCTGCATCATGTTGAGCTCGTAGAGGTCGGTGAGCAGCAGGCTGGAGGCCGGATCGAAGCCCCGGACGATGCCGCCGCCTGCCTCCCCGGGATCCTCCAACCGGCTAGTCGCGCTCGTTTCCATAGTCTTCGTCGGCGGTCAGTATGTCGTACAGCTCGGCGATCCTGCCGGACAAGGGCAGCCTCAACCTGCCCATTACATCGTTTTCGCCCATTGCCCAGACGGCGGCCTCCTCGAGCTCCTCCAGCGTCGCCCCGGTCGCCTCGACGGCCGCGGCCTTAGCGTCGCTGATATCCCCGGCGATCCGGAGGATCGCCTCGTGCGTCAAACCAGCCTTTGGCCTTTGCTGTTCGCGTGCCTGTGACCTGGTCATAGCCAGCCATCCCGTTTGTGGTTTCGTCGAGAACGCGGTATCGGGACCACATGCAAGAAGGGGCCGCCGGGTCTCGTACCGCAGGATCAACCTGCGCCTCGGCGCGATTTTTCTCATTGACCTAGGTCAAAGCCCGGTGACGATAACGCGCATAGCATCGTAAGCTCATATAGCGCTCTTTCCCCGCTGCCGGAGACCGGGCAGGGTCGTCCGGACCAGCCCAAACCCGCGAAGACCAATGAACCCGTTGAAACCACTCTCTTCCGACGCCCTCTGCTGGCAGTGCGAGCCCCGGGGGTTCGCCTTCGAAACCACCAGCGACCTCGACGATCTGACCGAGGTCATCGGCCAGGCCCGCGCGGTCGAGGCCATTCGCTTTGCCATCGGCATGCGCGGATCGGGCTACAACCTCTATGCCCTCGGTCCGGAGGGCATCGGCAAGCACACGGTCGTGCGCCGCTTTCTCGAAGAGCAGGCCGGGGGGGAATCCGCGCCTTCGGACTGGTGCTACGTCAGCAACTTCAAGGAGCCGCGCAAACCTCGGGCGCTCAAGCTACCGCCCGGCCACGGCGCCGCATTCCAGGCCGACATGGCGCGTTTCGTCCAGGACGTGCAGGTCGGACTTCAGAGCGCCTTCGAGAGCGACGAGTACCGCACGCGCCAGCAGGTCATTGAGGAAGAGCTGAAGGAGCACCGGGAGCAGTCCCTCACCGAAGTCGAGCAGGAGGCGCTGGCCCGGGGCATCGCGCTGCTGCGCACGCCGATCGGTTTCGCGTTCGGTCCCCTGCGCGACGGCAAGGTGGTTTCGCCCGAAGCCTTCCAGAAGTTCCCCGAGGAAGAGCAGAAGCAGGTCCAGCGGACCATCGAGGAGCTTCAGGAGAAGCTCAAGAGCGCGCTGCAGAAGGCGCCGATCTGGGTGAAGCAGGCGCGCGACGCGCTGCGCAAGCTCAACGACGAGACGGCGATGTTCGCGGTCGGGCACCTGATCGAAACGCTGCGCGAGCAGTACGCCGCCCTGCCCGAGGTGTTGAGCTACCTCGACGAGGTGCGCCAGGACGTGATCGACCACGTCGAGGTCTTCGTCAACGCGCCCGACAAGGCGGCGGGCCATAGCTCGGCCGAGTTCGAGAACGGCCTGCCGCTGTTCCGCAGGTACCGGGTCAACCTGATCGTCGACAACAGCGAAATGGACCATGCGCCGGTCGACTACGAGGACGACCCGAGCTACGACCGGTTGATCGGCCGCATCGAGCACCGGGCTGAAATGGGCACGCTGCAGACCGACTTCCACATGATCCGGCCGGGCGCCCTGCATCGCGCCAACAACGGCTACCTGATCGTCGACACCCGCAAGCTGCTGACCCGGCCGCTCGCCTGGGAGGGCCTGAAGCGGGCCCTGCAGGCCAAGGAGATCCGCATCGAGCCGTTGGCCCAGGTGCTGGGCCTGCTGAGCACGGTGACCCTGGAACCCGAGCCGATTCCGCTCGAGCTCAAGGTGGTGCTGGTCGGCGAACGCCTGCTCTACTATCTCCTGTCCCAGTACGACCCGGAGTTCGACCGGCTGTTCAAGGTGGCGGCCGACTTCGACGAGCGCTTCGAGCGCAACGACGAGCACAACCTGATGTATGCCCGTCTCGTGGCCACGGTGGCGCGCAGGGAGGAGCTCAGGCCCCTCGATCGCGAGGGCGTGGCCCGGGTGCTCGGCCAAGCGGCGCGCCTGGCCGGCGACGCGGAGAGGCTTTCTACAGAGATCGAGCGGCTGATCGATCTGCTGCGCGAGGCCGACTACTGGGCCGGTCAGGGCGGCCGATCGACGGTCGGCGCGGAGGAGGTGCAAAAGGCCGTGGACTCCCAGACCCGCCGCCTCGACCGGGTGCGCGAGCGGGTCCAGGAAGAGATCCGGCGCGGCACCATCGTGATCGATACCGAGGGCGAGATCGTCGGCCAGGTCAACGGCCTGTCCGTACTCCAGGTCGGTGGCTTCGCCTTCGGCCGGCCCAGCCGCATCACGGCTCGGGTCCGCCTGGGCAAGGGCGACGTCGTGGATATCGAGCGCGAGGTCGCCCTGGGCGGTCCGCTCCATTCGAAGGGCGTGCTGATCCTGAGCGGCTATCTGAGCGCCCACTACGCCAGCGAGCGCCCGCTGTCGCTTTCGGCCAGCTTGGTCTTCGAACAGTCCTATGGCGGGGTCGACGGCGATTCGGCTTCCTCGGCCGAGCTCTATGCCCTGCTCTCGGCCATCGCCGGGGTGCCGCTGCGCCAGGACCTGGCCGTGACCGGCTCGGTCAACCAGCGCGGCGAGGTGCAGGCCATCGGCGGCGTCAACGAGAAGATCGAGGGGTTCTTCGATCTCTGCGCCGCGCGCGGCCTGACCGGCCAGCAAGGGGTGTTGATCCCGGCGACCAACGTGAAGCATCTGATGCTCGACCGCCGGGTGGTCGCGGCGGTCGAGGCGGGCCAGTTCCAGGTCTACCCGGTCGAGACGATCGACCAGGGGCTCGAGCTGCTGACCGCCATGCCGGCCGGCGGGCGCGGTCCGGACGGGGCCTTCCCCGAGGCCAGCTTCAACCGGTTGGTCGAGGCCAGGTTGATAGAGTTGGCAGAGAAGCGGAAGGCCTTCGGCGCCGCGGCCAAGCCGGAAGAGGGCACGTGAACGACCGGCGCGACATAGCGGACCTGCGCCGCATCCTGGTCGCGCTCGACGCCGGCGAGCAGGGCCTCGCGGACCTGGAGGAGGCGGCCCGCCTGGCCGCGGGCCTGGAGGCCGAGCTTGTCGGGCTGTTCGTCGAGGATACGGAGTTGCTCGAGGCGGCGGGGTTGCCGGTCGCCCGGGTCATTTCCCGCCACGCCCCCGGCGACATGGCCCTCGATGCCGCGCTGATGCAGCGGGCGCTTCGGGTCTGGGCGGCCAGGTCCCGCGAATCCCTGGCCGCGGCGGCCAGCCACTGGCAGGTCCAGTGGTCCTTCCGAGTCGCCCGCGGGACCCTAGCCGAGCAGGTGCTGTCCGAGGCCGGGGAGTTCGACCTGCTGGCGCTCGGCCGGCCGGGCGGCCCCCTGCGCGAGGCCCGGCGGCACTCGGCGACCCACAGCGTGACCGAGCAGGCGCGGTGCTCGGTCCTGCTGCTGCAGAAGGGACCGCTCGCGCGGCGGCCCGTCGTCGTGGTCTTCGAGGGTTCGGAGCGCGCGCTCGCCGTGGGGCGGACCCTGTCGCGGGTCTACGGCTGCCGTCTGCTTGTGTTGGCGGCCGGCCCGGACGCGGCGGCTGCGGCCAAGCTCGAAGCCGAGGCCGCCGCCTGGCTCGCCCGCCACGACACCATCGGCGAGGTCGACCCGCTCGCCGGCCCCGAGCCCGAGGCGCTCGGCGAGGCCCTGCGGGCGCGCTACGCCGGCATCGTCGTGCTCGACCGCCAGGGCGCCCTGACCCCGCGGCTCGAACCCGTCCTGAGCGACATCGACTGCTCGGTCCTGGTCCTGAAGTGAGGGCCGGGGGGCGGACTCCCCTCAGGCCACCTCGGCGGCGACCTTGGGCCCGCCTCGGCGGTGCCGCGCGGTGCCGAGGGCGGCTTCGATCTGGGCGCGGTCCAGGGTCTCGTGCTCTTCGAGCTGGGCGATCAGCTTGCGGGTCGGGGCCTTATAGCGGCGGATGATCTCAGCGGCGCGGGCCTCGGCCTCCTGGAGGAGGAGGCGGACGGCCTCGTCGACCTCGTGGGCCGTGGTCTCGCTGAAATTGCGCGGCTGGGCGATCTCGCGGCCGAGGAAGGGGTGCTCCTCGCTCTGGCGCAAGTCGACCGGGCCGATCTCGTCCGACATGCCCCAGCGCGCGACCATGGCGCGGGCCAGTTGGGTGGCCTGGCGGATGTCGTCGTCGGCGCCCGAGCTCACGTCGTCGAGAAATGCCTTCTCGGCGGTCCGGCCGCCGAGCATCACGCTGAGCCGGTCCTTTAGATAGCCCTCGGGCAGGGTGTGGCGCTCCTCCTCGGGCAGCAAGTGGGTGCCGCCCAGCGCCAGGCCGCGCGGAATGATCGTCACCTTGTAGAGGGGGTCGGCCTCGGGCAGGTGGTGCGCGACGACCGTGTGGCCGGCCTCGTGGACGGCCAGGCGGTGGCGCTCCTCCGGCTGGATCGCCAGGGTCCGCACCGTGCCCATCATCACCTTGTCGCGCATCTCGTCGAAGTGGCGCATGGTGATCTCGGCGCTGCCCTCGCGGGCCGAGGCCATCGCCGCTTCGTTCACCAGGTTCTTGAGGTCGGCGCCGGAGAAGCCGGGCGTGCCAGCCGCGACCGTCTTGAGGTCGACGTCGTCGGCCAGCGGCTTGTCGCGGGTGTGGACCCCGAGAACGGCCTCCCGCGCCGCCTTGTCGGGCAGCTCTAGGGTCACGTGCCGGTCGAAGCGGCCGGGCCTGAGCAGCGCGGGATCCAGCACGTCGGGCCGGTTGGTCGCGGCCAGGACGATGACCGCCTCGTGGCCGCTGAATCCGTCCAGCTCGGCCAGGATCTGGTTCAGGGTCTGCTCGCGCTCGTCGTTGCCGCCGCCAAGCCCGGTGCCGCGCACACGTCCCACGGCGTCCAGCTCGTCGATGAAGATGATGGCGGGCGCGCGCCGTTTCGCCTCCTCGAACATCTTGCGCACCCGCGAGGCGCCGACCCCGACGAACATCTCGATGAACTCGGAGGCCGAGATATGGAAGAACTGCACCCCCGCTTCGCCGGCCAGCGCCCGGGCCAGGAGCGTCTTGCCGGTCCCCGGCGGGCCCATGAGCAGAACGCCGCGCGGCGGCTCGGCGCCCATGCGGCGGTAGCGCTCGGGATCGCGCAGGAAATCGACCAGCTCGGTCACCTCGCGCTTGGCGTTGTCCTGACCGGCGACGTCGTCGAAGGTGACCTTGGGGGCGCCTTTCTCCTCCCGCTTGGCCGAGCCCGCCAGAAAATCGCCGATGTCCCGACCGCCGAAGCGGCCCGAGATGTTCCTCTGCATGCGGTTCCAGAACCAGAGGTAGACGGCCAGGAGAATGATCCAGGGCAGGAAGCCGGCCAGCCAGCGGCTGGCGCCGTCCTGCTTGTCCGGCAGGCTCGTGACCGTCACGTCCTTGGCCTCGAGCGCGGGCAGGAGATCCGGGTCGCCGATGTCGGGGATCCGGGTCGTGGCCCGCGTGTTCATGGTATCCGCCGGGCCGACCGGCACCGGCCGTTTGAAGACCACGATGGCCTCGTTGCCGCTCAGGGTCACCTGATCGACCTCGCCGGCGGCGACCAGCTGCTTGAACTCGCTGTAGGGCACCTCGAAGCGGGCGGTGGGCTCCGGCCCTTGCAGGTTGGGCAGCACCAACAGCAGCAGCAACATGGCGATCAGGACGTAGGGCAGCCATTTCGGCAGTCGGTTCATAGCCGTGCTCCCGCAGAGACCCCGCGAAGGCCGGGCCTTCTGCCAGTCATCTCTCCAGCCGGCTCCGTGCCCCGTCGTCACGCGCGGGCCGAAGCAGCTTGGCGTCCGATTCGATCCGTCACCCGATATATGGCGATCCGGACCGATCGGGCACAGCCCCAAAACTTTATCTTGAAACCATAAACCCCGAGCGTCCGTTGCAAAATGACCCAGGTCAAAAGGCGCGCGATCCATCGAAACAGGTATTCTGGGCCGTCGTCTCGCGCGGTCGCGGTTTTTGATCTAAATCAAGGCAAGCCCGTCCGAAAGGCGCTAGAGTTGCGAATGAGTGGAATTCTCGAAGGATCTGGAGTGGCGGGTACGCTCAGCCGAGCCGACTTGTTGCGTGGCCGCCTGCGCGAGACGCCGCTCGTGGTCCGCCCGCCCTGGGCGTGTGCGGAGGACGATTTTTCGGCGCGCTGCGATCGCTGCTGTCAATGTGCCGAGGCCTGCCCGGAAGGGATCGTCGTGGCCGGGGCCGGCGGCTTTCCCGAGGTCGATTTCCGGCGCGGGCAGTGCACCTTCTGCAAGGCGTGCGTCCAGGCCTGCTCGGTCGGCCTTCTGGCCGACAGGGGACAGGCGCCCTGGTTCACGGCGGCCAAGATCGCGTTCAGCTGCCTGTCGGTCCAGGGGGTTATCTGCCGACTGTGCGAAGAGCAGTGCGAGCCGGCGGCGATCCGCTTTCGGCCGGCGCTCGGCGGCTACGCGCTGCCGGAGATCGATGCCGGATCCTGTACCGGGTGCGGCGCCTGCGTGGGCGTCTGCCCGATCGGCGCGGTGGAGATTCGTAAGCAGCCGTCATGAACATCGCGGGCGTCCTCCTGCAGGTGCATCCGGACCGTCTGGACGAGGTGCGTTCGGCGCTCGACCGCTTCCCGGGCGTCGAGGTGCACAAGGTCACTGAAGACGGCCGTCTGCTCGTCACTGTCGAAGAAGAAGACCCGCAAGGCGGCACGGTGTTGGCGGTCCACCGGCTCGAGGGCGTTCTGGCGGCTTCGGTCGCCTACCACCACTTCGAGCCCGAAGACGACAGGGACGAGGATTCGAACGATGAGGCAATCACGGCGTGAATCGTTCGGGCCACGAATCGATAGTCCGTGGCCTCATGAATACCGGATAGATCAATAGGTTGATAGGAATACAGTGGGCTTGCGGGGGTGTTGGGTCAACCCCTAGGCCCGCACACGATCTTCACGCACGTTTCGCAGCTGCGACCCGGAGTGAGGCCGAGTTCGTTACCTGCGGGTACGATGCTATCCCGGCCGAACGCCGCCTCGTAGCATGCGTTCGGCCGGTATCGCGTTTAGGATTCGGACAGTTAGTCCTACTGAGTCACAAGATCGATTAAGTTATATAAGGTATGGCACAAGATGTTGTGTTATTGAAGAAGATTCACACTGGATGAAGGGGTTCAGTCATGGGTCTTCAATGGCGCGACGGCGACAGTGAAGCGCGATTTTCGGCTTATGTCGAGCAGCTTTCGGGTTGCCTTGGCCACGCGGACCGTGTGGCGCCTTTGCGCTCTTATTGCACGGGACTGCTTCTGCCGGGGGATCGCAAGTCGGTGGAGCCGATGGCGGCGCGTCTGAGCCCGGAGCGGACCTCGGCGGAACATCAATCGCTGCTGCATTTCGTCGGCCAATCGCCTTGGGATGAGAAGGCTTTGCTGCGGTCGGTGCGCGCGGCGGTGCTTCCGGTGATGACGGAATGCCAGCCGATCGAGGCCTGGATCGTGGACGATACGGCTTTTCCGAAGAAGGGTCGTCATTCGGTCGGCGTTGGGCGGCAATACTGCGGCCAGCTTGGCAAGCAGGACAATTGCCAGGTGGCGGTTTCGCTTTCGCTTGCGACCTCCAAGGCGAGCTTGCCGGTTGCCTGGCAGCTTTACCTGCCGGAGGCCTGGGCCGAGGATGGGGCACGTCGCAAGAGCGCCAAGGTGCCGGAGACGATCGGGTTTCAAACCAAGCCCGAGATCGCCCTTGGTCAGATCGCAGCGGCGCAGGCCGAGGGCCTTGCGGAGGGCGTGGTCTTGGCGGATGCCGGCTACGGCAACTCCAGCGCCTTTCGCGATGGCCTGGCGGAGCTGGGCCTGGCGTTTGTGGTCGGGGTTTCGGGGCCGGCGACGGTCTGGCCGCCCGGGATGACCCCCGGGGTTCCGGCGCCACGCGGGCGCGGCCGGCGGCCCAAGCGTCTGCGCCGCGGCGGCGATGCTGCGCCGGTCGAGCAGGTCGCGGCCCTGGCTGCAAGTCTGCCCGCCGAGGCGTGGCGGGAAGTGAGCTGGCGCGAGGGAACCGCCGAAGCGCTGGCCTCGCGGTTTGCGGCCTTGAGGGTCCGCCCGGCCCAAGGCGATCACCGGCGCAGCGCGCCCCGGCCCGAGCACTGGCTGCTCGCCGAATGGCCTGTTGATGAAGCCGAGCCGAGCAAGTTCTGGCTTTCCAACCTGCCAGCCGACACCCCGATCGACCGGCTCGTCCGGCTGGCCAAGCTGCGCTGGCTGATCGAGCGGGACTACCTGGAGCTCAAGCAGGAACTGGGCCTGGGCCACTATGAGGGCCGGGGATGGCCCGGCTTCCACCATCACGGCGCCTTGTGTATCGCAGCCTATGGGTTCCTGGTCGCCGAGAAAGCGGCGATTCCCCCCTCAGCCAAAGAAACCGCCAGGCTGGTCCAAGCGCCTGAGCTTCCCGCCGGTCAACGACCTCGCGGAAGCCCCGATCCGAACCGAGCGACACCTGCCCTACTCGATCGCCACACTACGACGACGGATCGCCCATGCCCTGGCGCAAAACCTGCCCCGATGCCCCTGCTGCACCCAGATCATCCGACCGCGATCCAAGGAAGCCATCCACTTGTGACACAGTAGGACTAGTGGATTGACTCCAACGTTTGGTGCCCTCTTTTAGCAGCGGCGATGATGTCGTGTGGTTTTGCTTTCCATGTGAACGGCGCGGGGTTTTGGTTGTGCTCGGCGATGAAACGGTTGATGGCGGCTTGCAGGTCTGCGACGGAGTGGAAGACCCCGCGCTTGAGGCGTCTGCGCGTGAGCTTTGCAAAGAAGCCCTCGACGGCGTTCAGCCATGAGGCCGATGTGGGGGTGAAGTGGAAGGTCCAGTTGGGATGGCGGGCCAGCCAGGCGCGAACCTTTTCGTGTTTGTGGGTGGCGTAGTTGTCGAGGACGGCGTGGACCTCGCGGCCGGGCGGCAGCGCGCGGTTGACTTCATTGAGGAACCGGATGAACTCCTCGTGGCGATGGCGCTGCTTGTTGCGCGAGATCACCGTGCCGTCGAGGACGTTCAGCGCCGCGAACAGCGTCGTCGTGCCGTGACGCTTGTAGTCGTGGGTCATCGTGGCGTGGCGTCCCGGCTTCATGGGCAGTCCGGGCTGGGTGCGGTCGAGCGCCTGGATCTGGCTCTTCTCGTCGATCGAGAGCACGATCGCGTGGTCCGGCGGCTCGACATAGAGGCCGATCACGTCCTTGACCTTCTCAGCGAAGGCGGGATCGCGCGACAGCTTGAACTGCCGAAAGCGGTGCGGGGCGAGACCGTGAGCCTTCCAGATATTCTGCACCGTGGAGACGGCGAACCCGACCGCCTCGGCCATCGCCCGGCCGGTCCAGTGGGTCGCCTGGTGCGGCGGCGGCTCGAGCGTCAGAGCGACGATCCGTTCGACGGTCTCGCGCTCCACCGGCGCCTTTCCCGGCGGCCGGGTCTTGTCGCGCAGCAGGCCATCGACGCCTTCCTCCATGAAACGCTCCTGCCAGCGCCAAACGCAGGTCTTGGACTTGCCGGTGTCGCGCATGATGGCGTTGGTGCCGAGACCGTCGGCGGTCAACAGAACAATGCGGGCGCGCCAGACATGCTTCTGGGGCGCGGTTCGGTCCCGGATGATCGCTTCAAGCCGCTGACGATCCGACCGACTGACGGTGATGGAGATCCCTGTGCGCATGCCGTAGACTCGCACACCCCCACCGATAGGGGAATCTCCATTGGGACTCTTCAGTTTCCGTCAATCCACTAGCCAAACACAATATTCACGACCAGAGCCCTGTTATTATGGCGGAATTCTTAATTCGGCACCAGAACGTTGCTGGAGGTGCCGGGCTCGACTTTGTTGGCGACAGGCGGCACAAGAAACTATCGTGACCGAAAGGTCGACTATTTGCCCCCTCGCACCCGAACCGCTCAACCACCCATCCAAACGACGAAAGCGGTCTCGTAGACAATCACGACGCCA
>CAMYKD010000028.1 GCA_947258885.1 uncultured Kiloniellales bacterium | reverse complement strand
GCGCGGCTGACGAACACCCCTCTCGAATTCATCATCTCCGGTAAGGGCATACACAATATGTAGCTTCTTCGATGCTCGAACTGCGTGTATACTGAACGAGACCCTCTGAAGCGATGGGCTCGGACGTGGCGAAAGGCCGCTGCCGACTCAAATGGGGGGCAAGAAGAAGACCAAAAGGCCGGCTGTTGTCATTAGCCGGGGAGAGGCGGGGAGACGATGCGCAGCTTTCACCATGGAGAGGGGCGGAGCCTTCCGAAGGGCCCCCAAGGGGGTCTCTACGGCCCACGACGGCAATCCTTCGGTGCAATCCGCCTCGACGATGTGTCGTGCGGCTCGGCAAGAGCCCACGGAAAGAGGAGGTGTCTGAAATGTTTCGATTCTTCAGGATCAAATCGGTTATCGCGGTAATTGGTCTGTGCGCCATGTCTACGTTCTGGTCGGGGGGGCCTCGGCCCAGGTCATCAACTGTAACACCGCCGGTCCCGGCGCCCTACAGGCGGCCATCGATTCCGGCCAGTACCTGATCGAGTTCACCGGCACCTGCAACGAGTTCGTCGGAATCTACAAGGACGACGTGCACATCTTGGGGTCCAATGCAAATCCGGCGCTCAACGTCATCAACGGTGAAATCGATGTTTGGGGCTCGCAGCGTATCGAGATAGAGAACATCACGGTTAGCGGAGACGGCTTCTTCATCTCCAATACCTCTCACGTCACGTTGCGGGACTCAATCGTCCAAAATACCAAATGGGGTTTCGGCGTTTTTGTGAACTCCGAGGCGATCCTGCGAGGCAACACCTTCGGACCCGCTCTCATTGACGATGGCTCGGTCTCGTGTACCCCGATCTGCGTTGGCGACAACAGTTTCCTGCGCATGCAGAACAACACCGTGAACGGGGCGACGAATGATTCGCGCGCCGGTGCCGCCCTGGGCGTCTATCGGAGTTCCTCTCTGCTGATGAGAGGAGGCAACACCATCACGAATAGCGGCACGCAGCCGGCGATCGGGCTGTGGCACCAGTCCGAAAGCCGCCAGGACGACAACTTAGCCCTCGGAACCGACCAGATTACCGGCGGCGTCGAGGTGTTCCAGATGTCCGTCTTCGACACCCGCCAAGCCGTCATCACCGGCGACAGCAGGGTCGCCTTTCACTCCGTGATGCGTATCGGGAACCAGCTTTCCGGCACCCCCAGCCTCATTGCGATCAACGGCGGCATCGCGCTCAGCCAGGATTCCGCGCTCAGGGTCGAAAGCCCGTTGGTCACGATCAACGGCGACGTGACCTGCGCCGACGGCGAGTCCAGCGTGTCCGGGACTTTCGCGGGCACGGGCAAGAACCTGTGCAGCGGGTTCTCCTCGGTCGACTCCGACTTCAATGGCGACGGCAAGGCGGATATCGTTTGGCGCAACGCCAGCGACGGCACGACCGCAATCTGGCTGATGGACGGCACGGTAATCCTGGCCGGAAAGAACATCGGCAAGCCGCCGCTCGTGTGGGTGATCAACAAGATCGAGGACTACAACGGCGACGGCAAGTCGGACATCCTGTGGCGCAACACCGGGACCGGCGACACCGCCGTCTGGTTGATGGACGGCTTCACCGTGCTGCGCGGGGCCACGATCGCTCGTGTTGGAGACCCGAACTGGGTGGTGCAATAGAGGGGTGGTTGGCGCGCTGCCGGGGCCGGGCCGGACGGCCACGGCCTCGCCAAGCGCTACTTTACTTCGGCAGCTTGCCGAGGACGCCTTCGACGTACCAGTCGAAGCCGAGCATGTCTTGGTCGGACAGGACGCCGCCTTCGGCCACGCGCAAGGCGCCGGACTGGTCCCTGACCGGTCCCAGGAAGGGGTGCAGCGTGCCGGCGGCGATCTCGGCTTGCTTGGCCTCGACCAGGGAGCGCACCTCGGCGGGCACGGCCGGGCCGAAGGGCGCGAGCTCGACCATGCCGTCCTTGATGCCGCCCCAGAGGTCCTGCGGCGCCCAGCTGCCGTCGAGCACCGCCTTGGCGGAGGCCAAATAGTGGCCGCTCCAGTTATGGGTCGAGGCGGTCAGGTGCGCGGTGGGGCCGTACTTCGACATGTCCGAGTGATAGCCGATGGCATAGACCCCGTTCTCCTCGGCCGCCTGGACCGGCGCGGTCGAGTCCGTGTGCTGGGTGATCACGTCGGCGCCCTGGGCGATCAGGGTCTCGGCCGCCTCGCGCTCCTTGCCCGGGTCGTACCAGGAGCTGACCCAAACGACCTTGACCTGGGCCGACGGGTTGACGCTGCGCAGGCCCATGGTGAAGGCGTTGATGCCGCGCACCACCTCGGGGATCGGGAAGGCGGCGACGTAGCCGACGGTGTTCGATTTCGTCATCTTGCCGGCGACGATGCCGGTCAGATAGCGCCCCTCGTAGAAGCGCGCCAAATAGGTGCCGACATTCTCGGCCCGCTTGTAGCCCGTGGCGTGCTCGAAGGCGACGCCTGGGAAGCGCTTGGCGACTTTAATCGTCGGGTTCATGTAGCCGAAGGAGGTGGTGAAGACGAGGTTGTAGCCGCCGGCCGCGAACTCGCGGATCACCCGCTCGGCGTCCGCGCCCTCGGGCACGCTCTCGACGTAGCTGGTCTCGACCTTGTCGCCGAGGGCCGTCTCGAGGTGCCGGCGTCCCAGCTCGTGCTGATAGGTCCAGCCGGCGTCGCCGATCGGACTGACGTAGACGAAGCCGACCTTGAGCGGCTCGGCGGCGGCCGGGCCCGCCGCGGCGAGCAGGGCGGCGGCCGAAAGCACGGCGAGCAGGCGGGGCAAAAGTCTCGATACGGTCATGTCACGGTCTCCCTGTTGCTAGGAAAGGCGTCTGGCGCCTTTTTTTGCGACGCCTTTCCTAGGCGTCGGGGTGGAAGGGCTTGCCGAGCGCGGCCGGGGCGTTCAGGCGGATGCGGTTGGCGTCGCGTGAGATCAGCACCAGGACCAGGATCGTCGCCAGATAGGGCAGCATCGCCAGCAGGTGCGAGGAGGCCTCGAATCCGGCCGCCTGGATGTGCAGGCCCACGATCGTGATGCCGCCGAACAGATAGGCGCCCAGGAGGACGCGGGCCGGGCGCCAGGTCGCGAAAACGACCAGCGCCAGCGCGATCCAACCCCGTCCCGCCGTCATGTTCTCGGTCCATTGCGGAGTATATACCAGCGACAGGTAGGCGCCCGCCAGCCCGCTCATCGCGCCGCCGAACATGACGGCAAGATAGCGGATGGCGATCACCGGGTAGCCGATCGCATGCGCCGCCTCATGGGACTCGCCGACCGCCCGCAGGACCAGGCCGGCGCGCGTCCGGGCGAGGAACCAGGCGACCGCCGCCAGCAGGACCAGCGAGAGGTAGACCAGAGGGTCGTGCCGGAACAGCAGGAGCCCCAGCACCGGGATGTCGCCCAGGAGCGGGACCGCCAGCGGCTGCAAACCCTGGATCGGCGTGCCGATGTAGCCGAGTCCGACGAAGGCGCTCAATCCGATACCGAAGATCGTGAGCGCCAAGCCGGTCGCCACCTGGTTGGTCAGCAGGGTCAGGGTCAGGACTCCGAAGAGCAGCGACACGAGGGTTCCCGCGAGCATGGCGAAGACCACGCCCGCGAAGGGGCTGCCGGTCAGCACCGTGGCGATGAAGCCGGCCACTGCGCCGATCAGCATCATGCCCTCGATGCCGAGGTTGAGCACGCCGGACTTCTCGGTGACCAGCTCGCCGAGCGCGGCGAAGACCAACGGCGTCCCGGCGCGCAGGGTCGCGACCAGGATCGCGACCAGGGTCTCGACCTCGGGGCTCATGGGGCGGGGCTCGCCACGGCGGGCCCAAGGCGAACGCGGTAGCGCACGAAGACGTCGCAGGCCAGCACGAAGAACAGCAGCAGGCCCTGGAACACGCCGGTGATGGCCAGCGGCAGGTTGAGGTGCATCTGCAGGGATTCGCCCCCCAGGAAGAGGAGCGCCAGAAGCAGGCTGGCGAGCAACACGCCGAAGGGATGCAAGCGCCCGAGAAAGGCGCAGATGATGGCGGCGAAGCCGTAGCCCGGCGAGACGGTCGGGTTGAGCTGGCCCATGGGACCGGCCACCTCGCCGAGCCCGGCGATGCCCGCTAGGCCGCCGCCGATCAGGAAGCTCAGCCAGACCACGCGTCCGCGGCTGAAGCCGGCATAGGCGGCCGCCGCAGGCGCCTGTCCGACTACCTTGATCTGGAACCCGGTAAAGCTGCGGGACAGCAGCAGCCAGCCGAGCCCGACGGCGATCAAGGCCAGCACGACGCCGCCGTGCAGGCGCGTGCCGTCCAGCAGGACCGGCAGCAGGGCCTGCTCGCCGAAGAGGCGCGTCTCGGGGAAGTTGTAGCCCTCGGGGTCGCGCCAGGGCCCGTGCACCAGATAGCCGAGCAGCTGGATCGCGACGTAGGTCAACATCAGGCTGGTCAGGATCTCGTTGGCGTTGAAGCGGGTCTTGAGCAGGGCCGGGATCGCGCCCCAGGCCATGCCGCCGAGACCGCCGGCCAGCACCATGAGCGGCAGCAGCCAGGGCCCCTCCACGCCGTAGAAGGCCAGCGCCAGTCCGCCGCCGCAGATCGCGCCCATGGTCAACTGTCCCTCGGCGCCGATGTTCCACACGTTGCCGCGGAAGCCGATCGCCAGGCCGACGGCGCAGAGCGCGAGCGGCGCCGCCTTGATGGCCAGCTCCGAGAGACCGTAGAGGCTGTCGATCGGCCGGATGAAGAAGGTGTGGAGCGCCAGTATCGGGTTCTGACCCAGGGCGCCGAACAGAACGGTGCCGCTCCCCAGGGTCAGGGCCAGCGCGATCAGGGGCGCGGCGATGCGCAGCCCGCGCGAGGCCTGGGCCCGCGGCTCCAGCCTAAGCAGCATCCTGGGGCCCCTCGTCCAGGGCTGGCGCGAACATGCCGGCCATCCAGCGCCCGACCTCCTCGACGCCGGTATCGCGCGTGCGCTTGGCGGGCGACAGCCGGCCCTTGCCGATCACCGCGATGCGATCGCTAATCTCGAACAGCTCCTCCAGCTCCTCCGAGACGACGAGGACCCCGGCGCCGCGGTCGCGCAGGTCGATGACCGCCTGGCGGATCTGGGCCGCGGCGCCGACGTCGACGCCCCAGGTCGGGTAGGCGAGGACCAGCAGGCTGGGCTCGAGCAGGATCTCCCGCCCGAGGATAAACTTCTGCAGGTTGCCTCCGGAGAGCGACCTGGCCTCGCTGCCGCTGCCGGCGCAGACTACCTTGAAGGCGTCGACGACCCTTTCGGCATAGGCCCGGGTCCGCTCGACACGGACCAGGCCGTGGCGGACCATGCCCTTCTGATAGCCGGTCAGCAGCGCGTTGTCCGCCAGGGACATTCCGGGCACCGCGCCGCGGCCCAGGCGCTCCTCGGGCACGAAGGCGAGGCCGCGCGCCCGGCGCGCGCGCGGCCCCAGGTGGCCGGCCGGCCGGCCGCCGATGCGGACTTGGCCCGGCGGCGCCCGCCGCTCGCCGCTCAAGGCGGCAAGCAGCGCGTTCTGGCCGTTGCCGGCGACGCCCGCGATGCCGACGATCTCGCCCGCCCGCACCGTCAGGCGGATGTCCATCAGGTCGGTGCCGAAGGGGTCGTCGGAGGCGAGCGACAGGCCGTCGAGGACGAGGCGCTCCGCGCCGCCCTCGGGCGGCTCGGAGTGGCGGCAGACCGGCAGCTCGCGGCCGATCATCATCTCCGCCAGGCTCTTCGGGGTCTCCTCGCGCGGGTCGCAGTCGGCGCTGACCCGGCCGCCCCTGAGTACCGTGGCCGTTTGGCAGAGCTCGCGGATCTCGTCCAGCTTGTGGCTGATGTAGAGGATGGAGCAGCCCTCGCCAGCCAGGCGCCGCAGGGTCTCGAATAGCTTTTCGACCTCGAGCGGAGTCAGGACCGACGTGGGCTCGTCCATGATCAGCAACTTCGGGTCCTGCAGCAGGCAGCGGACGATCTCGACCCGCTGGCGCTCGCCGACCGAAAGGCCGTGGACGTGGCGCAGCGGGTCGATCGGCAGGCCGTAGCGCCCGGAGACCTCCGCGATGCGCCCGGCCAGCGCCTTGAGATCGCCGCCGCCCTCGATGCAGAGCGCGATGTTCTCGGCCACGGTCAGGGTGTCGAAGAGGTTGAAGTGCTGGAACACCATGCCGATGCCAAGGTGGCGCGCCTGGGCCGGGGTATGGCTCCCCAGCGGCCCGCCCTCCCAGAGCATCTCCCCGGCATCGGCCTTGACCACGCCGTAGATGATCTTGACCAGCGTGCTCTTGCCGGCGCCGTTCTCGCCCAGGAGCGCGTGGATCTCGCCCGGCCGGACGGCAAGATCGATGCCCTCGTTGGCCAGCACGCCTGGATAGCGCTTGGTGATCCCGCGCAACTCGAGGCGGGGCGGCGCGGCGGCGGTGGCTTTGGGGGGAAGGGCCATGGGGTCCGTCGTTTCGGCTGCCGCCTGGGGCGTGCGCTGGCAAGGAAGGCCCGGGATTGTCCTACAGTTGCCCGCCGATAGCCAGACGCAGCGGCGGCTTCTTGGCCGGCGAACGTCCTAGTCCGCCTTGCGCGGGCGGATCGCCCAGGTGGCGGCGAGGACGAGGAGCGCGGCGGCGGCGGTGAAGGCGGCGAACCAAGTGCCGGCGGCAGCCAGGCCCGCGGTGCCGGCCCAGAGGATCGAGGAGAAGGCCTCGGACAGCGTCGCCATGCGCGAGGAGACTTGGCGGCGGCGGAAGCTGCTGCGCTTGGCCTGGGCGCGGAACCAGATCTGGACCAGGGTCGCGGAAGAGGCCGAGAGCGCGATGCCGAGCGCCGCGACGGCCGCGAGCCGGGGCGTGGCGAAAGCGAGCGCGAGCAGGAGCGGGGCGACGATCACGGCAATCGCGGCCAACACCGCCTCGACCTTGGCGCGGATGATCGCCCGCGCGGCGATCGGCGCCGAGGCGACCAGGTCCGGCGCGTCCTCGCCCGAGACCGCGAGCCAGGCGAGCCCGCCGGCCAGCTGTCCCGCGGCCATGACCAGGACCGGCACCAGGATCAGCAGCATGCCGGTCTCCTCGCCGTAGTAGCGCCAGAGCAGTAGGGCGGGGGGCAGCAGATAGAGGATCTGCATCAGGGTCTGGGAGACCAGCCAGGGATCGCGGGCGAGCAGCATCCACTCCTTGCGGCGCAGCGCGCGCCGCGTCGAGGCCTGGCGGAAGCCGGCGCGGTGCCGCTGCCTCCGCCCGGCGTCGAAGGCGACGCCCGAGGCCGCGACCACGTGCTCGCCGAAGCGTGCCGAAAAGACGACGATGGCGGCGAGCAGCAGCGCCAGGCCGCCCCCGAGCACGGCGGCGAGCGCGCCGAGGTCGCCCATGGCGGCGCGGGCCGGCCCCCAGAGCAGGCTGGCCGCGTCCGGCATCAGGGCGACGAAGGCTTCCGAGCGCAGGAAGGAGAGCCGCGAGAAGCTGCCGGTGTAGAGGATCGCGGCCGCCTGGATCCCGATCACAAAGCCGGCGCCGACCACCGCCGCCGCGATCTGGGCGGCAAGCCGCGTGCGCTTGGGCCCCAGGGTGCGGAACAGGCCCACGCAGAGCGCCACCGCAAGGGCCGCCGAGACCGCGCCCATGGCGGCCAGCACGCCGTAGGCGGCGAGCCACCGCGGCCCGTCGAGGACCGCGAGCATATTGACGAAGGGCCCGGCCAGCAGCGTAGCCAGCGCCGTGGTCGAGAGCGCGATCGCGCCGATCCGGATCGCGAAGAGGCGCCGCGCCGAGGCCGGCGAGGAGAGGATGAGGTCGAGGTCGGCGCGGGCGTAGAAGGCGCGGGTGACCGACTCCATCGCCTGCGAGAGCATCAGGGTCCAGGACAGGAACGCGCTGCCGGTGACCAGCGCGAGAGTCGCCTTGTCCGGGGCGATGCCGGCCTGCGCGGCGGGCGCGACGACGGCGTAGGCCAAGAGGTGTACGAGGCCCACGATGACCAGGACCGCGAGCGCGACCAGAGGCTCGCGGCGGCGCTTGCCCGCCGTCATCATCGAGAGCCAGTCGCGCCAGACGAGCGCAATCTCGTGCCGGGCGAACCAGGCCAGGGTGGCCGGCCGGGCCGCGATCATGCGGCGTCGCTCTCTTGCGCCTCTTCCGCGACCAGGTCGAGGAAGATGTCCTCGAGGCTGTGGTCGCCCTTGCCGGCCCGCTTGCGCAGCTCCTCCAGCGTGCCCTCGGCGATCAGGCGCCCGTTGGAAATGACGCCGATGCGCTCGGCCATGCGCTCGGCGACCTCGAGGATATGCGTGGTCATGATGACCGTGGCGCCGTCCCGCACCCGCTCGACCAGCACGTCCTTGACCAGGCGGGCCGAGCCGGCGTCGAGGCCGGTCAAGGGCTCGTCTAGGATGATGAGCCGCGGTTCGTGCACCAGGGCGCCGGCCAGCGCGACCTTCTGGCGCATGCCCTTCGAGAAGCCCTGGCAGCGCTCGTGGGCGTTGGGGCCGAGCCCCAGCCAGTCGATCAGGCTGCGCGCCCGCACTTCTGCCGTGGCCGCGTCGATCGACCAGAGGCCGGCGACGAACTCGAGGTACTCGAAGGGCGTCAGCTTGTCGTAGATCATCGGCTCGTCCGAGACCCAGGCGATCACCCGTTTGGCCTCGACCGGCTCGGAAAGCGCGTCGATGCCGAAGACCCGGATCGCCCCGGCGTCGGGCTTCAGCAGCCCCGCGACCATCCTCAACGTGGTCGTCTTGCCGGCCCCGTTCGGCCCCAGCAGGGCATGAAACTCGCCCGCCCGGATCGAGAGGTCGAGCTGATCGACCGCCGGTCGGTCGAAGCATTTCGTCAGGCCGGCGAGTTCGAGGGCGGGGGTCATTCGGCGGTAAGATCCCATCGAGGTGGCCCCAGGGCGGGGCAGGACCCGTCTGGATACAGCGATAAGGTTTCAAAGGGTTAAAGGCGCGCGGGTCCCACGGGATGGGCCCGCGCTGGTCCCCGCTAGTCGTCTCTCGGGCCGAACAGGCGCGCGTCCCAGAACACGGGCCTTTCCCGCCCGGGGCGGATCGCCTCGGCGTCGGGATGGCGCGGGTTGATGAGCACGTTCGAGTCCTCGCGCGCGACATAGCTCGGGACGATCAGGATCGCGGATCTTTGCTCCTTGATCCAGTCCGACCCGAAGGCCCGCGCCGCCTGGCCGTCGGGACAACTCCAATCCGGCAGGCTGTCCTTCGTGACTTCTTCGTAGGACGTCCCGACGGGGATCGCGATTTCGATGAAATGCTGGTTGGGCGGCAGCAGGCCGTTGTAGTGGGCCAGTTTCTCCAGCATGGCGGTGGCGTAGTGCTCGGCGGCGTAGATGACCTCCTGGCCCTTTTCGTGCCAGCGCCCTTCGGCGAGTGCCGCGCCGTCACCGCTGTAGATCGGGTATCTGCCGGCCGGATCGCCGATCCGGAAGACCCGCATCGGCGCCGTCAGGCTTCGCACCGGTATCAGGCCGCGACGCCGGCCTCGGCCCGCGCCAGCAGCTTCAGGACCAGGTCGGCCCCGGCCGTGGACTCCTTGGCCACGTCGAGCGGCGAGCGCCCGCCCAGCATGGGATGCGCGCGCACCAGGAACATCGCGGCCGTCCCGGTGTCGCCGTGATACTGCCGCAGGATCTCGTCGAAGACGCGGGAGAGGGCAAGGATCTTCTCGCTCTGGTCCTTCGTGAGCGGCTTGCCCTGTTCCTTGCGGCGATAGTAGGTCGCCTTCGGAATGATGTCGTGGACATGCAGATAGAGGCCGTCGGGATCGACCCGGCGTACGATCGTCTCGGCGGTCGAGATCGGAAGCCCCGTTTCGACCCGCTCGACCAGGGCGATGTCGCTCATCTCGACCCAGCTGCGCAGGCCCATGAAGCGCGCGATGCGGCTGGCCTCGGAGAGCGGTTTGGTCTCAGCAACGGTCATGGCCCCGGCTCCGCGCAGTCTCGATAGAGACATATATAGTATCGTATGAGACACTTAACAAGGCGTAAACCGAGTCAGATCGGTAGATTGCAGCGTTGTATCAGCATTGCGAAAAGATCAACTCCGACCGCATTTTTCCGGCGTCTTAGGAGCGTTTACCGCCCGAATCCCGCGATTTCCGGGAGCCAGAGGGCGGTTTGGGGGAAGGCGAGGACCAGGACCAGGCCGAGCAGCATCAGGGCGACGTAGGGCAGGATGCCCCGGATGATCTCCGAAAGGGGCGCGCGGGCGATGCCCTTGATGACGAAGAGGTTCATGCCGACCGGCGGCGTGATCAGCGCAAGCTCCAGGTTGACCATCAAGAGGATGCCGTACCAGATCGGGCTGATGCCGAGCTCGAGCATGACCGGGAAGACGATCGGCGTGGTGATCAGAATAATGGCGATGGTCTCGAGGAACATGCCGAGCACGAAGATCACCGCCATGACCGCGAGCACGAAGGCGAGCGGCGAGGCCTCGAGCGCGACGACGGCCTCGACCAGCTCGGCGGGCAGGCGCATGATCGTCACCGCGTGCCCGAACATGGCCGCGGCCGCCAGGATCATGAACAGCATGGCCGTGGTGCGCACCGTGTCGAAGGCGGTCTCGTAGAGGTCGCGGAGGCCGAAGTTGCGGTAGACCCCGAACGCGATCGCGAGGCCCAGGATGCAGCCGACGGCGGCGGCCTCGGAGGCGGTGAAGATGCCAAGGTAGATGCCGCCGAGGACCACCGGCGGCAGCGACAGCGCCCAAAAGGACTTCGCGAGCGCCCGGCCGCAGGCGCGCCAGCCGGCCCAGGTCAGGCGCTCCATGTCCCTTCGAGCGGCCGCCTGCGCCATGCAGAAGCCGGCGAAAATCAGGGCAATCAGCAGGCCCGGGATGACCCCGGCCAGGAACAGCGCGCCGATCGAGGTCTCGGTGACGATGGCATAGAGGATGAGCGGCCCCGAGGGCGGGATCAGGATGCCGAGCGTGCCGCCCGCCGCGACCACGCCATAGGCGTCCCTGGGGCGGTAGCCGTAGCGCTGCATCTGCGGAATCGCGCTGGTCCCGATCGTGAGCGCCGTGGCCACCGAGGAGCCGGAGATCGCCGCGAAGACGGTGCACGACAGCACGGTCGCCACGCCGAGGCCGCCCGGCAGATGGCGCACCAGGGCATGGGCCGCGGCGTAGAGGTCGTCGACCACCTTGGCGCGGATCATCACGTGCGCCATGAATGCGAACATCGGGATCGCGGTCAGCAGCCCCGTGTCCAGCTTGCCGAAGACCGTGTCGGCGACGCTGCCGATGCTGCCTTCCGTGAGCAGCATCAGGACGATGGAGGCAAGGCCCAGCCCGGCGAAGATCGGCACTCCGGTCAGGAGCAGGAGCACGAGCCCCGCGAGCACGACGGCGGTGGTCATGAACTGTCGTGACCCTTCAAGAGCCGGAGAATGCGCGCCAGCGCCATGGCCAGGAGGAGGCCCGCGCCCAGCAGAACGAACGACTGCGGGATCCACATCGGGACCTCCAGGTAGCCCTCGGAGAGGATCCCGAAGTCGACGGAATAGGCGATCATCTCGGCGCCGCTCACCAAGAACGTGACGGCCACCGCGATCACGGCGACGTTGCCCCAGACATCGAGCGCGCGGCGCAGGCCGCCTTTCGCCTTGGCGGTCAGGAGGTCGACTCCGATGTGGTCGCCGCGCCGGAGCGCCTCGGCCGCCCCCAGCATGACCAGCGCGACCACGAGATAGCCCGAGAGCTCGTCGGACCAGGTCACCGGCGTGCCGAAGAAATAGCGCAACACGACGCTGTAGCCGACCACCGCGACCATCAGCAGGACGACGCCGGCCCCCAGGACCGCGGCGCCCATCGACAGCGCGAACACGACACGGTCAACGAAAGAGAGGGCGACGGGCGCCCTCTCCTTACCGTTGCCGGGACCGTGAAGCTCCCGCACGCGAGGACGCTCCGGCTACATCTTAGAGATCATGTCCAGCAGCAGCTTGCCGTCGGCGCCCGCCGCCTCCTCGAAGGCGGCGTCGAAGGCGGGGCCCATGACGGCCTTCATCGCGGCGATCTCGTCGGCCGTGTGGATATGCACCTTCATGCCTTTTTCGCGCAGCTGATCCGGCGCCACGGCGGCGGAGGCCTCGGTCGACTCGAGGGCCCAGCGGGCCGCCTTGGCGCTGGCGGCCTCGAGCGCCTTCTTGTTGGCGTCCGACAGGCCGTCGTACCAGGCCGGGTTGACGTAGCCGTGGAAGAACACGCTGAACAGCGGCGAGACCGTCACGTGGTCCTGCACCTCGTAGTACTTGCGCGAGTAGGCGGCCGAGATGTCGGTCAGGCCGGCGTCGATCACGCCGGTGCTGAGCGCCTGGTACACCTTGCTGCCGGACATGGCCGAGGGCGCCGCGCCGAGCGCCACCAGGCCCGAATCGACGAGCGAGTTGATGCCGCGGATCTTGACGCCCTTGAAGTCGTCCGGCGCGATCAGCGGCGCGCCCTTCGAGGTGTAGGCCGACATGCGGGTGGTGAAGAGCCAGACGGCGTTGCGCACGCCCTTCTCGAGCAGCTTGGCGTCCAGGAAGTCGGCGGGCGCGGAGCCCGGCCACTTCGCCAGCACGTCCTTGTCGGTCACCGTATAGGGCTTCAGGGTGACGTTCATCGTCGGCACCGTCTTGCCCCACTGGAAGTTCACCGAAAAAGCGCACTCGATATGGCCCTTGGCGACCGCCGGGATGTTCTGCTTGGCGTCGCGCAGGCTGTTGGCGCCGAAGACCTCGACGTCGATCGCGCCGGCCGACTGCGACTCGACCTCGGCGGCCCAGCGGTCGATGACCTGTGCGATGTGGTGCTTCGGCGGTAGCTGGTGGCTGCAGCGCATCGTGGTTTCCGTCGCCAGCGCGCTGCCGGCGACGAGCGCGAGGCCCGCCCCGGCCATGGTCGCGATAAAGGTCTTCATTCTGTCCTCCCTGTTCTCCTCGGTTGTCGTTCGTATTACTCGACCGCGCTGGCCGAGCGGTGCTTCGCGGCCTTGGCCGCGAGCGTCACATACGTCTCCTCGCGCTCCCTGAGCGCCTCGAGCCCGACGATTCGGTTGAAGGCGTCAAAGGTCAGCATGGCGTCCTCATAGCCCCGCGTCGTTCCGCCGCGCGCGAGATGGCCCATGAAGTCCTGCATCGCCTTGGCGACGACATAGGTCGCGGCCACGGGATAGGTGGCCACGGCGAAGCCGATTTCCGACAGCTCCTCGAGCGGCAGCACGGGCGTCTGCCCGCCGTCGATCATGTTGGCGAGGCAGGGCCCGTCGAGCTCCCGGCAGATCCGCCGCATGTCCGCGACCGAGCGCGGCGCCTCGACGAACAGCAGGTCCGCGCCGACCTCCCGGTAGAGCGCCATGCGTCCCAGCGCGTCCTCGAGGCCGGTGACGGCGAGCGCGTCCGTCCGCGCCATGATGACGAAATCCGGGTCGCCGCGGGCATCGAGCGCGGCCTTCAACTTGCCGGCCATCTCGGCGGCCGGGATCACGTCCTTTCCCGCCATGTGCCCGCAGCGCTTTGGAAACACCTGGTCCTCGATGAACATACCGGCGAGACCCGCGCGCTCGTAGTGGCGGACGGTGCGGGCCGCGTTGGTCGTGTTGCCGAAGCCGGTGTCCCCGTCGCCGAAGACCGGCAGGGCGACGGCATCGCAGAGCCGCGCGTAGTGGTCCGCCATCTCGGTCAGAGAGAGCTGCGAGGTGTCGGGGGCGCCCAGCAGCGTGGCCGAGGCCGAATACCCGCCGCAGGTGATCGCCGAAAATCCCGCCTGCTCGGCGATCCGCGCCGAAAGCGCGTCGTGGACGCCCGGCAGCAGCAGGATCTCGGGCGCCTCGATCAGCCGGCGAAAGGCGGTCGTCCTGCGCATCGGCGCCTGGCCTCGTTCGTTCCCCTGGAGGATGGATTGAACCGCCCGGCCCCCGTTCGATCAAGCGGTTTGTGCCGATCCCGGCCGCGACGATAAGCCCCTCATCGAAGAGCAGGAGCAGAGGATGAGTGTCGGACGGGTTCATTCATCGATCCGGACCGAGAGGTCCGGTTAACGTTTGAGCAAGTGATACAGCACATTACTGGAAGAGATTCCAAGGAATTGGACCGCTCAGCGACGGCCCGGCAGGACTGAGTAATTACATGTGGCAGCGTCTCTTCTTTCGCTTCGGTGCAAAGCGCACGTTTCATCGCGTTAAGGTGGCAGTTTGGGCGCTGTCAACATCTGAAGAAAAGGCTTTGGCATTCGACAAATTGGATTCGGCCTTGGGACTGATCGAGAAGTACGCACCGGAAAAATCCAGAACATTGCAAGTGGATGTACGTTCTATTTTAGTGGCAGGGCTTCCAACATTCCGCGCATGCTATATCCACAAGCTCAGAATGGCCGAGCTGTACCACGGATACGTGCTGGACGTGCAGACAACACCTGAGTCGCTTGCCTGCAGTTTGATCCACGAAGCCCAGCACGCACGCTTGTACCGGTTGGGGTTCGGGTATGAGGAGCCAATAAGGGGGCGCATCGAGCGGCTTTGCTTCAGGGCACAAAGAAACTTCGCTCGACTGCTCCCGAAAGGCGGCGAGTTGGTTGCCGAGGCTGAAGCCTGGATGGAGGCAGACCCGGAACCCGTATTTTCAGATGAATCCCGTCGGCGGGGGAAGTTAAAGGCGTTGGAAGAACTAGGGTGCCCCGACTGGATCATAAAGACAGTGGCATGGGTCGCCCGACGCCGTGCAGCTGAGCGCACTGAATTATAACGAGATCGCCTTGGTTGGCAGGCATCCGACAGACCTTAACCGACCCGGGCTCTTGGGCCGCGTGTGTCGAAACCCCGGAACGCGAATATTGGCCGTCGTTGCGGTCCTTGCGTAAGGCCCTCGGTTGCCAAGGGTTCCCCCGTCCCGGCGGGCTCGCCTATACTCGGCGCTTGGCGATCGGGCGCGCGGCGCGGGCGCCGGACCAGAAGGAGAGCGGGGCATGGCCGGACACGCGGAACCAGAATCGGGTGCCTGGAGACGGGCGCGATGACTGCCGAGGCCGCCGCCGCTACCACCACTACCACCGTCACGGCCGCACCCGCCGTCGCCGCTGCCAGCCGGCGCGAGCGGTCCTTCGCCGGCGACGTCGACAAGCTGCTGCTGGGCGCCGGCGAGCGCTTTCACGGCGAGGCGATCCTGGGCGTCTCCAAGGCGCTGCTGCAGGCGGGGGTCGCCTATGTCGGCGGCTATCCGGGGGCGCCGGTCTCCCACATCCTCGACGTCTTCGCCGACGCCCGCGAGCGGGTGCTCGAGCCCTACGGCATCCATTTCGAGCAGTCGGCCTCGGAGGCCGGCGCGGCGGCGCTGCTCGGCGCCTCGATCAACTACCCGATCCGGGGCGCCGTTACCTGGAAATCGATCGTCGGCACCAACGTCGCTTCGGACGCGCTGTCCAACCTCGCCTCGGCGGGGGTCAAGGGCGGCGCGGTGATCGTGGTCGGCGAGGACTACGGCGAGGGCGCCAGCGTGATCCAGGAGCGCACCCACGCGACGGCCTTGAAGTCTTCGATCCCGCTGATCGACCCGCGCGCCGAGATGGCGACGGTCGTCGACCTCACGGAGCAGGCCTTCGAGCTCTCCGAGGCCGCCAACCTGCCGGTCATGCTGTCGCTGCGCATCCGCGCCTGCCACATGACCGGAAGCTTCGTCTGCAAGGACAACCGCCCGCCGGCGCGCGGCCGGCGCAATGCGCCGCTGGAGCCCGAATTCGACTATGGGCGGATCGTCCTGCCGCCCTCCACCTACGAGCAGGAGAAGGCCAAGATCGAGGACCGCCTGCCGGCGGCGCGGCGCTTCGTCGCGGAGCGGGGGCTGAACGAGCACCGGCCCGGCGCCGGCCACGACTTCGGCATCGTCCTCCAGGGCGGCACCTACGGCGTGGTCGCCCGCGCGCTCGCCCGCCTCGGCGCCGCCGACGCCTTCGGCGAGAGCGAGGTGCCGCTGCTCGTGCTCAACGTCATCCACCCCCTGGTGCCGGAGGAGATCGTCCGTTTTCTCGGGGACAAGACGAGCGTGCTGGTCGTCGAGGAAGGCCATCCGGCCTTCCTCGAGCAGCAGATCAAGGCGATCGCGCAGGAATCCGGCCTCGCCTGCCGGATCCACGGCAAGGACCTGATCCCGACGACCGGCGAATACGTGACCGGCGTCGTGCGCGCCGGCGTGGCCGCCTATCTGGACCGGGCCGCGCCGGAGGCGATCAAGGCGCTGGCCGGCGGGCTGAACGACGCGATCGACAAGAACGTCGCGGCGGCGCAGGAGGCGGCCGGCGCGCCGCCGGTGACGGCGCGGCCACCCGGCTTCTGCACCGGCTGCCCGGAGCGGCCGATCTTCACCGCCTTGAAGATGATCATGCGCGAACGCGGGCCGCTCCACGTCTCGGCCGACATCGGCTGCTCGACCTTCGCGGCCCTGCCGCCCTTCAACATCGGCAACACGGTGCTCGGCTACGGGCTCAGCCTGGCTAGCGGCGGCGCGATCGCTGCCAGCCTCGACCAGCCGACAGTCGCCGTGATGGGCGACGGCGGATTCTGGCACAACGGCCTCACGACCGGGGTGATCCACGCCCAGTGGCAGGGCCTGGATGCCGTCCTGATCATCATCGAGAACGGCTACGCCTCGGCCACCGGGCAGCACCACCTGCCGTCCACGGGTGCGACGGCGAGCGGCGCGCCGGCCCGCATCTCGATTGAGCAGGCTCTGCGCGGGCTGGGGGTATCCTGGGTCCGGCGCGCGGATTCCTACCGCCTCGAGGAGACGCTGGAGACCCTGCGCCAGGCGCTCGACGCCAAGGAGAAGGGGCTGCGGGTCATCATCTCGGACAACGAATGCATGCTGGCGAAGAAGCGCCGCGGCAACCCCTTCAAGGCGCGGGCGGCCAGGGAGGGCCGGCCGGTGCGCGTCAGCCGCTACGGCGTCGACGCGGAGATCTGCACCGGCGACCATTCCTGCATCCGCCTGAGCGGCTGTCCGTCGCTGACCCTGAGGCCAGCGACCGATCCCCTGAAGGACGGTCCGACGGCCCATGTCGACGAGACCTGCGCGTCCTGCAACCTCTGCGGCGAGGTGGCCCAGGCGGCCCAGCTCTGCCCCGCCTTCCACAAGGCCAGCGGCATTGCCAACGCCCGCCTCCGGGACCGCATCGCGGCGCGGGTGAACCGGCGCCTGCTGCGCTGGATGGGCGCCTCTTGAGCGCGGCCGAGCCGATCACCCTGCAGCTCTCGGCGCTCGGCGGCCAGGGCGGCGGCGTGCTCGCCGGCTGGCTGGCCGAGGCGGCCGAGACCGCGGGTTACCCCGCACAGATGACCTCGATCCCGGGTGTCGCGCAGCGGACCGGCGCGACGACCTATTACCTCGAGCTGTTCCCGGACAAGCGGCCGGCCGCGGCGCCGGTGTTCAGTCTGTTCCCCGACGCCGACGGCCTGGACATCCTGGCCGCCCTCGAGCCGATGGAGGCCGCGCGGGCGCTCACCCTCGGGCTGGTCACCGGACGCACCACCGTGATCACCGACGTCAAGCGTATCTACAGCACCGCCGAGAAGATGGTCGCGGGCGACGGGGCGGTGCCCGCGGCCGGGCTGATCGAGCCGCTGCGGCGGGCGGCCGGGCGCCTCGTCGCGCTCGACATCGCGGCGGTCTCGGGACAGCCGGACGCGCCCGGCAACGCGGTGCTGTTCGGCGCCATCCAGGCGAGCGGCGTGCTGCCCTTCGACGACGAGGACTGCCGCGCGGCGATCCGCGCCAAGGGGCTGGCCGTGGACGCCAGCCTCGCCGACTTCGAGGCCGGGCTCCGGGCCGGGCGGGAAGACGGGACAGCTGCCGGCGGCGTGGGCGAGGGGCCACTGGTTTTCGAGCCGGCCCCGGCGGCGCTGGCCCCGGCGCTGGAGGCCTATCCTGAGGCGCTGCGGCCGCTGCTCGGCCATGCGCTGGCGCGGCTCGCCGACTACCAGGACCTCGACTACGCGCGGCTCTACCTGCGGCGCCTCGAGACGCTGCCCGGCTTCGCCGCGGAGGCGCCGTAGCTGCGCTGCGCGCTGCGCGAGACCGCGACGCGCCTGGCAGCCTGGATGAGCTACGAGGACGTCGTGCGCGTGGCTCAGCTGAAGACCCGGCCGGGGCGCTTTGCCGGGATCCGCGGGCGGCTGGGGCTGGCCGAGGACGCGCCGCTCAGGGTCGTCGACTATCTCAAGCCCGGGGCCGAGGAGCTGGCGAGCCTGCTGCCACCCCTGCTGGGCCGACGGGTGGCGCGCGCCGCCGGCCGGGCGGCCGGACCGGGCGGGGTGCGGCTGCGTCTGGCGACCCACACGCCCTGGGGTTATGGGCTCTTTCGGCTGCTGCGGGGCCTGAGGCCCTGGCGCCGCCGGACCTACCGCTACGCCCAGGAGCAGGCGGCCATCGAGAAATGGCTGGACGCCTTGCGCCCAACCCTGGAGCGCGATGCGGAGCTGGCGCGCGGCCTTGCCGAGCTGGCGCTGCTGGCGCGCGGCTACGGCCGGGTGCGCGCGCGCGGACTGGCCCGCCTGGCGCGCCTGCTCGACGACTGGCAGGCCCGCCTCGAGACCGACCCCGCCGGGCTCAGCCGGGAGGTCGACGCCCTCCGCGCTGCCGCGCGGCAGGACCCCGACGGCTACGACCGCCCCGCGGAGGCGACCCCATAGGCGCGGCCGGGTAGGGATTCGACGTGCTTTGGTGTCAGACCAGGATGTCGACGATCAGGCCGCGCAGATGTGGGTTGTCGCCCGGCTCTTCCCGTCGCGGGTCTTGCGCGCGCGGCCGCGCGACGGGCGGTATTGCGACCACGGCATTCGCGGACTGCGGCGGCGCTGCGTGATAGGGCACCGGCAGATTGCGGACCGGCGCCCTGGCCTTGCCGGAAACCGTGGGTAATCGGCTCATAATGGGGACGATGCGAAACATGGTACTAATTATAAACTTTATTACAATTCGCTACAAGTTGAATTTTCTTTTTGTTAGCCATGTTCTACGGATGGTGAACAACATCCTAAGAATGAATTTATCGAGAGAAACAAACACACGTTCTATTTTTGCGAAGAGTCGGGTGTCATTTTTTCCGATCTCCGACCGGATTGTTTCCATGACACTGGCTGAGGTCTCGTGCTTTAACCTCAACGATCCGCGCGGCACCGCGCCAGCAGGGGAGCTTGGCTGCCATGAAAGCTGCGATATTCGACGAATTCCGGGACCCGCTCGAGGTCCGGGAGGTGGCGGAGCCCGACTGCCCGCCGGACGGCGTGGTCGTCCGGGTCGAGGCCTGCGGGGTCTGCCGCTCGGACTGGCACGCCTGGACCGGCGCCGACCCGGACGTCGCCGCGCCGCACGTGCCCGGCCACGAGTTCGCCGGCGTGGTCGAGGAGGTCGGCCCGGACTGCCGTCGCTTCAAGCGGGGCGACCGGGTCACCGCGCCCTTCATCCTGGCCTGCGGCGAGTGCCCGGACTGCCGGGGCGGCGACCCGACCGTCTGTTCCGATCAGCACGTCGTCGGCTTCTCGGCCTGGGGCGCGTTTGCCGAGCGGGTGCCGGCGCCGCGCGCGGACTTCAACCTCGTGGCTCTGCCGGAGGCCATGGGCTTCGTCGCGGCCGCGGGCATGGGCTGCCGGGTCACCACCGCGTTTCGCGGCCTGGTCGACCGCGCGGGACTGCGGCCGGGCGAGTGGCTGGCGGTCCACGGCTGCGGCGGGGTCGGGCTCTCGGCCGTCATGATCGGCGCGGCGCTCGGCGCGCCCGTTTTGGCGATCGACGTCAACGACGAGGCGCTCGCGCTGGCGCGTTCGCTGGGCGCCACCAAGACGCTCGACGCGGGCGGCGTGGCGGACGTCGGCGCGGCGGTGCGCGAGCTGACCGGCGGCGGGGCGGAGGTTTCGATCGACGCGCTCGGCGTCACCGAGACGTTTCACAACTCCGTGCGCGGGCTGCGCAAGCTCGGGCGGCACGTCCAGATCGGCATGCCCTTGGGCCGCCACGCCGAGCCGTCGATCCCGCTGCTGGAGCTGGTGTACTCCCGGCAGATCTCCGTCATGGGCACGCGCGGCATCGCGGCCAGCCGCTTTCCCGCGCTGTTCGAGATGATCGCCGGCGGACGCCTCGACCCCGCGCGGCTGGTCACGAAGACGATCCCGCTCAAGGAGGCGGGCGCGTCCCTGGCCGCCATGGACGACTATACCGCCGCCGGCATCACGGTGATCGACCGGTTCTGAGCGGAATACGACAGCCGGCCGCCGGCCGTGCTAGCAGGCGGGGATATCGCCGGCGGAGAAGTGGCCGACAAGGACGATCTCGAACCAGTGGTCCCAGTCGGCCTTCCCGGTCAGTGGCGCCAGCTCGATGGCCTCGTCGCGGAACAGGGGCGCGGCGTCGAGCACCATGCGTTTGGGCTCCTGGCCGGCGCGCGCGAGGGTGAGGATCACCTCGGGCCCACTCAGGGCGACGGTCGCGGTCCAGGACCTGGCGTTGCGTTCCCAGGCGAAGGTCCAGGCCTCGCCGGCCGGGGTGCCCTCGCCCAGGAGGATCGGCTGGACGAAGCCGGCGTGCCGGCCGGCGACCAGTGGGGCGAAGATGCCGACGGCGTAGAGTCGCGCCCCCTCGCGCCAGAGCCAGACCTGACGGACCTTGGCGTAGGGGCCCTCGCAGGCCACCTGCGCGAAAGGGCCCAGGTAGACCAGGGAGCGGCGGGCCGGCGCCGGGTCGATCGGCGGTGGGGCCTTGGCGAAGACGGTCGACCGGTCGTTGGCATGGAGCATCAGGCGATCGCCCGCCGCGCGCGCGATGGTCACCTTTAGCGGCGTGCCGGCCCGTGGCGCCAGGGAGGCGTGCCACTGCGCCCCGGGGGCCGCATCGGCCGGCTCGAGGCCCCTGCCGCCGGGGCCGTAGGCGCATTCCGTCTCGCCGCAGGGAAAGAACAGCCAGGCCCGCCCCTCGCCGTTGACGATCAGGCGCGAAAAGCGCGAGGGGCCGTCGGCCAGCCAATGTCCCGTCGGGTGCGGTCCCGCCATGCCGGTAAACGGCCCGAAACGGCGCTCGTAGGTCTCGCGGTCCCGGAACCCGGCCTCGAACAGGAGCGCGTTGCGGGCATGAAAGACCTCCGTCAGGCGTTCCGATTCGCGGCCCAGCAAGATCCACTTATAAGCCGCGCTGCCGCCGATCAGCAGGACGACGAAGCCGAGGCCGGCCGCGGCCCGGCGCCAACTCGCCGCGAACAGGACAATGGTGGCCAGGGCGTAGAGGCCGAGCAGCGCGGGGCCGATCAGCAGGATATCGAGTCGGATCTCGGCGGCGGCCCCGAGGGTCATCCAAATCTCGTAGAGCGCCGCGGCCAGGCCGGCCGCGACGACGGCCGCCAGAACCAGCCGCCCCCCGCGCCTCAGGCGCAGCATCGGCCAGATCAGCGGCAGCCACAGGACCAGCAGGGCGTAGTAGAGCAGAAACGCCGCCGTCATGCCGCCCGCCGCCGGCTCAGCTCGCCTGCGTCTCGTGCCAGCGCCAGGCGTCGGCGATGAGGGTCGGCAGGTCGGAGCGTTCGGTGCGCCAGCCGAGCAGCTCGCGGGCGCGCGCCGGGGCGGCGACCAGGCGGTCGGAATCGCCGGGACGCCGCGGCCCGACGGCGACCGGGATCTTGCGGCCCGTGACCCGCTCCGCCGCCGCGATCACCTCGCGCACCGAGGCGCCCTCGCCGCTGCCCAGGTTGAGCGCCAGGGGCGCGCCGCCTGCCAGCAGGTATTCCAGCGCCCGGATGTGCGCTTCGGCCAGGTCCATCACGTGGATGTAGTCGCGGATGCAGGTGCCGTCCGGCGTGTCGTAGTCCTCGCCGTGGATCGTGACCTCGGCCAGGCGGCCGAGCGCCGCGGCCAGGACATTGGGGATCAGGTGCGGCTCAGGATCGTGCAGCTCGCCGATCTCGGCCTCCGGGTCGGCGCCGGCCGCGTTGAAATAGCGCAGCGCGACCGAACGCAGGCCCCGGGCCGGGGCCAAGTCCTGTAACATGCGCTCGATCATCAGCTTGGTTGCGCCGTAGGGGTTGATCGGAGCCTGCGGGTGGTCCTCGGGAATCGGGACCTGTTGCGGCACGCCATAAGTCGCGCAGGTGCTGGAGAACACGAGCGGCGGCGCCCCGCTCTCGCACAGCAGCTCCAGGAGACAGAGCGTTCCGGCCACGTTGTTGCGGTAGTAGCCGAGCGGATCGCTCACCGATTCCCCGACCAACGCCTTGGCGGCAAAATGCAGGACGGCCACGGGACTGAACCGGGCGAGGCAGTCCGCCAGGCACACGCGGTCCAGCAGGTTGCCTTCGACAATGGGACCCCACTTGACCGCCCAGGCGTGGCCGGTCGAAAGGTCGTCGTAGACCACCGGCGTGTAGCCGGCGGCGCTCAAGGCTTTGCAGGCGTGGCTGCCGACATAGCCCGCCCCGCCGGTTACTAGGACGGTCTTGCCAGTGGTCTCGTGCTCGGCCATGACGCTTCCCAAAAAGTCGGGACCGGCAGCTTCGACGGCCCTTGCCTGCGAAAAGATCCCGCGAAGGTTTATATTTCGTTTTACGGAGTCGTCAAAACCCCCTGCACCCGGCCATGATATCGCGCGACCCGCTTTCTTCGGTCGTCCGGGTTTTGTAGAGTCTCGCGCATTGGTCATAGGGGGTCCGGGGCGGCATGGGGTCTTATCTGAGACCGACGGCACTGGGGCAGGCGCTCGAGGCGTTGGGCGAGGGTCCGCGCACGATCGTCGCCGGCGGCACGGACCACTATCCGGCACGGGTCGGTAGGCAGATCGACGAAGATGTTCTCGACATCAGCGCGCTCAGGGAGCTGCGCGGCATCGCCGACACGCGAAAGCAGGTTCGCATCGGGGCGCTCACGACCTGGAGCGACCTGGTCCGCGCGCCGCTGCCGGCCTGGTTCGACGGTCTCAAGCAGGCCGCCCGCGAGGTTGGCGGCCTGCAGGTGCAAAACGCCGGAACGCTCTGCGGCAACGTGTGCAACGCCTCGCCGGCGGCCGACGGCGTGCCCAGCCTGTTGGCGCTCGACGCCCGGGTCGAGTTGAGCGCGCGGGACCGGGTGCGCGAGCTGCCGCTGTCCGAGTTCATCACCGGCAATCGTCGGACCCAGCGCGGACACGACGAGCTGGTCACTGCGCTGATCGTGCCCAAGCCGGGTAAGGGCGCGCGCAGCACCTTCCTCAAGCTGGGCGCGCGCAAGTACATGGTGATCTCGATCGTCATGGTCGCGGGCGTCCTGGTCCCCGGGCGCGGGGGCAAGATCGCCGACCTGCGGATCGCCGTCGGCGCCTGCTCCGAGGTCGCCCAACGCCTAAGCGCGCTCGAGGCCGACCTCACGGGACGACCGATGACGGCGGCCCTGGCCAAGCCCGAGCACCTGGCGCCCCTCGGCCCGATCGACGACATCCGGGGCACCGCGGCCTATCGGCGGGACGCGGCGCTGACCCTCGTGCGCCGGGCGCTGGCCCGGCTGATGATAGCGCCATGAAGCGCGAGAGCCGGACAGTCGAGTTCACTTTGAACGGCGCCGCCGTCAGCGCCGCGGTGGACCCGGGGTCCCGCCTGTCCGAGGTGCTGCGCGAGGACCTGGGGCTCAAGGGCACCAAGGTCGGCTGCGAGGCCGGCGACTGCGGCGCCTGCACGGTGCTGCTCGACGGCGAGCAGGTCTGTGCCTGCATGGTGCCGGCGGGTCAGGTGGCGGGCCGGGATGTCACCACGGTCGAGGGCCTGGCCGCGAAGGGCGGCCTGAATGCCCTGCAGCAGGCCTTCCACCGGCACGGGGCGGCGCAGTGCGGCATCTGCACGCCCGGCATGCTCATGGCGGCAAGCGACCTGCTGCGGCGCAACGCCAAGCCGAACAGGCGCGCGGTGATGGACGCCCTGGGCGGCGTGCTGTGCCGCTGCACCGGTTACCGCAAGATCGTCGAGGCGATCCTGGACGTGGCCAAGGCCCAAGCGCCGCCGGTCGACCCGCCGGCCGGGGCCGCCGTGGGCGCGCGTCTGGCCAAGATCGACGGCCAGGCGAAGCTGACAGGCGTCGAGGCCTTCGGCGACGACGTCGCGCCGCGCGACGCCCTGCTGCTGCGGGTCGCGCGCGCGCCTTATGCTCGCGCCCGCTTCACGATCGGCACGCTGGACCGGCTCTACGCCGATCATCCGGGCCTGCTGCGCGTGCTCACCGCGGACGACGTGCCGGGCAACAACGGCTTCGGCATCTATCCTCACATCAAGGACCAGCCGGTGTTGGCCGAGGACAGGGTGCGCTATCGGGGCGAGGCGGTCTTGGCCCTGGTCGGCGAGGCCGCCGCCGTCCGGGCCATCCCCGAGGAGGAGATCCCGATCTTGTGGTACGCGCAGGAAGCCGTGGCCGGTATCGAGGCGGCGCTCGCGCCCGACGCCCCGGCGGTCCAGGAGGACAAGCCGGACAACGTGCTGACCCGCGGCAGGCTAGTGAAGGGCGACGTGGAGGCCGGCTTCGCCGCGGCCGATCACGTGGTCGAGGGGGCTTGGCAGACCGGCTTCGTCGAGCACGCCTACATCGAGCCCGAGGCGGGCTGCGCCCGGCGCGTCGGCGACCGGATCGAGGTCACGGTCACGACCCAGGCACCCTACATGGATCGGGACGAAACCGCCCAGGTGCTGGGCGTCGCGCCCGAGCAGGTGCGCATCGTGCCCTCGGCCTGCGGCGGCGGCTTCGGCGGCAAGCTGGACGTATCCGTACAGCCGCTGCTGGCGCTCGCGGCCTGGCTCACCGGGCGGCCGGTGCGCTGCGCCTACACCCGCCCGGAATCCATGGCCGCCTCGACCAAGCGGCACCCGGCGCGGATCACCGCCCGGGCCGGCTGCACGGACGAGGGCGAGATCACGGCCTTCCGGTTCCACGGCGACTTCAACACCGGCGCCTATGCCTCCTGGGGCCCGACCGTGGCCGACCGGGTACCGGTGCACTGCACGGGCCCCTACTTCGTGCCCAACGTGGCGGCGAGCTCGACCGCGGTGTTGACCAACGAGCCGCCGGCCGGCGCGTTCCGCGGCTTCGGCGTGCCTCAGGCGGCGCTCGCCCACGAGGCCCTGATGGACATGATGGCCGAACAGGCCGGCATCGATCCGATCGAGTTCCGAATCAAGAACGCGATGGCCGCCGGTCTCGAGACGGCGACGGGCCAGCGGCTGGAGGCCAGCGTCGGCCTGGTGGACTGCCTCGAGAAGGTGCAACCCTACTGGGAGGACTGGCGGACCGCGGCGGTGATGCGCAATGCGGTCAAGAAGACCGTAAAGCGGGGCGTCGGCGTGGGCTGCATGTGGTACGGCTGCGGCAATACCTCGATCTCGAACCCCTCGACCATGACCGTCGGCGTATCGCGCGACGGCAGGGTGACGCTTTACAACGGCGTAGCCGACATCGGGCAGGGGTCCAATACAATCATGGTCCAGATCTGCGCCGACGCCCTGGGCGTTCCCGCGGGGACAGTCGGCTACGTCATGGGCGACACCGACCGGACGGCCGACGCCGGCAAGAGCTCGGCCTCGCGCCAGACTTTCGTGTCGGGCAAGGCGGCGGAGCTGGCCGGCGCCGACCTGCGCGCCCAGGTCCTGCGGCTGACCAACGCCGGGCCGAAGGCGGAGATCAAGATCGGCAAGCGGCGCATCGTGGTCCGGGACGGCGCGGACCGGCACGAGATCGATCTCGCGGCCTTGCCCGAGCTCGCGGCCGGCGACGTGCTCCGAGGCAGCGGCACCTTCGACCCGCCGACCACCAAGCTGGACGAGAATGGCCAGGGCACACCCTACGGCACCTACGGCTTCGCCGCCCAGATCGCCGAGGTCGAGGTCGATGTCGATCTGGGCACCGTCAAGGTCCGGCGCATGGTGGCCGCCCACGATGTCGGCCGGGCGATCAACCCGGTGCAGGTCGAAGGCCAGATCCACGGCGGCATCGCCCAGGGTCTGGGCTTGGCGCTGATGGAGGAATACCTGCCGGGCCGCACGGAGAACCTGCACGACTACCTGATCCCGACCGTCGGCGACATGCCGGAGATCGAGGTCATCATCGTCGAGGACCCGGAGCCGCTCGGCCCCTATGGCGCCAAGGGCATCGGCGAGCCGGCGCTGATTCCCACGGCGCCGGCGATCCTGGGCGCGATATACCAGGCGACCGGGCTGCGCATGACCCGGCTGCCGGTAACGCCCGACCGGCTGCGCGCCGCGATCCTGGCCCGCGAAAGGGACGGCGGAAATGACTGACGAGGCCGACATCGTCGTTTGCGACGCCTGCCCGGTGCTGTGCCGCATCCGGCAGGGGCGCACCGGCGCCTGCGGGCGCTACGGCAACGCGGAGGGCACGCTCGCCCGCATGGACCCGGTCGTGCTGGCGCAGCGGGCCGCGGAGAGCGACAGCAAGTTCGTGCCCTTTCTCAGCCAGGCGGGCCAGTGGGACGGCAGCCTCGTGCCGGCGTCCGATACCTTTCTGACCGGGATCGGCTCCGGCACCACCTATCCGGACTACAAGCCCGCGCCCTTCATCGTATCGAGCCGTCACGAGAACGTCGATATGGTGACCGTGGTGACCGAGGGCATCTTCAGCTACTGCGGCTTCAAGCTGAAGATCGACACCGACCGATTCATCGGCCCCGAGCAGGCGGCGGTGCGCTGCGAGGGCGAGCAGGTCGGCCACGTCACGACCGCGGAGTACGGCTCGCAGATGCTGGCCCTGGGCGGCGTGCGCCACCTGACCGGCGGCAGCAAGAAGGAAGGCAACGTCACTTGCCGGATGATGCTCGCCCTGGGCAACAAGGAACGGGTCGAACTGACAGTGGACGGCGGCGCCGGGCTCTCGGTCCAGGCCGGCAAGCCGCCGGTCATCAACGGCGTGGAAGAGGCGCGCATGCGGGTCGGCTGCGGCTCGGCGACCATCGGCATGTTTGCCCGGCAGTGGCACGGCAAGGTCGACGAGGTCATCGTGGTCGACGACCACATCACCGGCGTGCTCACCGAGCACCAGGCCGGGCGCTTCCTCGGCATGACGCCCTCGGGCATCCGCGTGCGCGGCCGCAAGTCGACCCCCGGGCGCTATTTCCAGGTCGCCGAGCCGGGCACCGGCTGGGGCGGCACGGATATCACGGACCCGCTCACAATCATCGAGAAGATCGATCCCAAGACGGCCCGCCCGGGCCTGCGCCTCCTGATGGTCAGCACAACCGGCGAGGACGCCGCCTACTTCGAGCTGGACAACGACCTCGAGCCCGCGCCGGCCGAACTGCCCGAGCCGCTGGTCGGCGTGGTCGAGCGGATCGGCGAGAACTGCGAGCCCGCGCTCGTCTCCGTGCTGTTCATGGCCGGCGCCGGCGGCAGCCTGCGCGCCGGGGTGACCGAGAACCCGGTGCGCCTGACCCGCTCGGTGAAAGAGTCGCTGACCCGGGTCACTTGCGGCGGCGCGCCGGTCTACGTCTGGCCGGGCGGCGGCATCACCATCATGGTCGACGTGACGCGCATGCCCGAGCACGCCTTCGGCTACGTGCCGACCCCGGCCCTGGTCGGCCCGATCGAGTTCACCATGCGGCTCGAGGACTATCGGGCACTAGGCGGCCACATGGACGACCTGCGCGACCTCGGCGTCGTCGGCGAGAAGGGTGCCGTGCAGGTCACCCGATGGCGGCCGGACAATCCGTGGCCCTTCGGCCCGGACGGCGAGGCGGACTGACATGGCTTCGGGGCCCCAGGCTGTGCTGCTGCCGGACGGCCGGCGCCTGCACCTCAACCACGGTCCGATCGACCTGGTGATCGAGGCCTTCGGGCCCGAGCGTGAGGTCAGGCGCGCTTACGATCAGACGATCGCCCGCTTCGCGGACATCCTGGAGACCCTGGTGGCGGAGCTGCCGGTGCTGCGCCGGCCGGTCGGGGAACTGCCGCCCGTCTTCGCCGGCCCCGTCGCCCGGCGCATGGCCACGGCCGTCTGGCCGCACCGCGGCGTCCACGTGACCCCCATGGCGGCGGTGGCGGGGGCGGTGGCCGACGAGATGCTGGCCGCGCTCGCGGCGGGCCGGCGGCTCGACCGCGCCTATGTCAACGACGGCGGCGACATCGCGCTCTACCTGGCGCCCGGCGCCGCCTTCGAGGTCGGCCTGGCGGCCCGGCCCGAGCGCGCGGACCTCGACGGCTCCTTCACGGTCACCGCAAGGATGCCGGTGCGCGGCGTCGCTACCTCGGGGCGGGGCGGGCGCAGCCTCAGCCTCGGCATTGCCGATGCTGTCACCGTGCTGGCGGAAACCGCCGCGGCCGCCGACGTGGCGGCGACGCTGATCGCCAACGCGGTCGATCTCGACCATCCGGCGATCGAGCGCCGGCCGGCCCGCGCGCTCGACCTCGACAGCGACCTGGGCGACCTGCCGGTCACGCTGGCAGTCGGCGCGCTGGACGAAGAGGCCGTCATGACGGCTCTCACTGGCGGAGAGGCCGCGGCCCGGTCTATGCTTTCGGCAGGCCTGATCTTCGGCGCGGTGCTGACGCTGAACGGTCGGTTCCGAGTGGTCGGAGATGCGCTCGCGCGCGCCTTGCCGGCCGCCGCATGAGGAGGGGAGACATGGAGACGCCCAGAGTCCGCAAAATCCTGGCGACCGTCGAGGAGATCCACCATGAGGGCGGCGAGAGCGCGGCCCGGCCACTGCTGCGCGGCGCCGTCGCCGCGGCCGTGGCCAATCCCTTCGCCGGGCGCTTCGTCGAGGAGATCACGCCGCTGATGAAAGGGCTCGAGCCGCTGGGCCTCGACATGGCCAAGCGCCTGGTG
>CAMYKD010000027.1:7011-38454 GCA_947258885.1 uncultured Kiloniellales bacterium | reverse complement strand
CCGGCGACCCGCCACGTGCGCGGCTCCAACTTCTGCCTGCTCGGCGTCTTCGCCGACCGGCTGCCGGGCCGGGCGATCCTGGTCTCGACGCTCGACAACCTGGTCAAGGGTTCGAGCGGCCAGGCGATCCAGAACATGAACGTCATGTTCGGACTGCCCGAGACCTTGGGACTGGAGCAGCAGCCGCTGTTCCCGTGACGGCGCGGCGGCCGCGGTGCATATTCCGATGGATCAACGAAACAGCATGGAGGAACGGATATGAC
This sequence comes from uncultured Kiloniellales bacterium, assembly GCA_947258885.1. Classification (GTDB taxonomy): domain Bacteria; phylum Pseudomonadota; class Alphaproteobacteria; order Kiloniellales; family JAKSDN01; genus CAMYKD01. Next base: position 38,191 of record CAMYKD010000027.1, on the reverse strand, counting down.
GGAACGGCCGGTTGCGATCGTTACGGCGGCGGGCAGCGGCATGGGCGCGGCCGTTGCGCGGGAGCTGGCGCGCCGCGACTACGCGGTCGCGGTCCTGTCCTCCTCGGGCAAGGGCGAGGCGCTCGCCGAAGAGCTCGGCGGGGTCGGCGTGACCGGCTCGAACCTGGTCCCCGCGGACCTCGCGCGCCTGGTCGACCGCACCCGTTCGGAGTTCGGGCGCATCGACGCGGTGGTCAACAGCGCCGGCCATGGCCCGAAGGGCCCGGTCCTGAAGATCAGCGACGACGATTGGCACCTGGGCATGGACGTCTACCTGCTCAACGTGATCCGCATGTGCCGGCTGGTGACGCCGGTCATGGAGGAACAGGGGAAGGGGGCGATCGTCAACATCTCGACCTATGCCGCCTTCGAGCCGGAGGCGACCTTCCCGACCTCCGGCGTGTTCCGGGCGGGCCTGGCGGCCTTCACCAAGCTCTACGCGGACCGTTATGCCTCTCAGAACATCCGCATGAACAACATCCTGCCGGGATTCATCGACAGCCTGCCGGAACGCGAGGAGTTTCGCGCCCGCATCCCGATGGACCGCTACGGCACGGTCGAGGAGATCGCGGCGACCGCTGCCTTCCTGGTCTCGGACGAGGCGGGCTACATCACCGGCCAGAACCTCCGCGTCGACGGCGGCATCACGCGATCGGTTTAACCAACGCGCCGTCGCAACAACGAGGGGAGGCCGCCAATGGTCGGCATCATCGTCCCCTTCCGGGGCATCACCCCGAAGGTTGCCGAAGACGCCTTCGTCGCCGAAACCGCGACCCTGATCGGCGACGTCGAGATCGGGCCGGGCGCGTCGGTCTGGTACGGCTGCGTGCTGCGCGGCGACGGCAACAGGATCCGCGTCGGGCGCAACACCAACATCCAGGACGGCACGGTGGTGCACGTCAACCACGACCCCGAAGGCGACTACCGCGAGACCGGCGGCGGCATGCCGACCCTGATCGGCGACGACGTGACGATCGGGCACATGGCGCTCATTCACGCCTGCACGCTGGAGGACGGCAGCTTCCTCGGCATGCGTTCGGTGGTCATGGACCTGGCGGTGGTGGAGCCGGGCGCCATGGTCGCCGCGGGCGCCCTGGTCGCGCCAGGCAAGCGGGTCGGCGCCGGCGAGCTCTGGGTCGGCAGCCCGGCCCGCCGGGCGCGCGCGATCAACGACGAGGAGAAGGATATGATGGCCTACATCGCCCGGCACTACGGCGAGCTGGCGGCGGAATACGTCGCGGGCGGCGGGGCGACTGAGTAGGGCGCGACTCGCGGTGCGCGCGGGGCCGATACCGGCTCCTTTCGAGAGTGCGGGGACAGGGTGGCGCGTCTTTCTACAGTGGGACTGATCGCGGCGGTCTGCCTGGCCGAGGTGCTCACCATGCTGGGCTTCTCGACCTTCGCGGCGCTGCTGCCCTTCTTCCGGGAGACCTGGCAGCTCTCCAACACCGATGCCGGCTGGATCAGCGCGATCTTCTTCGCCGGCTATACGCTGGCCGTGCCGATCCTGGTCAGCCTGACCGACCGGGTCGACCCGAAGCGCATCTACCTGTTGAGCGCGGCGCTGGCGGGCGCGGCCGGCCTCGGCTTCGCGGTCTTCGCCGAGGGCTTCTGGAGCGCACTCCTGTTCCGCGGCCTGGCCGGCGTCGGCCTTGCCGGGACCTACATGCCGGGCCTCAAGGCGCTCTCGGACCACGTCGGGACGGAGCACCAGTCGCGCGCCGTGGCCTTCTACACCTCGAGCTTCGGGATCGGCGCGGCGCTCTCGTTTCCTCTGGCGGGCCTGCTGGCCGAGGGGCCGGGCTGGCGCTGGGCCTTCGCCGGACCGGGCGCCGCGGCCGTCCTGGCCGGCCTGCTCGTCCTGCTCTTGGTGCCGCGCAGCGCGCCGCACCACCTGCACGCGCCGGACACGGCGTTGCTCGACTTCCGACCGGTGCTGCGCAACCGCTCGGCGCTCGCCTATACGCTCTGCTACACCGTTCACAACTGGGAGCTCTTCGGCTTCCGCTCCTGGATCGTCGCGTTCCTGGTCTTGCTGCTCCTGGACCCGACGATGATCGCCGCGGCGGTCATTCTCCTTGGCATGCCGACCAGCATCCTCGGCAACGAGCTGTCGATGCGGTTCGGCCGGCGCCGCACCGTGGCGCTGATCATGGGGGCCTCGGCCCTGCTCTGCTTCACGATCGGCTTCACCGCCGCGCTGCCCTACCTCGTCGTGGTGCTGTTCTGCGTGCTCCAGGGTTTTACGGTGAGCGGCGAATCGGCCTCGGTGACGGCCGGCGCGCTGGGCAGCGCGGCGCCGGGCTACCGCGGCGCGACCATGGCGATGCACTCGACGCTCGGCTTCACCGGCTCCTTCTTCGGGCCGCTGGTCTTCGGCCTCGTGCTCGATCTCGCCGGCGGCCAGAGCGTGCTCGCCTGGGGCCTCGCCTTCGGCCACATGGGCCTGGTCATGCTGGGCGGGCCGCTGGCCCTCGCGCTGCTGCGCCCCAAACCGCTGCCCGGCGACCGCGCGCCCGCCTCCGTTGCCGAGCCGTGAGTGGATCCGGCCTCGGGACTCGACAAGAGGGCATGGCATAGTGACCGGCAAGCGCAAGCGTGGGATGCGCGTGCGAGAATTAGCGAAAATTAGGGTCTGACCCTAATTCTACGACCCTAATTCTGCGCAGCCCCCGACGCCGGGGCCGCGAACATCGAGCTGTCGAGCCACATCTTCCCGGAGGTGTCCCGCCACCTGATGGCGGTGACGCCGACCCGCTACCTGCCCGAATACGTCGACTGGGCCGCCCCGGTCCTGGCCGATCCGCTGCGAGTCGAGAACGGGCAGGTCGAGATCCCCGACGTGCCGGGCACCGGCATCGCCTGGAACGAGGAGGCGGTCGCGAAGTTCGAGGTGGAGCCTTAGGCCGGCGGGCCTGTGCGCAGGTACGTGCCATCACGGAAGAAATCTCGAATTCTATATAAATATCAATGAAATACGCTTCAAATCCCGTTTGAACAAACTTGCAAAATTCGACTAGCTGTATTATGCTATATCCTATGATTGTAGCAAATCCACTCGTGCCTCCGGCCCCCACGGCCCAGGGCAATGCTCCGGCCCCGGTGGCCAACGCGCCGGCGGCCGCGCAGAACGACAAGGCGGAAACCGACCGGCCGGTGACGGCGGCGGAGCCCGACGAGCGCCCCAACGCCGAGGACCAGGGCCGTCCGGAATCCGGCGGCGGCCGCCCCGAACGCGGCCAGCAGCTCGACATCACGGTCTGACACCAAGGATCCCCGATGCCTGCTTAGTTGAACGCCGGGCCTTTGCCCGTTCGTCGGGCGCGGCCTGCGATGGGGCGAAATGGCCTCCTGGGTGCGCTGCGGCGCTTACCCTTATGCGCCGGCCTTGCTCAGCGAACCCCGTTGGGCGCCGCGCCTACCCAGGAGACCATTTCGCCGCCGTCAAAGGGGGCCTCGTCAGGCACCCTTGGTATGAGCCGCACCTGGCCGAACCCGGGCCGGACTGTCTTTCGATGATGCGGGAGCCCTTCGGAGCCTGAACGGCCCCGGGATGCGTCAGTCGTGCGCCTTGACCTTGACGTAGGCGCCGGGGGCGTCCTCGACGACCTTCAGCTTGCCGTCGCCCGGCTGCCGGGCGGCGACCTTGGCGCCGCTCTTTCCGGCGAGCCACTTGGACCAGGTCGGCCACCACGACCCGCTGTGCTCGGTCGCGCCCTTCAGCCAGGACTCCGGGTTCTTCGGGTTCTTGGCATTGGTCCAGTGGCCGTACTTGCCCGCGGCCGGCGGGTTGACCACGCCGGCGATATGGCCCGAGGCCGCGAGCACGAACTTGACCGGCCCCGAAAACAGCTGCGTCGCGGCATAGGTCGACCGCCAGGGCGCGATGTGGTCCTCGCGGGTCGACAGCATGAAGACCGGAAGCTCGATCTTGGTCAGGTCGATCGGCACCCCGGTCAGCTCGATGCCTCCCGGTTTCACCAAGAGATTCTCCTGGTACATCTTGCGCAGATAGAAGCTGTGCATGGCCGCCGGCATGCGGGTCGAGTCCGCGTTCCAGTACAGGAGGTCGAAGGGGAAGGGGTCCTTGCCCAGCAGGTAGTTGTTGACCACGAAGGACCAGATCAGGTCGTTGGCCCGCAGCATGTTGAAGGTGGTCGCCATCTCGGCGCCCTCGAGATAGCCGCGCTCGTGCATCTTCTCCTCGAGCGAGGCCAGCTGCTCCTCGTCGATGAACACGCCCAGCTCGCCCGCCTCGGTGAAATCGGTCATCGTGGTCAGGAAGGTCGCGCTCTTGAAGCGATCGTCCTTCTTGACCGCCATGGCGGCCAGGGTGGCGGCGAGCAGCGTGCCGCCCAGGCAGTAGCCGACGACGTTGGCGTCGGGTTCGCCGGTCGCCGCCTCGACCGCCTCGAGCGCCGCCAGCGGGGCCTCCAGCATGTAGTCCTCGAAGGTCTTCTGGGCGAGCTTGGCGTCGGGGTTGACCCAGGAGATCACGAAGACGGTGAAGCCCTCGGCCACGGCCCATTTGACGAAGGAGTTCTTCGCGCGCAGATCGAGGATGTAGTACTTGTTGATCCAGGGCGGAATGATCAGCAGCGGCCGCTTGTAGACCTTTTCGGTCGTGGGCGTGTACTGGATCAGCTGGATCAGGTCGTTCTGATAGACCACCTTGCCCGGCGTCACCGCGATGTTGTGGCCGACCTCGAAGGCATCGGGGTCGGCCATCTTGATCTGCAGCCGGCCGTTGCCCCGGTCCAGGTCGTCGAGCAGGTTCTGCAGCCCCTTGACCAGGTTTTCGCCCCCCGACTCCATGGTCGAGCGCAGCACCTCGGGGTTGGTCATGACGAAGTTGGAGGGCGCCATGGCGTCGACGAACTGGCGGGTGTAGAAGTCCACCTTCTTGGCGGTCTTGTCGTCCAGGCCCTCGACCTCCTGTACGGTGGATTGGACCCAGCGGGCGCTCAGCAGATAGGACTGCTTGATGAAGTCGAAGACGTGGTTCTCGTCCCAGGCCGGGTCGGAAAAGCGCCGGTCGTCGCCCGCGGGCTGGAACGCGGCTTCGCCCGATCCGCCGATCAGCCGCTGGGTAGTGGACTGCCAGAGCTGCATGTAGTCCTGCCAGAGGTTCATCTGGGCCTGAACCAGCTTGGCCGGATCGCTCATCATGCGCGCGGTCATCTCGAGGAAGGCGCCGCCGATATTGAGCGGGTCGAGGCCCTTGGGGGCGGCCCCGGCGCTGGTCTGCCGGTCGAGCCAGTCGGACACTATCTTCTGGCTCTTCTCGGCGATCTCGCCCATCGACTTGGTCAGCTCAACGGGGTCGGGCAGTTTGGCGTCCTGGCCCTGTTGCTCAGACATATCGGCTTCCTTATGTTCTTTAGCTTGCGCTTTCGTGGCCGTAACGGACCCCGGGAGCAGCGCGTGCCGCAGTGCGGCGTGACCGTCGGCCCGTCATGTTGCAGTGCGGGAGGTACCCCGCGCGGCGGAGGCTGTCAATAGCCGATGATGCCAGGGCCTGCCTGGGCGCGGCGCGCGGAACCGGGGAACGAGGACATGCCAAAGGCGCCAAACGGAGAGGTCGATCGGCCATGGACCCGGTGAGGAGACGTCTTCCGCAGGCGGGCGGCGCGGGCCCTGCGTCTGGCGCAGCGAGCCGGGCGGCGATCGTTCTGGCCATGCCGTTCTGGCTGGCCGCCTGTTCGCCGCCCGGCTGGATCGACCCGGCCGAATGGTTCAGCGGCCCCGCGGCCCCGCCGGAGCGCATCGCCGCGGCCGGGATGGCGGAGCCTGGGCCCTATCCTTCGCTGGGCAGCATGCCGGAAGAGGCGCCCCGACCCAGCCTTCAGCACCAGCGGAACCAATGGACCAGCGGCCTCGTGGCGGACCGTGAATTGGCCAGCTTTACGGTAGATGGCCCCGATGCCGGGAGTGGCGGCGCCGAGCCGTCCCCGCCGCGCGCGCCGCATCCCGCCGTCCGGCCGGGTTCGGCCCCCGGCGTTTCGCCCCCCGCCGTTTCGACCCGCCCGGTGCCCCCCGGGCCGGCCCCGGGCCCGCCGCCGCGGAGCGCGGCGCCGGCGGACGCCGCGCAAACCGTCGCGCTGCCCCCCATTGCGCCGCCCGTCGCGCCACCGGGAACCCAGCCGGGAGCCGGGCCGGGCACCCCTGCGGGGCCGGACGGCCCGGCCGAGCGCGGCGAATTGGTCGGCGTCATCTATTTCCTGGACGATTCGACCCGCGTGGACGCCCGGGACCGGCGGGTCTTGGGTGACATCGTCCTGTTGCAGCAACAGCGCGGCGGCCTGATCCACGTGATCGGGCACGCCAGCCGGCGTCCCAAGGCGCCGGACCCGGCGGCGCACCGGCTGGCCAACTTCAAGCTGTCGCTGGACCGGGCGCGGAACGTGGCCCTGGCCTTGACGGAGCTGGGCGCCGGGTCCGGGGACATGGAGGTGGTCGCCGCCTCGGACAGCGAGCCGGTCTACGACGAGTCGCAACCGACCGGCGAGGCGGGCAACCGGCGGGTAGAGATCTTCCTGGAATATTAATCCGCTGGCCGCTACAAGAACGCCGCGGCCCGGGCGAAGGCGGGGTTCCGGCGGGCCGGAAGGCAAGGGGGGCGCTTGCCGAGTACGAGAAGGCCATGGAGCAGGAATTTCACAAGATCAAGCGCTTGCCGCCCTACGTCTTCGCCGAGGTGGACAAGCTCAAGGCCGCGCGGCGGGCGGCCGGCGACGACATCATCGACTTCGGCATGGGCAACCCGGACCAGCCGCCGCCCCGGCACGTGATCGACAAGCTGGTCGAGGCGGTGCAGAACCCGCGCATCCACCGCTATTCGACCTCGCGCGGCATCCCGGGCCTGCGCAAGGCGATCGCCGGCTACTACGCGCGGCGCTTCGCCGTCGAGCTCGACCCGGAGCGCGAGACCATCGTCACCCTCGGCTCCAAGGAGGGCCTGGCCAACCTGTGCCAAGCGATCACCAGCCCCGGCGACATCATCCTGGTGCCGAACCCGAGCTATCCGATCCACGCCTTCGGCTTCATCATCGCAGGCGCGGCGATCCGCTCCATGCCGTGGGGTCCGGGCTTCGATTTCATGGACCAGCTCGAGCGCGCGGTGCGCCACTCGGTTCCCAAGCCCCTGGCGCTGGTGATCAACTATCCGTCCAACCCGACCGCGGAGGTCGTCGACCTGGACTTCTATGGCGCCATCGTCGACTTCTGCCGGCGGCACGGCATCTACGTGATCTCGGACATCGCCTATGCCGAGGTCTACTTCGACGGGCAGCCGCCGCCCTCGATCCTCCAGGTGCCGGGCGCACGGGAGGTCGCGGTCGAATTCACCTCGCTCAGCAAGACCTATTCCATGCCCGGCTGGCGCGTCGGCTTCTGCAGCGGCAACGCCAAGCTGATCGCCGCGCTCGCCCGGGTGAAGTCCTACGTCGACTACGGCGCCTTCACGGCGATCCAGGTGGCCGCCACGGCGGCGCTCAACGGCCCGCAGGACTGCGTCGACGAGATGCGCGAGCGCTACCGCTCGCGCCGCGACGTCTTGATCGGCGGTCTGGCGGCGGCCGGCTGGGAGGTGCCCAGCCCGCCGGCCACGATGTTCGCCTGGGCGCCGGTGCCGCCGGCCTTCGCCGAGGCCGGCTCGCTCGAGTTCTCCAAGCTGCTGCTCACCGAAGCCAAGGTCGCGGTCTCGCCGGGGGTCGGCTTCGGCGAGTACGGCGACGAGCACGTGCGCCTCGCCCTGGTCGAGAACGAGCACAGGACGCGCCAGGCGGTGCGCGGCATCAAGACCTTCCTGAAGAAGCGCGGCGTGCGGCCGGGCAAGGCCGCGAGGAAGCGGGCCTCATGACCCAGGCGCTCAGGATCGGCGTGGCCGGGCTCGGCACGGTGGGCGCCGGCACGCTCGCGCTCTTGCAGGCGCACGGCGAGCTGATCGCCGAGCGCTGCGGCCGGCCGGTTCTGGTCTCCGCCGTCTCTGCGCGCGACCGGCGCAAGGACCGCGGCCTGGACCTCTCCGCCGTGCGCTGGTTCGAGGACGCCCTGGCGCTGGCGGCCGACCCGGAGGTCGACGTGGTGCTCGAGCTGATCGGCGGCGCCGACGGCATCGCGAAAGACGTGGTCGAGACCGCCCTGGCCGGCGGCAAGCACGTGATCACCGCGAACAAGGCGCTGATCGCCCACCACGGCACGGCGCTCGCGCGCCAGGCCGAGGCGGCCGGCGCGGCGCTCGCCTGCGAGGCGGCGGTGGCCGGCGGCATCCCGGTCATCAAGGCGCTGCGCGAGGGCCTCGCCGCCAACGCGGTGTCGCGCATCTACGGCATCCTGAACGGCACCTGCAACTACGTGCTCTCGACGATGCGCGACAGCGGCCGCGAGTTCGGCGAGGTGCTGGCCGAGGCGCAGAAGCTGGGCTACGCCGAGGCCGATCCGAGCTTCGACGTGGACGGCGTCGACGCGGCGCACAAGCTGGCGATCCTGACCGCGCTCGCCTTCGGCTGCGAGGTCGACTTCGAGGGCGTCCACATCGAGGGCATCCGCGAGGTCTCGGCGCTCGACATCGTCTATGCCGAGGAGCTTGGCTACCGGATCAAGCTGCTCGGCCTCGCGCGTCAGATCGACGGCGGCGTGGAGCAGCGCGTGCATCCCTGCATGGTGCGTAAAGCGGCGCCGATCGCCAACGTCGAGGGCGTGTTCAACGCGGTCGTCGCCGAGGGGGACTTCGTCGATTCCATCCTGCTCGAGGGCCGCGGGGCGGGCGCCGGACCGACCGCCTCGGCGGTGGTCGCGGACCTGATCGACATCGCCCGCGGCATCCGCCTGCCGACCTTCGCGCTGCCGGCGGCGCGCCTGAAGGCGGTGCCCTCGCTGCAGATGGAGCGCCATACGGGCTGCTACTACGTGCGCCTCATGGTGGTCGACCGCCCGGGCGTGATCGCGGACGTGGCCGCCGCCCTGCGCGACGAGGAGATCTCGATGGAGGCCATGATCCAGCGCGGCCGCGCGCCCGGCGAGGCCGTGCCCGTGGTCCTCACCACCCACGAGACCGAAGAGGCCCGCATGGCCCGGGCGCTGGCGCGCATCGTCGCCCTCGAGGCCGTCCTCGAGCCGCCCCGCATGATCCGCATCGAGGCGCTTTAGCCGGCGACATGCTGGTCCGAATCTCCGGGTGGTCGCAGCCCGGAGCTCGCCAGCTTCACGGTTTCTTAGCAGACTTGCGAATAGTTTGGCTCGCATACACGTCTGGGCTGCGAGATGCGCCCTGGAACGGGCCGTCGATCGTCGATCTGCAAGAGAGGAACTTTCCGTAATGAAAACTCTGACCCGGGCCGCCTGGGCGGCATTGTTTCTGTCAGGTTTTTTGACTCAGGGGGCCATGGCGCGAACTCCCGGTAGCCTGTACGGCGAGGTGCGTCTTGGCGCGACTTTTGTCGATGATGCCGACTTCGAGGAACTCGGCGTGACCGGCGAACTTTCCTACGACACCGCCGTCGCCTTGGACTTCGCGTTCGGCACATCCTTTGATATGGGACTTCGCCTCGAGTATCAGTTCGGCTTTCGCGGCGCCGAGATCGACACGGTCCAGATCGATGGGTCGGGTACCTTCGACGGGGCGGCCGATCTCTACACCATCACCAACATGCTGAACGTCTATTACGACTTCGACCTTGGCCGCATGTCCGGCAGTCCGGCCGGCTCGAGCCGGCTTGTGCCGTACATCGGTGGCGGCGTCGGCTTCGCGATTCACGAGCTGGATTTCGATTCGGGCGGCTCGGAGTCGGATACGGTCTTCGCCTATCAGGGCATCGCTGGCTTGGCCTACAGCTTCACGCCGAACTGGGGCATGACGCTCAGCTATCTTTACCTTGGCACTTCCGACCCGGAATTTCAGAACTTCGAGACCGAGTATGGCAGCCACAATGTGATGCTCGGCCTGAGGTATTCATTCTGAAGCCCTGCCAGGATCTCACCGAGAGCGCTCGTTTTCCCGCGGCGCGGTCCACGGGCCGCCCCGGCGGAGCGGATCGTTGAGAAATGCAGGACCGCGCGCCTGAGCCCGCTATGGACCGCAGCCGATGGGTCCTGTGGCTGACCAACGCCGGGGTCGGGGGTGTTTGGGGAGGCTTCATTGCCATCCTTGCCATAGCGATTTCAGAGATGGTGGCGAGGATCGGCGTTCAGGACGCGTTTTGGGGCGGTGACGTGGGCCAAGCCGTTATCGTTCTTGTGATATTTCTCGTGATTGCCGGAGGGAGCGTTGGTTTTCTTACGACAAAGGAATTCAAGACAGCAAAACCAGTCAATTTACGTTTTGGCGTGAGCATGTCTATTCTGGTTTTCTGTCCACTTGGTTACGTTTCTGTATACCTGATATCTAACACACTTTCTGGAATTGTGCTTAATGATCATGTCTACAATCTCACAATGATCATTGCGCTTGGCCCCTCGATATTTGTCGTCCCCAACCTGTCCGCGCGCCTTCTCCACGGCCGTCGTTCCGGCGAATAGGCGGGACCCCGCGTGATCCGCATCGAGGCGCTTTAGCCGGTTGCTGAAAACGTGCGACGGCTCACCCTCGCACTTCGTCCCTCGACAGGCTCGGGATGAGGAAGCTCAGTGTGAGCGTGAGCTTATTCAAGGAGTTGCTGTCATCGTGCGGGTGAGCGTCTTCAAGGAGTTGCCCTCATCCTCTGATGTCCGTTTTTGCAAGATGTGGGCACGGTTTCTTTTCGCGTCGCGGGGGCGGCACGTTGGGTGGGCGACGGTCCGCCGCGGCCTTCTTCGGCAGCCTGCTAGAGGGCCGCTGCCATCGAAGGCTTGTAGGCTGCCCCTCGAAGGGGTCAAAATCGAACGGGACGAATCGCGGGCGGCCGCCCACGCCGGGGCGGTGCGCGTGCGCGCAGGAGGAGAAGGGGCCATGGCGGACCATATGGATCGAAACCTGGCGCTGGAGGCGGTGCGCGTGACCGAGATGGCGGCGCTGGCGGCCTCGCGGCTGATGGGTCGCGGCGACGAGATGGCGGCCGACCGGGCGGCGGTCAACGCCATGCGCGAAGCCCTGAACGGCCTGGCGATCGAAGGCACGGTGCGCATCGGCGAGGGCGAGCGCGACGAGGCGCCGATGCTCTACATCGGCGAGAAGGTCGGCGCCGGCGGGCCCAAGATCGACATCGCGCTGGACCCGCTCGAGGGCACGACGATCACCGCGAAGGGCGGCCAGAACGCCCTCGCCGTGATGGCCATGGCCGAGGAGGGCGGGTTCCTGCACGCGCCCGACACCTACATGGACAAGATCGCGGTCGGCGGCGGCCTGCCCGACGACGTGGTCGACCTGGACGCGGCGCCGGCGGCCAACCTGAAGAACTTGGCCCGGGCCAAGCGCCTCGAGGTCGGCGACCTGGTCGTCTGCATCCTCGACCGGCCGCGCCACGGCGAGCTGATCGCCAAGGTGCGCGAGGCCGGCGCCCGGATCATGCTGATCAGCGACGGCGACGTCTCCGGCGTGATCGCGACCAGCCGGGCGGACAGCGGCGTCGACCTGTACTGGGGCGTCGGCGGCGCGCCCGAGGGCGTGCTGGCGGCCGCCGCGCTGCGCTGCATCGGCGGGCAGTTCCAGGGCCGCCTGGTGTTCCGCACCGAAGACGAGCGCGCCCGCGCCCGGCGCTGCGGCGTCACCGAGTTCGACCGCAAGTACAGCCTGCACGATCTGGCCGGCGGCGAGGTCATGTTCGCGGCGACCGGGGTGACCGACGGCTCCATGCTGAAGGGCGTGCGCCGCCACCAGGGCGGCGCCACGACCCAGTCCATGGTCATGCGCTCGAACACCGGCACGGTGCGGCTCATCGAGGCGCGGCACAACTTCGAGCGCAAGCCCTGGTCCGACGGGCCCGGGGCCTAGCGCGGCGTCTTGGCGGTTCAGGCGGCCGGCGGGGCGAGGCGCGCTTCCAGGGGCTCGGCGCGGACCTGCCAGCGGCGCTCGCGTTCTTTGTATTCCGAGGCCTCGAGGATGTCGGTGACGACCCGGGCCAGGCGCTCGTCCTCGGCGATCACCACATCGAGGAAATGCCGGCGCTCTTCGGGGGTCAGGTCCGGATAGTCGCGCAGGATCTCGGCCGAGGAGCGGATCGAGGTCAGCGGCGTCCTCAGGCCGCTGGCCACCAGGGCCAGGAAATCGTCGTCCGGCGCCGTCTGCCGCCGCCGCGTGCGGGCGCCGAGGGGGATGAGGCGGCCAAGGGCCGAAGCGAGCCGGGCGGCCATCCGCGCCACCGCCTCGGCGCGCAGCCGCCGCCCGCGCCGCAGGTAGTGGGCGAGGAGCGCCGGCGTGATCCGCACGGCCTCGGGCCGGCAGGCCACGGCCGCCGCGCGGTCGAGCCAATCGCTTTCTTGTTCGTTATAGGGCCACATGTAAGACCTCCGTTGCGTCGAACGCCCTGCTCTTGGTGCCCGGGATCTGCGCCGTCCCGTGATGCTGCACTGCATATAGCATCATAGTATTGCGATATCGTTACTTTCGGAGCGAATTGATGCGACGCACAATGTCCGCGGCCGGCCGCCGCGAGCCCCCGTCCCGGCCCGCCGACGCCCACCGGCCAGAGCCGCGAGCAAACGAGCCCATGCACGGTAGAAGATCTTTTTATTTCAAGGGGTTAGGATGCCTTGGCGGGCAGCCTCCCAGGCCATAAGTTATTGAAAAATAAGCATATTTTACCATAGAGGCACAGACGTTCGGAGGAACCAAACGCTGAACCACGAAGATACAAAGGCACAAAGACACAGAGCCCCTTTTTCTGTCGTCACCGGGCTGTGACCCGGTGATCCACGAAATTGGGACCGTCCCCGTTTTTCCCGTTTTCCCGTTTCCCGGACTCGGATGAGAGTCTTCAGCCCTTTGCAACGATCCTGAGCGCCACGTAGGGGACCAGGTTGAAGACCAGGATGGCGATCTTGTACAGGCCGAGGAACAGGTAAAGGATCGCGTTGAAGGTTTCCGGGGCCACGGCGAACCATTTGCCGTGCGTCCGGTAGACGAAATCCGTCCCCCCGATGGCGAAGGCCGCAAACGAGACGATCAAACAGGCGCCGTTGACGATCGTGCACCACAGAAAGAACCTCGTCAGCTTCCGGATATCCATGACCTGCCTCCCTCGACTTTCCGCGGCCGGCACGTGCCGGCACCGATGCGATGGACCCGCGGAAGAACCCGCCGCTGCCCAAGCGGAGCAGGCGGCCCCGGCAACCTCTTCGGAACATCCATAGGCATCGTTCCCGTCTCTACGCCGCCGCGGCGGAGACGCTCTCGGTCGATGCGGCGATCATAGCACCGTCTGCGATCTCGTCGTGGAAAAGGGGCCGCCCAGGCTCGTCTTTTCCCAAAGGCTCCCGAATTCCGGGGAGAGCGCAATCTTTTTTCCGCCACTGAAGCGCAGTGCGGGGTTACAGGGCTGCTCCGTCGCGCCACCGCACCCCGTAGGCATCGTGCCGCCAGCGTGCTATGGCAGGGCATGCGCTGCTCACGGCGAAGGAAGTAACCCGATGGCGCCGACCAATGCGGCGGCCGAGCGGCGCGACTGCGTCCTCGGCGTCGAGCGCTCGCTCGCGGGCCGGCGCTGGGAGGCGCGGCTGGGCGATCCGCGCCTGGGCCTCGCCCTGGCGCAGGACCTGGAGCTGCCGGAGGTCGTCGGGCGGGCGCTGGCGGCGCGGGGCGTCGGGTTGGAGGGCGCCGGGGCCTTCCTCGAGCCGCGCCTGCGCGACAGCCTGCCCGACCCGCTGGACTTGAAGGACATGGACCGGGCGGTCGAGCGGATCGTCCGCGCCGTTCGCGACGGCGAGCGGATCGCCGTGTTCGGCGACTACGACGTCGACGGCGCGACCTCGGCGGCGCTCTTGAAGCGGTTCTTCGCGGCTGCGGGGGCGGATTTGCGGATCTACATTCCGGACCGCCTGGCCGAGGGCTACGGGCCGAACGCCCCGGCGCTCCGGCGCCTCAGGGCCGAGGGCGCGGCGCTGGCGATCACCGTGGACTGCGGCATCTCCGCGTTTGCGGCGCTGGAGGCGGCGGCGGCGGACGGCCTCGACATGGTCGTGGTCGACCATCATGCGGCCCAGGCCGAGCTGCCGCCGGCCGCCGCCATCGTCAACCCGAACCGGCTGGACGAGAGCGGCGAACACGGGCAGCTCGCCGCGGTCGGCGTCGCGTTCCTGCTGACCGTGGCCTTGAACAGGGCGCTGCGCGAGGCCGGCTGGTACCGCCGAATGGGCTTGGACGAGCCGGACCTGCGCCAATGGCTCGACCTCGTCGCGCTGGGCACGGTCTGCGACGTGGTCCCGCTGACGGGCCTCAACCGGGTCTTCGTCGCCCAGGGCCTCAAGGTCATGGCGCGGCGCGGCAACCGGGGCCTGACGGCGCTGGCGGACGTGGCCGGGATCGACCGGCCGCCGGAGGCCTATCACGCCGGCTTCCTGCTCGGGCCCAGGATCAACGCCGGCGGGCGGGTCGGCGCGGCCGACCTGGGCGCGCGGCTGCTGACCACGGAGGACCCGGCCGAGGCCGCGGAGATCGCGGGCCGGCTCGACGCGCTGAACCGGGAGCGCCGGGCGATCGAGCAGGCCGTGCTCGACCAGGCGCTGGCCCAGGCCGAAAGTGCGCCCGCGGGCGAGGGCGGCCTGGTGCTGGCGGCGGGCGAGGGCTGGCACCCCGGCGTGATCGGCATCGTCGCCAGCCGCCTCAAGGACCGAACGAACCTGCCGGCCCTGGTGGTCGCGCTCGACAAGGGCGTGGGCAAGGGGTCCGCGCGCTCGGTGCCGGGCGTCGACCTGGGGCGCGAAATCCTGGCCGCGCGCCAGGCCGGGCTGCTGGTCGACGGCGGCGGCCATCCCATGGCGGCGGGCCTGACCGTCGCCGCGGATGGCCTGGAGGCGCTGCGCGAGTTCCTCGATCGGCGCCTTGCCGCTCAGATCGATGCGGTCGGCTACCGGCCCGCGCTTGGCCTCGACGGCGCGCTGCAGCCGCGCGCGGCGACCGCCGAGCTGCTCGGCCAGCTCGAGCGGCTCGCGCCCTTCGGGGTCGGCAACGCCGAGCCGCGCTTCGCGCTCCCGGCCGTGCGGATCGTGCGCCCCCGGACGGTCGGCGAGGACCACCTGCGCTGCATCTTGAGCGGCGCGGACGGGGGCAGCCTCAAGGCGATCGCGTTCCGGGCCTTCGACGGCCCCCTGGGCGCGGCGCTCGCGGGCGCCGGAACCCTGCCGGTCCACGTCGCCGGCAAGCTGCGCGCCGACCACTGGGCCGGCCCCGGCCAGGTCCAGTTCATTATCGAGGACGCCGCGCCCGCGGCGGGCTGAGGCATAGTACAAGATCTCGAGAGCGGTGACTCCTCGTCTCCCGGGCGCTCTCGCGCAGCGGGACGGCCGCCCCTTCGAGACGCGTTCTCCGAACGCTCCTCAGGACGAGGAGTGGTGTATTATATCAATACCTTACCTCATGGTGAGGAGGCCGCCGCAGGCGGCCGTCTCGAACCATGTCAGCTGCGCGGCCTGTCGCCGATTCCAAGCGAAGCGAAAACACTCTAGACTGGCCGCATGAAGAGGACCCATATGGGGACGGCGGGGAAGCTGCTGGCCTGGCTCGGCATCGTGTTGCTGGGCGGGCTGCCGGACATGGCCCTGGCCCAGAGCGGGCGGCCGGTCGATCTCGAGCTGGTGCTGGCGGTCGATACCTCGTCCAGCGTGTCGGCCGAGGAGTTCGACCTGCAGATGCGCGGCCTCGCCGAGGCCTTCCGCAGCCCAGCCGTGGCCCAGGCGATCCAGGCCGCCGGCGACCTCGGCGTCGCGGTCTCGCTCGTGCAGTGGTCGGACAACCGCAAGCAGACCCTCGCGATCGGCTGGACGATGGTGACCGGCGAGGCCTCGGCGCTCGGCTTCGCCGAGGAGATCGGGAACACGCCGCGCTTCCTGATCGGCGGCGGCACGGCGCTGGGCGGGGCGCTCACCTTCTCCATGCGCCAGTTCGAAACCAGCGGCTACCAGGGCCGGCGCAAGGTGATCGACGTCTCCGGCGACGGCCGCACGAATCAGGGCGCCCACCCGGCGCGGATCCGCGATCTGGCGGTGGCCGCCGGCATCACCGTGAATGGCCTCGCGATCCTGAACGAGGATCTCTATGTCGACCGCTACTATCTCTACAACGTGATCGGCGGCACCGGCGCCTTCGTCATGACCGCCGACGACTACGAGGACTTCGCCCAGGCGATCCTGCAGAAGCTGATCAAGGAGATCGCCGGCGTGCCGATCGCCGCGCGGCCGAGGCCGGCCGGCGTCCTGCTCGCCACCACCCCGCCGCCCTGACCGAGCGTTCGAGCGGCTTGCGCGGCGCCACTGGCGCCACGGTCCCACTCGAACCCCCTTAGGCTTGCTTTTGCCCGGGCGAACGCTTATTTCCTGGCCCGGCGACCCCATCGTCTAGAGGCCTAGGACACCGGCCTTTCACGCCGGCAACACGGGTTCGAATCCCGTTGGGGTCACCAAAGGCCCGGCGCGCGGGCGGGTCGTCGAGGTCCGGTATTCGGCCCGGATCTGCGACGCTATGACCGGATCCCGATACCGGCTGTTGTGTCGGGGCCGGCGCAACGCCGAACGATCTCTCTCTCGCCTGAAACCGTCGCCCGACCTTTGGCATTCTTGGCATTACAGGACAAACTCCTGCGGTCACGCCGATTCCCGCGACCGAGCTGGATTCCTGCCAAAGGAAATTTGTAGTATCATTCAACTAGATTCAGTAGCGTATTTCCAAGCAGTCACGAGCTGGTACCTCTGCGTTAACGCCCTTGTATCTGGACGCAAGGAAGACCGGCGGCCCGGCAGGGTCGAACGCGAGACGCCGGCGAAGCTTCCAAGAGGTGGTCCTGGATGGTTACGCGACGCAAGGCCTTGACAACAGGTGCGGCCGCGGCCGGCACCGCGTTCTTCGGGCCGTGGAAGCACCTGCGGGTCTACGCCGCCGCGACGGACAAGCCGATTCGGATCGGCGCCTCCGTGGATGTGACCGGCGTCTTCGAGCATGCCGGCGCCGCCGAGCTGCGCGGCATCCGCATGGCGATCGCCGAGTTCAACGCCGGCGGCGGCGTGCTCGGACGTCGCATCGAAGATGTCTCCATGGACACGCGCTCGAGCCCCGAGGCCGCCCCCAAGGCCGCGCTCGACCTGATCGAGCGCGAGAATGTGGCCTTCATGGTCGGCGCGATTCACTCGGTGATCGCCCGAAAGCTCTCGGTCGTCGCCCAGGAGCACGGCGTCGTCTATATGAACACCAACTCGAGCGCCCCCTCGGAGTCCGGAGCGAATTGCCACCGAACCAAGTTCGTCTGGGACGCGAGCGGAAAGATATTCGCGACTGCGGTCGTGCGCCATGCCATGCGCTGGCTGGGACGAGACTGGTTCCTTCTCGGCACGGACTATAGCTGGGGACAGGAAACCGTTGCCGCCACGCGCCGGCTCGTAGAGGCCGAAAAGGGACGAATTGTCGGCACGCGGCTGGTTCCGCCGGGAACCACGGAGTTTGCCGATATCGTTCGCGAGATCGAGGCGTTGAAACCCGATGTGGCTTTCGCCGCGATCGCGGCTCCGGACATGGAACACCTGCGGGCGAATGTTGCCGACCAAGCCCTCGGCCGCCGGCCCGCGTGGATCAGCAACCAGCAGAACTGGCCCGAAATCTGGCTGACCCGCGCCAAGTCCACCTTCGGGATCTTCGCCACCAATTGGTATCACATGCTCGACCTGCCCGGCGTCGCGGAGTTCGTCGGACGGTACCGGCAGGTTTACCAAGATACAGAGGTTCCGGTTCCCGGCAACGTCTTCTACAATGCGTACATGGCGACACGAGAGCTCCTGCGCGCCGTGGAGCGGGCCGGAACGACGAACAACGTTGCGGTCGTCAAGGCGCTGGAAGGGCACCGCATGCCGGCAATCGAACGCATGCAGCACCACGAGGCCTGGATCGATCCCGAGGGCCACCGGGTCCAGCAGACCATCTATATGGCGACCAGGAATCTCAAACCGTCCGACGAGACGGATCTGTTCTCGATACTCAGCTATCAGGAACCGGCCGAAGTCCTTGATCGGGACACCGTGAGGGAATGCCGGCTGGAACCCTACGAAAGCGTGCCGAGCTATGAGCCCTAGGTACCAGCCATCGGACGACCCCGACGTGACGGAGCGGTGTGCCCCTTGAAATTCCTGCAAGATCTGCCGATCATCGTAAAACTCGCAATTGCGCCCGTGGGTTTGCTCCTGCTCATGGCCGTGCTGGCGCTGGTGGTGAGCAGCACGCTGACTCGAACCAACGTCGCGCTGGATCACCTGATCGGTTCCCTCGAAGAAAAGTCTAGGGTCCTGGCCGAAGCCCAGCGCGAAGCGACCGCGGTCCAGGGAGAGATGTATCGGATCGTGGGGCTGCTGAACAACGAGGCCGACGCCGGTCACCTTCAGGAACTTGCCCTCGAGGCGCAGCATAGGATCCTGCAAATCGAAGAGGACCTCGAGCAGCTATCCCGCACGAGCCCGCTGACCGCCGAGGAAAGGCAAGCCAACG
The DNA here is from genome assembly GCA_947258885.1 of uncultured Kiloniellales bacterium. Taxonomy (GTDB): domain Bacteria; phylum Pseudomonadota; class Alphaproteobacteria; order Kiloniellales; family JAKSDN01; genus CAMYKD01. Next base: position 19,557 of record CAMYKD010000027.1, on the reverse strand, counting down.
AAGAGCTCATTTCCGCTCTCGATGCTTACCTGGTGTCCGTGCGCGAGACGGCCGATGCGCTCGACTCGGGTTTTCCTATCGCGATCATGTTTATCGTCGGCGTGGAGCAGAGCTACGATCGCGTGCGCCGGAAGATTGTCGCCTTTTCCGAGCTCGATCGAACGATCGGTCAGCGGATCAGCAGCGACGCTCGCGCGCGCATCCGGTCCAGCCGGCAACTGGCTATACTGCTGATCGCGGGCGCATTTGTCTTGGGCGGGACCCTCGCGTACCTGACCAGCCGAATGATCAATCGACCGATTGCCGCGATCACGTCGAGGATGTCGAGAATTGCGAGAGGAGAGGGCACGAATTTGCCGATCCCCGGGATGGACCGGCGCGACGAGATCGGAGCCATGGCGCAGGCGCTCGATGTCTTCAAGAACAATGCCATAGAGATCGAGAGCTTGCTGGGAGAGTTGCAGGAGGCGAAAAGCCAGCTGGAAGACCTGAACCAGAGCTTGGAAGAGAGGGTGAAGCGCCGTACGGCGGAGTTGGAGGCGGCGCAGGACCGGCTCCTACGCAACGAGCGGCTGGCCACGCTCGGGCAGCTGACCGCCACGGTGACCCACGAGCTGCGCAATCCCTTGGGCGCGCTGCGCACCGCCTTGGCCACGATCAGAAAGCTGGAGCGCGATGCGCCGCCGATGATGCGGAGTTCTGTCGAGATCGCCGATCGCAGCGTCACCCGCTGCGACAATATCATCGGCGACCTGCTCGACTTCACGCGCCTGCGCCGGCTGCGGTTGGAGATCACGGACTTCGACCGGTGGCTCGGCGGGGTGCTGGACGAGTACCCGCTGCCCGCGGGCATCGAGCTGCGCCGCCAGCTCGAGTCCGGCGTGCGTCTGTCCGTCGACCATGACCGCATCCACCGCACGGTGATCAACCTGCTCGACAATGCCTGCCAAGCCATGACGGAAGAAGGCGGGGCCATGGCCGACGGACGGCAGCGTGTCTTGACCGTGGCCGCCCGCCTGGCGCGCGAGCGCCTGGAGCTGTCGATCGGCGATACGGGTTCCGGAGTTCCCCCGGAGGAACTCGAGAGGGTCTTCGAGCCGCTCTATAGCACCAAGAGTTTCGGTGTCGGTCTCGGGCTTCCCATAGTCCGCCAGATCATCGAGGCTCACGGCGGGGGGGTCGAGCTGAGCAGCGAGGCGGGGCATGGCACGCAGGTCGTGCTCTGGCTGCCCCTGCACGCGCAGGACCAGCGGGCGGCCTCATAAGGGCCCGGCTCCGGTCGGGGTTGCCGGTTCGGCGCCGCGCCGGGGCGAAATCCGCAAACCCCTGATAGATCACCGGCTTTGCCTTCCATCCGGTCTCCTGAACTGATACACAAGACAGATGGAAGCGGTGGCGGCCCGCCGGCAGCGGTGGTGCCGAGAAAGGCCCGCGGGCGTGGGCCGCGTTCTCGAAAAGCAATCGTGCAGGGGAGGTAGAGGATCATGTATAGATACGTTCTAGGCGCCGTCCTGGCTGCGGGCCTCGCGGCGGCGGCGTTCCAGGCCCAGGCCTTGGAGGACACGCTGGTCGTGGTGACGTCCTACCCGCCGGACACCACGGAAACCGTCAAGGCGGCCTTCGAGAAGCGGCATCCCGGCGTCAAGGTCGAGATGCTCAAGAAGAAGACCACGGCGGGCATCAAGTACCTTCAGGAGACCGCCGGCAACAACCAGTCGGACATGTTCTGGGCCTCGGCGCCCGACGCGTTCGAGGTGCTGAAGGGCGACGACCTTCTGGTCAAGTACCAGACCAAGGTCACGGGCATCCCCGAGAAGGTCGGCGCCTTCCCGATCAACGACCCGGAGGGCTACTACAAGGGCTTCGCCGCCTCGGGCTACGGCATCATGTGGAACACCCGGTACATCAAGGCGAAGAAGCTGCCGGAGCCGCGGGAATGGGTCGACCTCATGAAGCCGGTCTACCACGGCCACGTGGGCATGAGCGCGCCGTCGCGCTCGGGCACCACGCATCTGACGGTCGAGACCCTGCTGCAGGGCAAGGGCTGGGACAACGGCTGGGCCGAGTGGAAGGCGATCGCCGGCAACTTCAAGACCGTGACCGAGCGCAGCTTCGGCGTGCCCGACGGCGTCAACAGCGGCCAGTTCGGCGTCGGCATCGTGATCGATTTCTTCGGCCTGTCCTCCAAGGCCTCGGGCTTCCCGGTCGAGTACGTCTATCCCTCGGTGACGACGCTGGTTCCGGCCAACATCGCCATCGTCAAGAACGCTCCCCATCCCGAGGCGGCGGCGGCCTTCATCGAGTTCCTGCTGTCGCCGGAAGGCCAGGAGGTCCTGCTGGATCCCAAGATCCGGCGCCTGCCGGTCAACCCGGCGACCTACGCCAAGGCCCCGGCCGGCTTTCCCAATCCCTTCGAGGACAAGTCGATCGGCGCGGCGGTCGAGTTCGACCTGGCGCTCTCCAAGGGCCGCTACAACGTGGTCAACTCGCTGTTCGACGTGATGATCACCTACCGCCTGGACGACCTGAGGGCGGCCACCAAGGCGATCCAGGAGGCCGAGGCGGCGCTTTCCGGCAAGTCCAGCGCGGAGGCCGAGAAGCTGCTCGACGAAGCCCGGCGGCTGGTCGCCGCAGTGCCGATCTCCGCGGCCGAGGCGAGCGAAGAGGACTTCAACGCCATCTTCAAGAAAAAGCGCAAGAAGGCGACCACCAAGGTCACGGGACGCCAAGCCGAGATCGAGCAAGACTGGGACAGCCAGGTCAAGGCGAACTACGCCAAGGCCAAGGACCTGGCCGAACAGGCCAAGTCGATGCTCTGACCGGGCGTCGTGCTCGGACGGGGCCCGGCGCCAGGAGCCGCCGGGCCCCGTCCCTCGTTTCGGTCTGAGTGATAGCGGGGGCAGCGGTGACTTCGTTTTCACGCCGGCAGTGGGTGCCGGGCGCGGTGGGCCTGCTGCTGGCGGCCTTCCTCGTCGTGTTTCTCGTGGTTCCCGTGGTCAAGGTCATCTTCGTGGCCTTCCAGGACCCCAACACGGGGGCCGTCACGCTCATCAACTTCGTCGATTTCTTCAACACCTCGCTGTTCCGGGAATCCTTCGTCAACTCGCTCTACGTCGCCGGCATGTCGGTGATCGTGGCCTCGGTCATCGCGCTGCCGCTCGCCTATTTCACGACGCGCTTCAACTTCGGCGGCGCCGTCCTGATCCAGACCCTGGGGATCATCCCGCTGATCATGCCGCCCTTCGTGGGCGCCGTGGCCATGCAGCTCCTGCTGGGGCCGAACGGCTCGGTCAACCTGCTGCTGGACGAGTGGTTCGGCATCAACATCCCCTTCATGGAGGGCCTGAACGGGGTCGTCCTGGTGGAAAGCGTCCATTACTTCCCGTTCATCCTGATCAACCTCTCGGCGGCGCTCAACAACATCGACCAGGCGATGGAGGAATCGGCACAGAACCTGGGGTCGAGCGGCCTCAGGCTGTTCCGGCGCATCGTCTTTCCGCTGGCCATGCCGGGCTACGTGGCCGGCGCCTCGCTGGTGTTCCTCAAGGTCTTCGACGATCTCGGCACGCCGCTGCTCTTGAACATCAACACCATGCTGGCGCCGCAGGCCTACTTGCGCATCTCGTCGATCGGCATCTCCGATCCCATGGGCTACGTCATCTCGGTGATCCTGGTCGCCTTCTCCCTGTTCTCGCTCTGGGTCTCGCTGCTGACCTTGCGGGGCAAGGACTACGCGACGGCGCAGAAGGGCGGCGGGGGCCTGCGGAAACGCGACCTGCGGCCCTGGGAGAAGGCGGGCTGCTATGCGGTCGTGGTGCTGATCCTGCTGCTCGTGCTGTCGCCCCACATCGGCCTTATGCTGCTGTCCTTCGGCACGGTCTGGTCCTACAGCGTGCTGCCCGACGCCTATACCGTCGACCACTATCTCAGGGTCTTCGCGACGGCGTCGCAATACATCACCAACACCCTGCTCTACGCCGGCCTGGCCGGCCTCGCCGACGTGATCCTCGGCACGGCGATCGCCTACATCGTCTGGCGCACGGGTCTGGCCGGGCGCAAGTGGCTGGACTACGTCGGCATGGGGGCCGTGGCGATCCCGGGCGTGGTGCTGGGCATCGGCTATCTCAGGACCTTCTACGATTTCCAGGTGCCCGTGATCGACAAGCCGCTGGCCTCGTGGTGGGTGATCATCGTGGTCGCGCTCGCCATCCGCCGGCTGCCCTACGCGCTGCGCGCCTGCATGGCCGCCCTGCAGCAGGTCAGCGAGATGCTCGAGGAGGCGGCCGAGAACCTGGGCGCCACCAAGGCCCGCACCGTGTGGCGGATCGTGGTGCCGCTCATGAGCGGCGGCATCCTGGCCGGCTTCGTGACCAGCTTCGCGACGGCCTCGGTCGAGCTGTCGGCGACGATCATGCTGGTCTCCGCGGAGTCCGACGCGCCGCTGGCCTACGGCATCTACGAGTTCATGCAGTCGGCGTCGGGCCGGGGCCCCGGCGCCGCGCTCGGCATCATCGCGGTGGTCATCGTCGGCATCGGCACCTACGTGTCGCACCGCGTCATCGAGCGCGGCCGGCGCGAGCGTGCCCCCGATGTCGCGTTGGCGGCGGGCGTATGAGGAGCAGGACCGTGAACCAGACCCAGAGCGCCGCCCAGCGCGCCACCCGGAGCGCAGACGTGACGATCGAGAACCTGTCGCTCTCCTTCGGCACCACCGAGGTTCTCAAGGGCATCGACCTGACCATCGGCAAGGGCGAGTTCTTCACCTTCCTGGGCCCCTCGGGCTCGGGCAAGTCGACGCTCTTGAGGGCGATCGCCGGCTTCGGGCCGCGGCCCAGCGGCCGCATCCTGATCGGCGGGGAGGAGGTCACGCGCCTGCCGCCGTGGAAGCGCAACGTGGGCATGGTGTTCCAGAGCTATGCGCTCTGGCCGCACATGACGGTGCGCAGGAACGTCGCCTTCGGCCTCGAGGAGCGCAAGCAGCCGAAGGAGCAGATCCGCCGGCGGGTCGAGGCCGCGCTCGAGCTGGTCGGCCTGCTCGACCTCGCGGAGCGGCGGCCCTCGCAGCTCTCCGGCGGCCAGCAGCAGCGGGTCGCGCTGGCCCGCACCATCGTGGTCGAGCCGCGGGTGCTTCTGCTGGACGAGCCGCTCAGCAACCTGGACGCCAACCTGCGCGTCCAGATGCGCCGCGAGATCCTGGACTTGCAACGCAAGCTCTCGCTCACCACGATCTTCGTGACCCACGACCAGGAGGAGGCCAACACGACCTCCGACCGCATCGCCGTGCTGAACGACGGCGTGCTCCAGCAGGTCGGCTCGCCGGTGGAGCTCTACGACCGGCCCGCCAACCTCTTTGTCGCGGGCTTCCTGGGCACCGCGAATGTGCTCGAGGGGCGGGTGGAGGCGCAGGGCGGCCGGCCGCTCTTCCGGACCGCCGACGGCATAGAGATCCCGCTGGCCGACGGACCGGACGGCGCCTGCAGCATCGTCTTCCGGCCGCAGAACCTGGTCATCGTCGCCGAAGGCGCCGCCCCGGCGGGCGGCGCGGGCGCAGTCAAGCTCACCGGCGTCGTGCGCCACCGGGAGTTTCTGGGCAGCATCATCCGCTACGCCGTCGAGGTGGCCGGAAACGTCATCCTGGTCGACGACAGCCACCAGCGCGGCCAGGTCACCCTGGACGCCGGCCAGCGCGCCGACCTGTTCTTCAATCCCGACGAGGTCGTGGCGCTCGCCGGCTGACTGCACGCGCCGTCAAGACGCGAGCGAGATCGCCTGGCCGGCGCCGGCGGGCGTTGCCTCGAGCGCGGCCCCAACCTTCTGGGCCAGCTTATGCCTGTGGAAGGGCTTCTCGAGGAAGCCGGCGCCGGTCTGCAGAGGCTCGTCGCGCCCGACCTCGGTATCGGCGTAGCCCGACATGAACAGAACCTTGAGGGCCGGGTGACGGCGCCTGGCCTGCTCCGCCACCTCCGGCCCGCTCATGCCGCCGGGAAGCACCACGTCGGACAGCAACAGGTCGATCCGGGACGCACCGTCGAGGGTCGCGAGCGCCGCCTTGCCGTCCTCCGCCTCGAGGACCTTGTAACCGAGATCCTGAAGCATCGAGACGGCGAGCTTACGGACATCGGGGTCGTCCTCGAGCACCAGTATGCTCTCGCCGCGCCCTCTGGGCTCGGTCGCCGCTTCCTGCGACGGCCGGACAACGGCCGCCTCGGCATGCGGCAGGTAGAGCTTCACGGTGGTCCCCCGGCCTTCCTCGCTGTGGATCGTCACGTGGCCGCCGGTCTGCTTGACGAAGCCGTAGACCATGCTGAGGCCGAGACCGCTGCCTTTGCCGACATCCTTGGTCGTGAAGAAGGGTTCGAAGGCGCGCTCCAGGACCTCGCTCCGCATGCCGCAGCCGGTATCGCCGACCGCCAGCACGGCATAGCGGCCGGGGCTCGCGTCCAACCGGACGGCCGCATCACTGTCCTTCAGGTGCTCGTTCGCCGTCTCGATGGTCAAGACGCCGCCGTCCGGCATGGCGTCGCGCGCGTTGATCGCCAGGTTCAGGAGCGCGTTCTCCAACTGACCCGGGTCGGCCAAGGCGGTCCACAGCCCAGGGGCCGTCGAGGTCCGGATCTCTACGGTCTCCCCCAGGGTTCGCTCCAGCAGGTCCGACATCTCGGCGACGATGGCATCGAGCTCGATCGTCCGCGGATGGAGCGGCTGCTTGCGCGAGAAGGCCAGAAGCTGCCGGGTCAGCTCGGCGCCCCGGGACGCCGCCCGCAAGATCGCTTTTGTGGCCCGGTCGTCTTCGCCAAGGCGGTGCTGGAGAATCTCGGCATTGCCCAGAATGACGGCGAGCAGGTTGTTGAAGTCGTGCGCCACCCCGCCCGTGAGATTCCCCACCGCCTCCATCTTCTGGGTGTGGCGCAGCTTGTTCTCCACCCGTTTCGACTCCGTGATGTCCTGGATCGTCATATGCTCCTGGACGACGGTCCCCTTGGCGTCGAAGACGGGCCTCGCGATCTCGCGGACGTAGCGGGCCTCGCCGCCGGGCGTCAGCACCCGGTACTCCATGTCAAAACGGCGACCGGCTCTCAAGGCCTTCAAGGCCGCCCTGACCCGCTCGCGATCCTCGGGATGGGTGAACAGGAAGGCGCCGTCCAGGCTCGAGCTGCGCGCCGTGTAAGTCTCTACGGTGGTCCCGTGAATCCCGGCGTACTCCTCCGAACAGTAGATGCACCTGTCTTGGATCGCGTCCCAAATACAGTTGCCGATTCCGGCCATCCGTGTCGCCAGCTTGAGCCGTTCCTCGCTTCCGCGCAGCGCGTCTTCCGACTGTCTGCTTTTCGCGATCTCGGCGCGCAGCTGCCCGTTCGCTGCGGCAAGCTCTTCGCTCCGCGTCCGGTCCCGCATGCCGTGTACGATCTCGACCGCGGCCAGGGTGTGCCGCCGCTGCATGACCGCGGCGGCCAACATCATTCCCGCCACGGCATAGATACTCAGGTAGCCGCTTAGGGATAGTAGGCTCGCGTGAACGTCGCTTTGTGCGAAGGGGCCCCGGCCGCTCGCCGTGGCCCAAACGGCCATGGCGGTGGTGACGAATATCACCGCCGTCGCGCCCCGCTGTTCGAAGCGAAACCCCGCCCAGATCACGAAGGGGAAGGTGAGGTAGGAAAGCGCATCCGTGTATTCCAAGCCCTGCGGAGTGTCGTAGACCCATGTGCAGACCAGAGCCGTACCGAGGAGCAGGAAGGCGCCCTCCACGATGTGCCTCGGCTCCCAGCTCTTGTCGCGCCAATCCCGCAGGGTGAGCAGCAGCGGAGCCAACAGCAAGACGCCCATGGCATCGCCCGACCACCACATGATCCAGACCTGCGGGAGCAGCGGCCAATCGGCGAGGCCGGCCAGGCGGAGGCCGGCAACGCCGGTCGTGGCGCTGATCACGGGACTGAGGGCCGCGCCGAGCCCCACGAACCACAGAACGTCCGAGACCCGAGCCAGCGACCGATCGAACGAACCGAAGCGGCGCAGAAGGTAGACGGCGCCGAGCGCCTGCAGTGGATTGCCGAGCGCCGCGGCGGCGGCGAAGCCCAGCGGGGCCCCCGTCGAGGCGGTCACGATGAAGGCCCCCAAGGCCAGCCCCGGCCATACGCGGTAGCCGAAGAGAAGGACGGCAGCCACGGCGATCCCGGTCGGCGGCCAGATCAGCGTCACGTTCCCCTGGACGAATGAAAACGCGAGCCCCGCCTTGCCGGCGAGGAAGTACGCTACCGCCAGTGCGGCCATGAGGCCGAGGAACTTGAGCCTCTCTCGCGTGAAGGCCCGTGGGAGTGCAGACATGGTTCGCCCGGTTCCGACGCCGTTGATCGGCCCAGCCCGACCGCCAATCCCGGTATCCCCATACCGCACGGCAACCTTACGGGAACTAAGCGTAAATGGCTATACCAAAACTAGCAATATCACCCGTCTATGCCTCTAGCAGTTCACTAGATGGAATGTTCGGCCTCGTTCGGCTTGCAGCCGGCGCGTCGGCACTCGGCTGCCACATTGCCTGGGCCGCTTTGGCCAACGCCCCTGGAGATAAGTTGATCGAAATCATTTTCTATCGTGGCATCGAGGCGTAATCTCTCGGACTTGGGACAGAGGAGGACATGATCATGAAGATCGTACGAATTGGCTCGGTTGCGGGGATGGCTCTCGCCATCTCGCTGTTCGGCCTACCGGCACTTGGGGACGAGGAAGAGTTCGAGGACGGCGAAGAGCAAGAGGAGGAGTGGCAATATCGTGCGCCATCCATCGGTTTCTCGTTCGGCAACCACATCGACACCCATCAGGAAACCGAACTCGGCGCCGACGGCGAGCTTTCGGGTGCTTTCTTGATCATCTTCACCGGAGAGGTCGACCCAGTCTCGGGTCTGCCCATCGCCAGGCACCCGCGTGGAGCGGCACACGCCGAGGACTGTGCGACCGACGTCGACTGCGTCGTCGGCTGGAAATTGCGCGCCAAGCCGGGCGCGGCGAAGTTCCTCTTTCACAGCGGCGTCAACGGCGACGATCATCCTGTCTGGGCGGTCAATCGGGTCGACATCCCGCAACCCGGCAGCTTTACCCATTTCCATTGGATCGGCGCCGACAGCACGGATTCACGCGCCGGGGCGGGAGAGGTTCCTCCGGCCTGCGATGTCGACATGGCCGGAGAGCTCGAAGGTGACGTGGCCGAGGGTACGCTGGTTCTGAACCCTGGAACGACCGACGGGCAGTGGGAGGATGCGGAGGTCCACCTGGGCGGTGGGGCCGAGGACCTGGTCTGCCCGGGCTGGTTCCTGGAGATCAAGGCGGTCAAGAGCTTCGCGTTCAGACATGGCGGCGAGGTGGTCCCGGTGCGCCCGCGCATCGACAACGCAACCCACTTGAACCTGCTCACCAACTACGCGGTGGTGCCGGGACTCACGCCCACGAGGTGAGCGGCAAACCTGTCCGGGCATGACGTAAGAAGGGACCGCCCGCCCCGACGGCGCGCGACCGCCCGGCCGTCTGCCCGCCCGTCTTTCCGACGAAGCTCCCCGGCCGCGGCGGCGTCGCGGCTGAGCCCGGCGTGGAAGGCCTGCCGGTCGACCAGGGTCTCGCGGTTCGCGTCGCTCGTCTCGCTGTTCCACGTGGCGACGCGCCGGACCTCCGCGCCCAGGCGCCCGAGCGCCTTGTGGCAGCCGGCGCTGCCGAGGCCCTCGGCGGACAGGCCCTCGAAGGCCTCGTAAGGCCGCGGCGCGCCGACAAGCGCGACGCTGTAGCCGGCGGTCCGCAGGCCCCTGGCCGCGACCACGCCGGCCGGACCGCCGCCCAGGACCAGAACGTCGGCTTTCCTACGATTTGCTTCTGCTTCGCCCCGGCCTGCGACCCAATGCGTAGGGTGGTTGCCGAGGAATTGGCCGCTTTTGCGCCGCGGAGAAGGCAACCTGGCGGGCGCTGGTTCGTCGCTCGGTCCGGTCGGTCCGGGCAGTGCGAAACCGGCTCAATTTGTCTTGAATTTCTCTTAAGTATTCGATGCTCATAAATAACGCTTCCGATTCTTTTACTAGAACGACCTAACCTCACACCAAAGAGCAGGGCGTCGGGCCGCGCGGGCCCGCTACGGGCGCCCAGGGAAAGGATGGTCGATGGAAGGCATTTTGGCCGAAGCGCGTTCTCTCGATTTTGCCGGCATCTTCGCGCGGGTCCTGGATTTCCTGGCGGATCTGGACAGCGGCTGGCAGATCTGGGGCGGCGGCGGGCTCTGCCTGCTGTTGCTATGGCGGGTGGTTCGTGCGCGCCTCGCGGCGACGGCAGGGCGCAGGGCCCTGCGCCGCCAGTACAAGAAGATGGCGAAGGCCGGTGTGGCGGAGTGGGAGCGGCCCTACCGGCTGTTCACCGGCCGCGAAGGCTGGAACGTTCTGCCCGGCGCCTTCCTGATGGAGCTGACCTCGCGACTGATCGAAAGGGACAAGGTCATCGATTTCATCCTCTTGGCCGAGGAGTTCGATCAGGCGCAATCGGCGCGGTTTGCCCGTCTGGCCGAGGGCGACCCCGATACGGCGATGCGCGACCTCTCGGCTTTCCTGACGGACTTTGCCGATGGCCTGCCCGCGCCCAAAATGGTCGCGATGCTCGGCTTCGCCGCGCAGATAGATCCGGAAAATCACTGGGCCTTGATCGATCTGGCCACCGAGCATTACGCCGCCAAGCGCTTCGCCAAGGCGTTACCGCTGCTCGAGCAGGTCCTTTCGCTGGGCGAGCGGGCCATGGCAGGGCTGCCGCGCGACCGCGACGCCCGAGGCCGCGCGCTTGCATCACACTCGCGGCGCCTCACCATCGAGAAGATGCACGCCATCCTCAAGGTCGCCGGCGAGATGTACGAAGACTGCGCCGAACGAGTCGGGGCCAAGTAGATCCGAGGCGGACCCGCGTCCCTACCGCGGTCGAAATTGCGGTTCAGCCCCAGTTGCGGACCTTCCGTCAGAGATGCCCGGATTCGAGGCGATCTCTTTGACGCTTTGCCGCCTGCACGGTGGTTTCCAGGCGGTTGAGGAATTCCGAGCGGTCGGACTTGCTGAACGGCTTTGGTCCTCCAGTGATCTCGCCGCTTTCGCGCAAGCCCTGCATAAGTTCACGCTTGGCCAGCGCCATGCCGATACCGTCTTCCGTAAACGGCTGTCCATTCGGCTTGATGGCCAGTGCACCCCGTTCCAGGCAGCGCGCGGCCAGCGGGATGTCGTTGGTGATGCAGATGTCGGCTCTTTGAATTCGATCCGCAATCCAGTCGTCGGCCGCGTCCGCGCCCTGGGAGACGATGACCAGTTCCACCAGTGGATCTTGGGCGGGGCGGATGCCGCCGTCGCTGACCAGATAGGTCTTCAGACCGTGACGGGCGGCGACGCGTAGGGTTTCGTCCTTGACCGGACAGGCGTCCGCATCGACGTAAATGTCCACCATAATGGCCCTAAAAATCGTTCAACCGGCATTTCCCAAGCAACCTCGAAATCCATGGTGAGGGTACCCAGATCCCACCGCCAATGGAACAGTCCACGCTCCGTTGCCGTCCGACCGGCCAGTGTTCCTTCTCGGCTATCTCCGGCTCAATCGCCGCATCGAAACGAGGGCCGTTTTCGGACGGTAGGCCGACAGGGGGGTCCGCTTCGTGCCTTCAACACGTCCAAACTCGAACCGGGACACTTGCCCGCTCCCTGCTTGCGTTGACGCCTGGCGCGCGGCTCGCCTAGGCTGGCCGCTCGGGCGAGGGACGCGATGCACGACGAGCTGTTCAGGCGGATCGAGGACAAGACGGACGAAGTCGTCGCGCTGACGCGCGAGCTGATCCGCTTTCCCACGGTCAATCCGCCGGGCGAGGGCTATGCGCCCTGCGCCGAGTTCCTCGGCCGGCGGCTCGCGGCGCGCGGCTTCGAGGTCGGCTACCACCGCGCCGAGGGCGTCGTCGGCGACAGCGCGCGCTATCCCAGGACCAACGTGGTGGCGCGCTTCGAGGGCCGGGGGCCGGGCCCTTGCGTCCATTTCAACGGCCATATCGACGTGGTCGCGCCGGGCCGGGGCTGGTCAGTCGATCCCTTCGCCGGCGAGGTCCGCGACGGCAAGGTGTATGGGCGCGGCGCCTGCGACATGAAGGGCGGCATCGCCGCCTCCGTGATCGCGCTCGAGGCGATCCTCGAGGCCGGCATCGACTTCCCCGGGGCGATCGAGGTTTCGGGCACCGTGGACGAGGAGTCCGGCGGCTTCGCCGGGGTCGCGTATCTGGCCGAAAAGGGCTTCTTTTCCCGGCCCCGGGTCGACCACGTCATCATCCCCGAGCCGCTCAACGTCGACCGGGTCTGCATCGGCCACCGCGGCGTCTGGTGGGCCGAGATCGAGACGAAAGGCCGGGTCGCCCACGGCTCCATGCCCTTCCTGGGCGACTGCGCCGTGCGCCACATGGGCGCTTTCCTGGAGCGCATCGAGAGCGAGTTGCTGCCGGCGCTGGCGCGCAAGCGTACCGCCATGCCGGTGGTGCCGGAGGGCGCGCGCCAGTCGACCCTCAAC
>CAMYKD010000027.1:0-6942 GCA_947258885.1 uncultured Kiloniellales bacterium | reverse complement strand
CTGGACGCGCTCGGCCGCGAGCGGCCGGGCTTCGCGTACGACCTCCGCGACGTCCTGGAGTTCGCACCGACCCTGACCGATCCCGAGGCGGCGGTGGTGCGCGCGGTTGCCGCCGGGATCGAGCAGGTCCTGGGCCGGCCGGCCGAGCGGATCGTCTCGCCCGGCACCTACGACCAGAAGCACGTCGTGCGCATCGGCAAGCTGAAGAACTGCATCGCCTACGGCCCGGGCATCCTCGACCTGGCGCACCAGCCGGACGAGTACGTGGCCATCGACGACATGGTCGCCTCGGCCAAGGTCATGGCGGTAGCCACCCTCAGTCTGCTTACGGGGAGGGCCACGTGATCCGGGTCGGCCCGCGCAACCTGATCAGCGACGTCGCGGGCGTCCTGGTCGGCAACGCGGACGATGCCGGCTTGCGCAGCGGCGCTACGGTGGTGCTCGCCGAGGGGCCCATGACCGCGGCGGTCGACGTGCGCGGCGGCGGGCCCGGGACGCGCGAGACCGACGCGCTCGATCCGGCCTGCCTGGTCGACAAGGTCGACGCCGTCGTGCTGAGCGGCGGCTCCGCCTACGGGCTGGACGCGGCCAGCGGCGTGATGTCCTGGCTCGGGGCGCGCGGGCGAGGCTTCAAGGTCGGCGATACCGTCGTGCCGATCGTGCCGTCCGCGATCGTCTTCGACCTGCTGAACGGCGGCGACAAGGACTGGGGTGGGACGCCGCCCTACCGCGAGCTGGGGATCCGCGCGGCAGAGGGCGCCGCGGCGGAGTACGCGCTCGGCAGCGCCGGAGCCGGCCTGGGCGCCGTGGCCGGCGACCTCAAGGGCGGGCTGGGCAGCGCTTCCTTCGTCTTCGACGGGGTCAACGGCGCGCCGGTCACGGTCGGCGCCCTGGCCGTGGCCAATCCGTTCGGTTCGACCGTCATGCCGGGAACGCGGACTTTCTGGGCCTGGGCCCTGGAGCAGGACGGCGAGCTGGGCGGGCAGGCGCCGCCCTCCAGCCCGCTGGCCGAGCCGGAGCTGGATTGCGCTTTCGCGAGCTCCCTGGCCGCCAACACGACGCTGGCCGTGGTCGCCACCGACGCGGTCCTGACCAAGGCCCAGGCGGGCCGCATCGCGATCATGGCCCAGGACGGCATCGCCCGGGCGATCCGGCCGGTCCACACACCCTTCGACGGCGACACGGTCTTCGTGATCTCGACCGGCGCCCGTGCGCTGGGCGACCCGCTCGGCGACATTGCCAAGCTGGGCATGTTGGCGGCAGACTGCACGGCCCGGGCGATCGCCAGGGGCGTCTACGAGGCCGAAGGGCTCGGCGCCTATCCGGGATACCGCACGCCAGGGGCACGGACTTCAGGTACGAATCGATGAAGGGGAGGAGGCCAAAGCCATGAAACGACATTTCGCGACCCTGTCGCTCGCGGCCGGTCTGGCCCTGGCCGCGGGCCAGGCGCTGGCGGCCAAGGACAGCCTGGTGCTGGGCATGGTGCTGGAGCCGCCGCATCTGGACCCCACGGCCGGCGCGGCGGCGGCCATCGACGAGGTGGTCTACGCAAACGTCTTCGAGGGCCTGACCCGCATCGACCGCAACGGCGCGGTTAAGCCGGCGCTCGCCGAGAGCTGGACGGTCTCGGACGACGGCCTGACCTATACCTTCACGCTGCGTTCCGGCGTCACGTTCCACGACGGCAGCGCGTTCGATTCGGCAGACGTCGAGTTCTCGCTGACACGGGCCATGGCGGACGACAGCACGAATGCCCAGAAGGGCCTGTTCGAGCCGATCGCCAAGATCGAGACCCCGGATCCCCATACCGTGACAATCACCCTCGCGCGCCCGACCGGCAACTTCCTGTTCAACCTAGGCTGGGGCGACGCGGTGATCGTCGCGCCTGAGAGCGCCGGGTCCAACAAGTCCAAGCCCATCGGCACCGGTCCCTTTCTCTTCAAACGCTGGGTCAAGGGCGACCGGTTCGAGCTGGAGCGTTATCAGGCCTATTGGGGCAGCCCGGCCAAGCTGAACAGGGCGACCATCAAGATCATCCCCGACCCGGCCGCCGCCGCCGCCGCGGTGATGGCCGGCGACGTCGACGCCTTCGCGAACTTCCCGGCACCGGAGACCATGGCCCAGTTCGAGGCGGACCCCCGCTTCGAGGTCGTGATCGGCTCGACCGAAGGCGAGACGATTCTGGCCATGAACAACACGCGCAAGCCGCTGGACGACATTCGCGTGCGCCGGGCGATCGCCCACGCGGTCGATCGCAAGGCCGTCGTCGACGGCGCGATGTTCGGCTACGGCACGCCGATCGGCTCCCACTTCGCGCCGCACCACCCGGCCTACGTGGACCTTACCGGCCGCTACGCCTACGACCCGGCCAAGGCCAAGGCGCTGCTGGCCGAGGCGGGCCACGGCTCGGGCCTGAAGCTGACCCTGAAGCTGCCGCCGCCCAGCTATGCCCGGCGCGGCGGCGAGATCATCGCGGCGCAGCTGGCCCAGGTCGGCATCGAGGCGGAGATCATCCCGGTCGAATGGGCCCAGTGGCTTGAGCAGGTGTTCCGCGGCACCGACTACGACCTGACCATCGTGTCCCATACCGAGCCGATGGACATCGGCATCTACGCCCGTGACACCTACTATTTCAACTACGAGAGTTTGGCGTTCCGGAACGTGATCGCCGAGCTGAACGCCGCGGTCGAGGACAAGACCCGCTATGCGCTGATGGCCGAGGCGCAGAAGACAATCACTGAGGACTCCGTCAACGTCTTCCTGTTCCAGCTGGCCAAGCACGGCGTCTGGGACGCCAAGGTGAAGGGCCTGTGGGAGAACAGCCCGGTGCAGGCCAACGACCTGACCGAGGTCTATTGGAAGTAGGGCCGGGCGCCGCCGACCCTCGGCAGGGGGCGCCACGCTACGCCCTCTCCCGAAGGGAGAGAGAAAACGAGGGCGAGGCCCGGGTCGGTTCCTCCGCTCGCCGGCATAGGACGGGGGCGCCATGGCCGTCTACCTGACCAGGCGGGTAATTGCCCTGGCGATCACCCTGCTGGTCGCCTCGCTGGTCGTCTTCGTGGTCCTCGAAGTCCTGCCGGGCGACCCGGCGACGGTCATGCTGGGGGTCAACGCGCGCGAGGACACCCTGGCGGCCCTGCGCAGCGAGATGGGCCTGGACAGGCCGGCGGCCGAGCGCTACCTGCGCTGGCTCGGCGGCCTGCTCACGGGCGAGCTCGGCACGAGCTACACCTACGGCGTTGCCGTCGGCGAGTTGATCGCCGAGCGGGTCGCGCTCAGCCTGCCGCTCGCGCTGATCGCCATCGTGCTGTCGACGGCGCTGGCTATTCCCTTGGGGGTCACGGCCGCGGCGTACCGCAACCGCGCGGCCGATCTCGGCATCATGGGCTTCACCCAGGTCGGCATCGCGGTGCCGAACTTCTGGTTCGCGATTCTGCTGATCCTGCTCTTCGCGGTGAACCTGAAGTGGCTGCCCGCCGGCGGCTTCGCCGGCTGGGACGCCGGCCTCTGGCCGGCGCTGAGGACGCTGCTGCTGCCGGCGGTCGCACTGGCCCTGCCGCAGGCGGCGATCCTGGCCCGGGTCACGCGCTCCTCGGTGCTGGAGACCCTGGGCGAGGACTACGTGCGCACGGCGCGCGCCAAGGGCCTCGACCGGCGCGCGGCGCTGTGGCGCCACGCGGTGCGCAACGCGCTGATTCCCGTGGTCACGATCATGGGGTTGCAGTTCTCCTTCCTGCTGGCCGGCACGATCATCGTCGAGAACGTCTTCTATCTGCCCGGCCTGGGGCGCCTGATTTTCCAGGCGATCGCGCAGCGCGACCTGATCGTCGTCAAGGACGTGGTCGTGCTCCTGGCCGGCACGGTGGTCGTCGTCAACTTCGCCGTCGACATGGCCTACGCGGTCCTGGACCCGAGACTGCGCGGGGGCGCCCATGACCTCTGAGACGCTGCGCGAGATCTGGTCGAAGGGCCTGTCGAGCCGGAGCTTCACGATCGGCGGCGCGATCACCCTCGCGCTGGTCGGCGTGGCCCTGGTCTCGCAGGTCTGGACCCCCTATGCGGTGACCGAGATCAACGTGCCCCTGAAGCTCCGGCCGCCCTCGGCGGAGCACTGGCTGGGCACCGACCAGATCGGCCGCGACGTGCTGTCGATGATGATGCTGGGGGCGCGGAACTCGATCGCCGTGTCCCTCGTGGCGGTCGGCATCGGCGCCGGCCTCGGCGTGCCCCTGGGTGCCCTGGCGGCGGCGCGGCGCGGCTGGATCGAGGAGGCCGTGATGCGCTTCAACGACTTCGCCTTCGCCTTTCCCGCGCTGCTGTCGGCGGTCATGATCACCGCGCTGCTCGGGCCCGGCGCGGTCAACTCGATCATCGCGATAGGGATCTTCAATGTGCCGGTCTTCGCGCGCGTGACCCGCGGCGCTTCGCTGAGCCTGTGGCAGCGGGAGTTCGTCCTGGCCGCCCGGGTCGCCGGCAAGGGCGCGACCAGGATCACGCTCGAGCACATCCTGCCGAATATCGCCAGCGTCCTGATCGTCCAGATGACGATCCAGTTCGCCCTGGCGATCCTGGCAGAGGCCGGCCTTTCGTACCTGGGCCTCGGCACCCAGCCGCCCAACCCGAGCTGGGGCAAGATGCTGAACGAGGCACAGACCTTCATGTACCTGGCGCCCCAACTCGCGATCTTCCCGGGCGTGGCGATCGCGGTTACCGTGCTCGGCCTCAACCTGCTGGGCGACGGCCTGCGCGATGTGCTCGATCCCCGCCTGCGCCGGGCGCGGTGAAGCGGCCATGGCGCTCCTGGAGGTCGAAGGCCTGAACGTCGAAATCGCCACAGAAAACGGCCGGGCGCAGGTGCTCGCTCACGTGGACTTCGCCCTGGAGCGGGGGCGCAGCCTGGGCATCGTCGGCGAGTCGGGCTGCGGCAAGTCGATGACCGCGCTCGCCGTCATGGGCCTGCTGCCCGAGGCCGCGCGCGCGCAGGGCCGGGTGCTGCTCGACGGCGAGGACCTGCTGAGCTTGGGCGAGGCGGCGCTCTGCGGCATCCGAGGGCGTCGGATCGCCATGGTGTTCCAGGAGCCCATGACCGCGCTCAACCCGGTCAAGTCGATCGGCGTGCAAGTGGCCGAGGGCCTGCGGCGGCACCTCGGCCTCGGCCGGGCCGAGGCGGAGGGCCGCGCGATACGGCTGCTCGAGCGGGTCGGGCTGCCTTCGCCGCGCTTCCCCCCGGGGCTCTACCCCCATCAGCTCTCGGGCGGGCAGCGCCAGCGGGTCGTGATCGCCATGGCGCTGGCCTGCGGCCCGGACCTCTTGATCGCCGACGAGCCCACGACGGCCCTCGACGTTACGATACAGGCGCAGATCCTCGACCTGATCGCCGAGGTGGTCGCGGAGGCGGGCATGGCGCTCATGCTGATCACCCACGATTTGGGCGTGGTCTGGGAGAACACGGAGGAGATGATCGTCATGTACGCCGGGCGCGTCGTCGAACGGGGCGCGACCGAGGAAGTGTTTCGGCGCATGTCCCATCCTTACACCCGCGGCCTCTTCGCGGCCCAGCCCGGCGCCGCCCAAGAGGCGCCGGAGGGACAGGGCCGGGGCCGGCTGGCGACGATCCCAGGGCAGGTGCCCGATCCCGCCGATCTTCCGGCCGGCTGCGTCTTCGCCGCGCGCTGCCCGCGGGCCGGCGACATCTGCCGGCGGCAGGCGCCGCCCGAGGCCGTGATCGTCCCGGGCCATGTCGCTGCCTGCCACTATCCGGTCCCGGAGGAGGACGAGGGAAAATGAGCGCCGCGCCGGACAGCTTCCTGGAGGTCGAGGGGATCGTGCGCGACTACGTCCTGCCCCGGCGGCGCCTGCTGCAGCGCCCGCCGCGCCTGCGCGCCCTGCACGGGGTCAGCCTCACGGTGAGGGCCGGGCAGAGCGTCGCCGTGGTCGGCGAGTCGGGCTGCGGCAAGTCGACCCTGGCGCGCACGGTGCTGGCGCTCGAGAGGCCGAGCGCGGGCACGGTCAGGCTGCTCGGCCGCGACCTCTTCGCCCTGCCGCCGGGGGAGCTCAGGGTCCTGCGCCGCCACGTCCAGATGGTCTTCCAGGACCCCTACGGGTCGCTCGACCCGCGCCGCAAGGTCGGCTGGATCGTCGCCGAGCCGCTCGACGCGCTGGAGCGGGTCCGGGAGAGCGGCGAGCGCCGCGACAGGGTCGCGGAGGCCCTGGGATCGGTCGGCCTCAAGACGGGCGATGCCGAGAAGTTCCCGCACGAGTTCTCCGGCGGCCAGCGCCAGCGCATCGCGATCGCCCGCGCGCTCATCACCCGGCCCGGGCTGATCGTCGCCGACGAGCCGGTCTCGGCATTGGACGTGTCGGTCCAGGCCCAGGTGCTCAACCTGCTGGCCGACCTGCAGGAGCGCCTCGGCCTGAGCTATCTGTTGATCAGCCACGACCTCGCGGTGGTGCGCCACGTCGCCGAGGAGGTCGCGGTCATGTACCTGGGCCGGATCGTCGAGCAGGGCCCGACAAGCGCCGTCTTCGCCGACCCCCTCCACCCCTATACCAAGGCGCTTCTGGAGGCGGTGCCCCGGGTCGGCAGGGCCCGGCGGCGCCGCGCCACGATCGCCGGCGAGACGCCGGGCCTGGAGCCCCTGGCCGGGGAGGGTCAGGAGGCCGGCTGCCCCTTCGCGCCGCGCTGCCCGCGCGCCGAGGCGCGCTGCCGCCAAGAGGCGCCGGCCCTGGCGCCGCGGGCCGCGGGCCGCAAGGTGGCCTGCCACCTGGCGTGAGACGACCCGAGCGGCGGGTGGTGGGTCCGTTTGAAACCCTGCCGAAACAAAGCCCGGAACGTCCGCACTCCCGCAATGCTCTTCCGCTTCACCCTCGGCTGCGGACCATGGCCGGTCGAGGCTTGAACCGCGAAAAAATGACCCATTGCGACCGTTGAGCCACGAC
>CAMYKD010000026.1 GCA_947258885.1 uncultured Kiloniellales bacterium | reverse complement strand
ATAAGGACCACGACGTGGAGCTACCCGCAGGCGGGCATCGTCTGCACCGTGGCCCACGAGCGGCCGCACCAGGGCGTGGCGCACGAGCATTTCCTGCCCGCGGGCCCCTTCGCCATGCTGCCGATGGCCGACGCCGAGGACGGCACGCACCGCTCGTCGATCGTCTGGACCGAACGCCGCGACCTGGTGCCGGCCATGATGGCGCTCGAGGCCGAGGACTTCGCGGCCGAGATCGCGCGGCGCTTCGGCAGCAGCCTGGGCCGGCTCGAGGCGATCGGCGGGCGCTGGAGCTATCCGCTGTCGCTGCTGCATGCCGAGCGCTACGTCGACCGGCGCCTCGCGCTGATCGGCGACGCGGCCCACGCCATCCATCCGATCGCCGGCCAGGGCCTCAATCTCGGCCTGCGCGACGTGGCGGCCCTGGCCGAGGTCGTCGTCGACGCCCGGCGCCTCGGGCTCGACCTCGGCGACGCGGGCGTGCTGGCGCGCTACGAGCGCTGGCGCCGGCTCGACACCCTGATGCTGATCGCCGCGACCGACGGCCTCAACCGCCTGTTCTCGAACGACTTGGCGCCGCTGCGCCTGGCCCGTGACCTGGGCCTCGCCGCGGTCGACCGCCTGCCGCCCCTGAAGCGTCTGTTCATGGGCCACGCCATGGGCCTGCTCGGCGATCTGCCGCGCCTGATCCGCGGCGAGGCGCTGTAGTACGAGGCTTTGCGGCTACAGCTCGCGCCCGAGCAGATCCTCCTCGAAGGGGAAGGTGGAGAGGAGCTCGAGGCCGGTCTCGGTGATCAGCACCTGCTGCTCCAGCTTGACCCCCTCGCGGCCGCCCGTCTCGCCGATGAAGCTCTCGACGCAGACCGTCATGCCGGCCTCCAGGCGGCCGTCGTAGCCGCTGGTCTCGAAATCCTCCAGGTAGACGCAGGCCGGGTACTCGTCGCAGAGGCCGACGCCGTGGATCACCACGGAGTAGCGGTTGGCCCGGCAGCTCTCGGGCATCTTCCAGGCCGTCTCCGCCAGCTCCCTGAAGCTCAGGCCCGCCTTCAGCAGGTCCATGTTGAAATGGATCTGCTCCCAGGCCAGGCGGTAGAGCCGCCGCTGCTCGTCCGACGGCCGCCCCGGGCCGCAGAAGTAACTGCGCGAGATGTCCGCGCAATAGCCGTA
The DNA here is from genome assembly GCA_947258885.1 of uncultured Kiloniellales bacterium. Classification (GTDB taxonomy): domain Bacteria; phylum Pseudomonadota; class Alphaproteobacteria; order Kiloniellales; family JAKSDN01; genus CAMYKD01. The sequence goes on along the minus strand of CAMYKD010000026.1, from coordinate 47,462 downwards.
GGGCCCGATCATATCGGTATCGAAGGAGACCATCTCGCCGGGCCGAATGATGCGGTCGCTGGATTCCTGGAACCAGGGGTTGGTCCGCGCGCCCGAGGCGAGCAGCCGGGTCTCGATCCATTCGCCGCCCATGGCCGCGTTGACGTGGTTCAGGATCGCCCAGAGCTGGTTCTCGGTCATGCCGGGCTCGAGCGCCTCGCGCATGCGCGCCATGGCGGCCTCGCAGACCGCGATCGACTGGCCCATGCAGGCGAGTTCCTCCGGCGACTTGATCGCGCGGGCGAGTTCCATGACCTCCTGGCCGTTCCGAACCTCGATGCCGAGCGCCGCCAGCGCCGCGGCGCCCTCCGGATCGCAGTGGTCCAGCGCCAGGCGCCGGTTGCCGCCGCCGTGGGCCGCCACCAGGTCGGCGATCTCGGCGGCCCAGGTCTTGGCGCGCTCCTCGAACCGCGCGCCGGCGCCGAAGTAGTACCAAGCGACGGCGGGCCGTACCTCGTCGACCGTCTCCAGGCCGGCGGACAGGTGCTCGCAGTTGTGGAAGTCGAACACCACGACCGGCCCCTCGGTGGCGACGAAGCAGTAGCGCACGGCGTTGTGCAGGGTCCAGACCGCCATGTTGCGGCTGCCCGTCGCGTAGCGGATGTTGATCGGATCGTAGAGCACGGCCCCGGCGTAGTCGCGCTGCCTGAGCTGCTCGCGCACGCGCCCCAGCCGATAGCCGCGCAGCGCGACCATGTCGATGTGCGGTTCGGTGTCGATCAGGGCCGCGACGGGGAGCTTGGCGGGCGGCTCGCTATCGCGCGGCATGGACACACCTCTCCGGACCGGCCTCGGAGAGAATACTGTGCCAGAGGACGCGGTCCTGTCCAACGAGGATGCGACAAAATCTGTATCCCCGGCGCGACTCCCAGGCGCTCACTCAGCCGGAGCCGGCGGGGTCCCGCGCCAGGCCGCGGGTCTCCAGCTCGGCCAGGTAGGCCGCCCAGATCTCCTCCTGGCGCTCACCCAGATGGTAGAGATAGCTCCAGGAGTAGAGCCCGGTGTCGTGCAGGTCGTCGAACTTGATCTTGACCGCGTAGTTGCCGACCGGCTCGATCTCCATGATGCCGACATGGCGCCGGCCGGTCACGAGTTGCTTCTGGCCCGGCCCGTGGCCCTGGACCTCGGCGGAGGGGCTTTCGACCCGCAGGTATTCCGCGGGATAGGAAAACCGCGCGCCGTTGTCGAATTCGACCTCGAGACGCTTCTCGCCCGCCAGGTAGCGGATTTCAGTCGGCCAGTGCCGGGTGCCGCCCGGATCCGCGGCGAAGCCGTCGTCGCTCGTCATGACCGGGCGCTCAATCTTCCAGGGGCCGGGCTTCGTCGGCCAGCATGATCGGGATGCCGTCGCGAATCGGGTAGGCGAGCCCCGCCTGGCGGCTGATCAGCTCCTGGGCCTCGGCGTCGTACTCGAGCGGCGCCTTGGTGACCGGGCAGACCAGGATCTCGAGAAGCTTGGGGTCGACCCCCGATTTTCCACCTGTCATAACGCCTCCTTTTCCGAAATTCGGCCGCGCGGGCGGTCAATGCCGTGGCGCGGCGCCGTCCTTGTCGTGGGCCGACATCTGCAGGATCGTCGTCATGGTCGCGGCGCGCTCGGGCAAGGTCGCCGCTTCCAGGAGCGCCTGCTTTTCCGGCGGCTCGAAGGGACAGATCATGGCCAGCGAGGTCACGAGCTGCTCGTCCGCCGTCTCCTCGATGGCATCCCAGTCGCCCTCTATGCCGTTCGACTCGAAATAGCCGTTCAGCGCGTCGAGCAGGCCGGCCCGGTCGATCCAGCCGCCGTCCTCGTCCAGGTCGCCGCGAAAGCGCCCGAAATCCGGCACGACGCGCCGATAGCCCCGGAGCACCGGCAGCTCGCGCTCCAGGGTGAAGCGGATCAGGCCGGACAGGGTGATCAGGAAATGCCCCTCGTCGGTTTCGTTGAAAGCCGTGATGCGCCCCGCGCAGCCGGTCCGGTATATCCTGGCGCTGCCCTGCTCCTCGGTCTCCTCGCAGGGCTGGACCATGCCGATCAGCCGGTCGCCGGCCAGGACATCCTGAACCATGTTGAGGTAGCGCTCCTCGAAGATCCGGAGCGGCAGCCGCCCGCCGGGCAGCAGCAGGGCCCCCTCCAGGGGAAATACCGGCAGGGCCCCGGGCAGGTCGTCGAAGGCCGGATCGAAAGCGGACCTGGTCATGAAAACAGCAGGGACGACAGTCGCCTGCGGGCCTGGAGGGTCAAGGGGTTCGTGGCGCCCCAGGCCTCGAAGAACTTGACCAGCTGCTTGCGCGCGCCGTCGTCGTTCCAGGCCCGGTCCCGGCGGATGATCTCCAGCAGCTCGTCCGCCGCCGCCTCGGACTTGTCGGCCGCGTAGAGCGCCATGGCGAGATCGAAACGCGCCTGGTGGTCGTCGTTGTCTTCCGCGACCCGCGCCATCAGATCGGGAATCTCGCCGGCGCCGGCGCCGGCCTCGGCGAGCTCCAGCGCCGCGGCGACCGGCGTAAACGCCGGATCCTTGCGCAGGTCCTCCGACAGGCCGTCGAAGGTCCGCCTGGCGCCGGCGTGGTCGCCGGTGGCGAGCAGGCAGCGGAGCGTGCCCGCGAGGGCCCGGACGTTCTGCGCTTCGTGCTGCAGCACCTGGCCGAACAGCGCGGAGGCCGCCCCGGTCTCGCCGGCCTCCAACGCGGCCTCGGCCTCCTCGAGCGCCTGCTCGACCGGACTGGCGCCCGCGGCCGTGCCGGCGGTCTGGGTCAGGCGATCGATGAAGCTCTTGATCTGGCTTTCCGGCAGCGCGCCCTGAAACGCATCGACCGGGCGCCCCTGGTAGAAGGCGTAGACCGTCGGAATCGACTGAACCCGCATCTGGGCCGCCAGGTCTTGGTTCTCGTCGATGTTGATCTTGACCAGGCGGACCGCGCCGCGCGCGGCCGTGACCGTCTTCTCCAGCAACGGCGTAAGCTGCTTGCAGGGGCCGCACCAGGGCGCCCAGAAGTCGACGATCACCGGCGCGCTCAGCGACGCCTCGATGACGTCCTGGGCGAACCGGGCGGTATTGGAGTCCTTTATGACGTCCGCGGGCGGCGGGCCGCCGCCGTCCCCGCCGATGATGGGTTCCATGGAAGGCGTGTCCTCTTTCGAATCTGTCCTGGCGACAGCGGTCCTGTCGGCTCTATGTCTGTTGTCCATACATGGCCGTTTCGCCCGCCCGAGGCAAGTCTCTGGTCGGGGCCGCCCCGGGGCCGCCGGGTCTCACAGGGCGTCCAGGTCGAGGATCCCCGGCGCGTGGTCCACGGCCTCCAGGAAGCGGACCAGGTCGGCGGCCGCGAGCGCCGTCGTCATGTCGTTGACGAGGGGGTGGCAGTTGACCGGATTGCGCGCCAGCATCGCCTTGTCCAGAACCACCTGGACGGCGCCCGTCTTGTCGTTGATCGCGGCAAAGGGCGTGACCGCGCCGGGCAGGATGCCGAGATGCGTCATGAGGCGCTCGGCGCTGCCGAAGGAGAACCGACCCGCCCCCAGCGCCCCGGCCAGCTTCTTCAGGTCGATCTGCCGGTCCTCGAGGCAGGTCACCAGCCACATGGCCCCCTTCTTGTTGCGCAGGAACAGGTTCTTGATGTGGGCGCCGGACAGCTCGCCGCGCAGGGCCTTGGCCTCCTCCACGGTGAAGACCGGCGGGTGCGCCACGGTGCGCACCTCGATGTCCAGGGCCGCCAGCCGCGCGAAGAGGTCGTCGGGCGTCGCCGGGGGCGATCCGTCGGCCAGGACCGCGGGAGTGTCGTCGCTGTTCATGGCCGGCGACCTTAACCGCCGGCCCGCCGGCCCGCAAGCGACCCCTGCGCGCCCACTCCGTCCTTGCAATGCGGCCCGAAAGGTACTATCTGCCGACAGTCCAGAGTTCACGACGCGGGCGTAGCTCAGGGGTAGAGCGCAACCTTGCCAAGGTTGAAGTCGTGAGTTCGAATCTCATCGCCCGCTCCAATTCAGCGCCGCCGGTCGAGCCCGAGGCTCCCGGCGGCGTTTCGAATCCGGGCTAGGCCTCGGCCCCGTCGGCGACCGCCTCGCCTTCGTCCGGCAGGTGCTGGGTGTTGCCCATGATCTGGCCGCCCGCCTCGATGACGATCTCGCGATAGCGGGTCGTGCCGGAGACGCTGCCCGTGGGGGAGATGTAGAGCTTCTCCGAGACGGTCAATTCGCCTTCGTAATTGCCGTGAATCTCGGCGTACTCGACCTCGGCGCTGCCGATGAAGCGGCCGCTCTTGGCGAGCTGCAACTGCCGTGTCCGGGCGGTGGCTTCGAGGTGACCCTCGACCAGCAGCTCGGCGCATTCGCAAAGCTTGGCGACCAGGCGAATGCCGCGGCCGACGGTCAATACCTCGCTGTCGTCCGGGCCGGTCTGCGCCATCGGGGCGGGCGGTTCCGCCACGGGGGCCTGTTGCTCGGGTGCGCCGGCCGGCGGCCCGTCGTCCTGGTTCTGCAAGGCCTGGGGTTGCTGTTGCTCGGTCGCCGCGGCGGCAGGGGCCACCTCGGATTGTTCCGACGGCACGGAGGCCGGCGCGGCAGGCTCGGGACCCGATGGCGACGGCCCTGCGATGCCCAGGTGCTCTGCGATGTCCGAGAAGACGAGCTCTTCGGGCGCGGCCTCGCGGGGCGCCGGATCCGGCTGTTCCTCCTCGAAGGCCGCGTGGTCTTGAAGCGCCTCTTCGGCGGGCGCGGCGGTTTGCGGCGGATCCCCATAAGGCGCGGGCTCAGGCCGCGCCTCGTCGGCGAAGACGAGCCCCGGCTCCGCCTCTTCGCCCTGGACGGCATCCTCTTGCATTGCTTCGGCGGTTTCGGCGTCGTGTTGGGCGTCCTCGGGCTCCTGGCGACCCTGCTCGGGCGACAGGGAGTCCAAGCCCGCTTCCCCGGCGGGCGCGGGGCCGGGCTGGGGTGTCTCCGCGGACGAGGGCCCCTGGCGCTCCTCTTGATCCGGCTCGGAGTCCGGCGTGACTGGATCGGACTTGTCGGCGGCACCGGTGGCGTAGCGGGTTACCCGGCTCAGGCGATGGGCCACGGTCGCCTCGCCCCGGATCTCTTCCGGATCTAGGTCTGAGTCCCTAGCGTCGGTCGAGTCATCGGCCGCCGCTTCGGTCCATTCGGATTGCTCTCGCCGGTCCACTGTTCCACCATCGTTGCTTAGGGTCGTCTTCGTCGGCGCGGGTGCCATGGTTGCACCGGACCCAAGCTGCCATCAGTTGGTTAATTTCTGCTTATTTCGAAGTGGCTTGTCGGCCGGGCCGAATCTTCCGATGCGCGCCGGGGCGGCCCCGTCTCGCCCTATTCCGAGCTCTTGGGGACGGTCCCGGACGATGTCGCCAGACCCCGCCTCTCCCGGCTGATCGTTCTGGCGGCGCGTCCAACGGCGGCGTCGACGACCGAGGGCAGTTCATCCAGGATGCGGAGCACCTCGATGACGCCGGGCCGCCCGACGGACCGGCGTCCGAGGATCAGGACGAAACCGTCCGCTCCGCCCTCGACGTCCGTGATCAGGCCGAGCGAGTCGACGGTGTGCAGAAGGTCTTTCGCGTGTTCCGCCGTATCCTTCGGACCGTTGCTCGCCGCCCGCCGGGCCGCCCGCTCGGCCCTGACACAGCCCTTTAAGCCGCCTTGCTGGGACTCTAAGAAGCTCTTGAAGTCGATCGGCGTCCGGCCGCAACGTTTCGCATAGCTCAGCGCCGCCGCGTACTCGGACAGGCGTGTCTTCTCGTAGCCGCTGCCGAACGCCAGCTTTACGACCGGAATGAAGGGCGCGCGCACCTGCGACTTGAGCCCGGCGGCGGCAAGTAGTTGTCCGAAGGCCTCCGGGTCGTCTTCGGCCCGAAAGTGGAAGGCGTAGACGCGCTCGAGCGCGGCGTAGAGCGCCTTGTGCGAGCGGGAGTCCGCGGCCGCCAACCTGCGCACCGCGGTCCGGCAGTCCCGCAGGCTCTGGCGCAGGGTATCCGGGCTCTTGCCGCGTGCCTGGTCGCGGGCCACTTCCGTTTCGACCACGGCCAGGAGACCACGGGCATCTCGGGCTTGAGCCGGGCCGTCCCGCGCCGGCGTCTCCGCCCCGGCGTAGGGCGCATCCACTTCGACGACCCTGCTCGTGACGGCGCCGACAATGTAGTCGATGGTCTTCCCCTCCGCCGTAAAGGGCAGCAGGAGCCCGCGGCAAAGGGTCATCCGGTCGGGGCCACTGGCATATTCGTACTCGAACTCCGAGGGCCCCTTGCTGTCGAGGACCTCGCGATACCGGTTGGCGACCCGCGCCAAGAGCGAGCCGTGCGGAACCTCGGAGAGCTTCCTGCCGGCGCCGGTTCTCGCGCATTCGACGGATAGCCCCTGCCCGAGGTGGCGAACCAGGGGATCTTCCGGATCATGCCCGAGGTCCAGCATGAAGGCATGCGGTCCGAACCCCGGGACGGCCTCGACGTCGAACCCGTTTATGCGTGGGTATGGCTCCGGGCCGCAGAGCCGCGCCCAATACTCCATCAACTGCGGAGCCATCCGCCGTTCGACCAGTTCGCGCGGCTGAAGACGAGATAGAGGTGGTTCTGACCATGGAGGCATGGCGGGAAAGGACTCGCTCGAATAAGGTTATGCCAACAAATGTAACGTGAGCACCATTGCATATTCATTAATGTTTTATGCCTAGTGCATGTAGCGGTTTGCGCCATTATCCTACTGAGAAACCGGCATTAATACGGGCAGCGGTGGGTCATGAGGCGCTCAAGGCGCAAGCCTCCGAGTCCGGCGGGTCCGAGGGATGAGGGGCACCCTGGCGCGCGCGTCAGGGCGCCGCCGCTTCGAGCCCTTCCCCTTGGCTAGTGGAATGGTTTAGCTTTCAGCACAGGATCCGCGGTCAGGTAGGCCGACCACGCATGAGGACCGGCATGGCGTTCAAGGCCCAGCAGCTGAAAAGCGAATTGATCGACAAGATCGAGGAACGCGTGCACCAGCGGCTCGAGCCGCAGCGCGCCGCGCTAGCCGACCGTTTCATACAGCAGTTCTACGCAAATGTGCCGCCGGACGATATTCTCCACGACACGCCGGACAATCTGTATGGCGCCGCGTTGGCGCTGCTCGCGTTCGCGAAGCGGCGCAAGCCGGGAGAGGCGAAGATCCGGGTCTACAGCCCGCGGCTCGAGGAACAGGGTTGGAAATCGGCCCATACGATCGTCGAGATCATAAACGACGACATGCCGTTCCTGGTCGACTCGGTCACGGCCGAGCTGCACCGGCTGGACGCCAGGGTGCACCTGGTCATCCACCCGATCCTGCCCTTGAAACGCGCTGCCGACGGCAGATTGACCGAGCTCTACGAGCCCGGGAGCGGCGCGAAAGGCGCGCTCAACGAATCCGTGATGCACGTGCAGGTCAGCGAGCAGCCGAGCGAGCGCCACGAGCTCATCCGCGAGGGACTCGCGAGTGTCCTCGCCGATGTCCGGGCCGCCGTCGAGGACTGGCCGGCCATGCGCCAACGCTGCCGGGAAGTGATCGCCGAGTTGATTCAAAATCCGCCGAAGCTGCCCCGGGAGGAGATCGAGGCCGGCATCCCCTTTCTCGAATGGCTCGACAACGATCACTTCACCTACCTCGGTTATCGCGAATACCGCTTCGAGGGCACGGGCGCGAAGGCGATCACGCGGGTGCCGGCCGAAGGCGGACTCGGCGTCTTGCGCGACGAGAGCATCCCGGTCTTCGAAGGACTTCGGAACTTCGGCAAACTGCCGGTCGAGGTGCGCGACTTCCTGAGGCAGCCGCAGCTTGTCCGCATCACCAAGGCGAACCGGCGGGCGACCGTGCATCGCCGTGTCCACATGGACACCATCGCCGTCAAGTCCTTCGACAAGAAGGGCAAGGTGACCGGAGAACGGCTCTTCCTGGGTCTCTTCACCTCGGTGGCCTATTCGCGCAGCCCGCGGGAAATTCCGCTGCTGCGCGAGAAGGTGGCGCGCACGGTCAAACGGGCAGGGTTCGCACCCAGCAGCCACGACGCCAAGGCCCTGGCGCACATCCTGGACAACTATCCGCGCGACGAGCTGTTCCAGATCTCCGAGGACGAGCTGTTCGCCACGGCGACGGGCATCCTGCACCTGCAGGAGCGGCAGCGCGTCGCGCTCTTCGTGCGCCGCGATCCCTTCGAACGCTTCGTCTCGGCCCTCGTCTTCGTGCCGCGCGACCGATACGACACCAACCTGAGGCTGAGGATCCAGGACGTCCTCGCCCGGACCTACGACGGATCGGTCGAGGCCTTCAACACCCACCTGACGGATGCCGCGCTCGCGCGATTGCACATCACGGTCAAGACCACGCCGGGCGCGCTGCCCGAGGTCGACCTGGGGGTCCTGGAGGCCAAGCTGGTCGAAACGGCGCGGTCCTGGGTCGACGATCTGGAGGAAGCCCTGGTGGAGGCGCGCGGCGAGGAACAGGGTGTCCGCGGCCTGCGGCGCTTCGCAAAGGCCTTTCCGGCGAACTACCAGGATCATTTCAACGCCCAGGGCGCGGTGTTCGACATTACCCGAATCGAGGAAGCGCTCGAGACCGGGCAGCTTGCCATGAACCTGTATCGTCCCATCGAGGCGGAGGAGAATCAGCTCCGGTTCAAGATCTATGTGCCCGGCGACCCGGTGCCGTTGAGCGACGTGCTGCCGATGCTGGAGAACATGGGCCTCAAGGTGATCGGCGAGGTGCCCTACCAAGTCCATCTTCCAGACCTCGCCAAGCCCGTTTGGATCCACGACTTCGATACCGTCACCGAAGGCGGGGCCGCGGTCGACCTGGGTCGGGCCAAGGAGGCCTTTCACGACAGTTTCGCCCGGGTCTGGCGGGGCGAAATGGAGAACGACGGGTTCAACAAGCTGGTCCTGAGGGCCGGTCTTACCGCTCGCGAGGTGAAAGTGCTGCGCGCCTACTGCAAGTATCTGCGCCAAGCCGGGATCCCCTTCTCCCAGGCTTACATGGAGGAAACCCTCCAAGGAAACCCGCAGATCGCACGCCGGCTGGCCGATCTCTTCGTGAGCCGCTTCGATCCGGCGGCGCCGCGCGAAGGGACACCTGCGGAGGACTTGGCGCAAGAAATCCAGGACCTCCTGGAGCAGGTCAGCAACCTGGACGAGGACCGAATCATCCGGCGCTTCCTGAACGTCATCGAGGCGACGCTCAGAACCAACTTCTTCCAGGAGGGCGCCGACGGCGGGGGAAAGAGCTACATATCCTTCAAGCTGAACTCGCAGAACATCGAGGAGCTGCCCCTGCCCCGGCCGTTTCGCGAGATCTTCGTCTACAGCCCCAGGGTCGAGGGCGTGCATCTTCGTTTCGGCAAGGTGGCGCGCGGCGGCTTGCGCTGGTCGGACCGGCGCGAGGACTTCCGCACCGAGGTTCTTGGGCTGGTCAAGGCCCAGCAGGTGAAGAACGCGGTCATCGTCCCGGTCGGCTCGAAAGGCGGCTTCGTGGTCAAGCGTCCGCCGGCCCCGGACGCCGGACGGGAGGGACTGCTGAACGAGGGGATAGAGTGCTACAAGACCTTTCTCCGCGGGCTGCTCGACATCACCGACAACCTCAGGGGTGCCGAGGTCGTGCCGCCGCGGGCCGTCGTGCGCCACGACGAGGACGACCCCTATCTCGTGGTCGCCGCCGACAAGGGCACGGCGACCTTCTCCGACATCGCCAACGGCGTGTCGGCGGAGTACGGCTTCTGGCTCGACGACGCCTTTGCATCCGGCGGCTCGGCCGGCTACGACCACAAGAAGATGGCCATCACCGCCCGCGGCGCCTGGGAATCGGTCAAGCGCCACTTCCGCGAGATCGGCAAGGATATCCAGAACGAGAACTTCACCTGCGTCGGCGTCGGCGACATGGCCGGCGACGTGTTCGGCAACGGCATGCTGCTCTCCAAGCACATCAAGCTGATAGGCGCGTTCAACCACCTGCACATCTTCGTCGATCCCGATCCCGATGCGGCGGCGAGCTGGGCCGAGCGCAAGCGGCTGTTCGACCTGCCACGCTCGGCTTGGAGCGACTACGACGCAAAGCTCATCTCCAAGGGCGGGGGCGTGTTCGAGCGCAGGACCAAGGCGATAAAGCTGACGCCGCAGATCAAGAAGCTGTTCGGCATCGAGCGGGACAAGGTGACGCCGAGCGAGCTGATCGCCGCCATGCTCAAGGCCGACGCCGAGCTGCTCTGGTTCGGCGGCATCGGCACCTACGTCAAGGCGAGCTACGAGACCCACGCCGACGTCGGCGACAGGGCCAACGACGCGCTCAGGGTCGATGCCACCGATCTGCGGGCCAAGGTCGTCGGCGAGGGCGCAAACCTTGGCGTGACCCAGCGCGCGCGCATCGAGTACGACTTCAGCGGTGGCCGCTGTAACACCGACTCGATCGACAACTCGGCCGGCGTCGACTGCTCGGACCACGAGGTCAACATCAAGATCCTCCTCGGCGATATCGAGGCGGCGGGCGACATGACCCGCAAGCAGCGCGACCAGCTCCTGCGAAAGATGACCGACGAGGTCGCGGACCTGGTGCTGCGCGACAACTATCTGCAGACCCAGGCGATCACGGTCACCCATCAGCTGGGCGCGCATCTCATAGACCGCACCGCGCGTTTCATGCGGGCGCTGGAGCGGGTGGGCCAGCTCGACCGGGCGGTCGAGTACCTGCCCGACGACGAAACGATCGCCGAGCGGCAGAAGCAAGACGTCGGCTTCGCCCGTGCCGAGCTGGCGGTGCTTCAGTCCTATGCCAAGATCGTGCTGTACGAGGAAATCCTGTCCTCGGACCTGCCGGACGACCTCTATCTGCGCGACGACTTGATCGGCTACTTCCCCGGTCCGCTGCGCAAGACCTATCAGAAGCAGATAACGTCCCACCGGCTGCGCCGCGAGATCGTCGCCACGGTAGTGACCAACGAGCTCGTCAACCGCGTCGGCCTCGCCTTCATACACGAGGCCAAGGAAAAGACCGGCATGCCGGCCGAGGACATTGCGCGGGCCTATATGGTGAGCCGGGAGATTTTCGGTATTCCGGACCTGTTGCAGCAGATCGAGTCCCTCGACAACAAGGTATCGGCCGCGGCGCAGTCCGCGATGCTGATGGAGTGCGGCCGGCTGGTCGAACGCGGGACCGTCTGGTTCCTGCGCGAAGCGGCCCGGCCGCTGGATATCAGGGGCGAGATCGAGGTCTTCGGAGGCGGCGTAAAGGAGCTGGCCGAAGGCTTGGAAGACCTCCTCTCGCCGGCCGATCGGGACGCCACGGGCCAACGCGCGGCCGGCTTCATCGAGCAGGGGGTGCCGGAGGCCACGGCACACCGCATCGCCAGCCTGGGGCTCCTGGCGCCGGCCTGCGACATCGTGCGCATCGCCAGGAACGTCGGTCAGCCGGCGCAGCAGGTGGCGAAGGCCTACTTCGATATCGGGGCGCGCTTCGGCTTCGACTGGTTGCGCCGGGCGGCGGGGCATTTGCCCACCGACACGGCCTGGGACAAGCTGGCGGTGACGGCGGTGATCGACGACTTGTTCGGTCACCAGGCTCAGCTGACCCAGCGGGTGCTCGAGGTCGCCGGGACCGGCGCGGCCGAGCATGTGATCGAAGACTGGGCCGAGTCGCGCCGGCCGCTCGTCGCGCGCACCGAACAGCTGCTGGCCGAGCTGCAGTCGACCGGGACGCCGGATTTCGCCATGCTCGCGGTGGCCAACCGCCAGCTGAAGACCATGGTCGGGGTTTAAATCGAGAGAGGAAACGGCCGTGGGCCAAGCCGACCTGCGTCCTGCCGAGGCCGGGGATGTCGCAGCGATCGCCAGCTGCGCGCGGGCCGCATACACCCGGTACGTATCGCGCATCGGCAGGGAGCCCGCGCCGATGGTGGCGGACTTTTCGGCGCTGGTCGCCGCTGGCGAGGTCCACGTCCTGCTGACCGGCGAGGACGTGGCCGGCTTCATCGTGATCCGCCCCGGCCCGGGCCATCTTTTCATAGAGAACGTCGCGGTCCGTCCGGATTGGCAGGGCCAGGGTCTCGGCCACCGGCTGATAGCCTTCGCCGAGGCGGCGGCGCGCGAGCGGGGCCTGCCGGCCCTCGACCTCTACACCAACGCCAAAATGACCGAAAACTTCCCGTTCTACAGCGGCCTCGGCTTCGTCGAGACCGAGCGCCGGCACGAGGACGGCTTCGACCGGGTCTACATGCGCAAGAAACTGGCGTGAGCGCTCTGCCCTCCACTTTCGCCTCTCGTGGCTTGAGCCTGGACCGGAAAGCTGTTAGCCGGGAAGCGTGCACCGGGACAACACCATGACACGGAAGGACCGCCTGGCCGCAGGGCGCCGGCCCGACCGCGGCGCCGTGGCCGCCTGGTGCCTCTACGACTGGGCCAATTCGGGCTTCCCCACCGTCGTGATCACCTTCGTTTTTTCCGCCTACGTGACGAAATACGTCGCCGAGTCGGAGGCGCTGGGCACGGCGCAGTGGGGCACGGCGATCAGCCTTTCGGCTCTGACCGTCGCGATGCTCTCGCCTCTGCTCGGCGCCATCGCGGACAACAGCGGCCGCCGGAAGCCCTGGCTGCTCGCCTTCACGGGCCTTTGCGTTCTCATGACATTCGGCCTCTGGACGATCAAGCCGACGCCGGCGTCGCTCCTGCCGGCCCTTGTGCTCGTCGCGGCGGGCAACGCCGCCTTCGAGTTCGGCCAGGTGTTCTATAACGCGATGCTTCCCGATGTTGCGCCGCGCCACATGCTGGGGCGCGTCTCTGGCTGGGCCTGGAGTTGCGGTTACTATGGCGGACTCGCCGCTCTGACCGTCTGCCTCTTCGTCTTCGCCTTGCCCGAGGAAGCGGTTTTCGGGCTCGACAAGGAGTCCTTCGAGCAGCTGCGCATCACCGGCCCCTTCGTGGCCCTCTGGTTCGCGCTTTTCGCCCTGCCATTGTTTCTGGTGACACCCGACCGCCCGGCCAGCGGCCTGGGCTTCGCCCGGGCGGCGCGGCAGGGCGTCGTGACGCTGATCGGCACGTTTCGCCAGCTGCCCCGCTATCGCAACATCGCGCGCTTTCTACTGGCGCGCATGGTCTACACGGACGGGCTCAACACGCTCTTCGTGTTCGGCGGGGTCTACGCGGCCAACACCTTCGGCATGGACTTCGCGGAGATCCTCACCTTCGGCATCCTGCTCAATATCACCGCAGGTCTTGGCGCCTTCGGATTCGCCTGGCTCGACGACTGGATCGGGTCGAAACGCACAATCGTGATCGCCGTCGCCGGTCTGACGCTCTGCGCCGGCGTGATCCTCATGATCGAGTCGAAGCTCTGGTTCTACGTCACCGGTTGCACCCTGGGCATCTTCACCGGGCCGACCCAGGCGGCGAGCCGAACCTTGATGGCGCGCCTTGCGCCCCGGGAACTGCTGACCGAGATGTTCGGCCTCTATGCCTTCTCCGGCAAGGCCACGGCCTTCCTGGGGCCGATTCTGGTCGGCTGGGTCACGCTCTGGACGGGCAGCCAGCGCCTCGGCATGGCGACGATCCTGGTGTTCCTGGTGGTCGGGTTTATCCTTCTGCTCCCGGTGCGTGAACCGGGAGCGGGACGCGCCTAGCCCTCCAGCCTCCCGCTTCGCGGCGCGCCCTAATGCCGGAAGTGGCGCATGCCGGTGAAGACCATGGCGAGACCGGCCTGGTCGGCGGCCTCGATCACCTCGTCGTCGCGCAGCGAGCCGCCCGGCTGGATGACCGCCGTGGCGCCCGCCTCGGCGGCGGCGAGCAGCCCGTCGGCGAAGGGGAAGAAGGCGTCCGAGGCGACCACCGAGCCCTCGGTGCGCGAGGTCGCCACGCCGGCCGCCTGGGCGGCCTGGAGGCCCTTGAAGGCGGCGATGCGCGACGAATCGACCCGGCTCATCTGTCCGGCCCCGATGCCGACCGTGGCCTCGTCGCGCACATAGACGATGGCGTTCGACTTGACGTGCTTGGCGACCTGGAAGGCGAAGACCAGGTCGGTCAGCTCGCGCTCGCTCGGCTGGCGCTTGGTGACCACCTTGAGCTCGCCGCGAGCGACCCGGCCGTTGTCCCGGTTCTGCAAGAGCAGCCCGCCCGCGAGCGACCTGACGGTCATTCCCGGGGCCGCTGGATCCGGCATGGCGCCGGTGACGAGCACGCGCAGGTTCGGCTTGTTGGCCAGCAGCCGGGCCGCCGTCTCCTCGACCCCCGGCGCGATCACGACCTCCGAGAACAGCTTGGCGACCTCCGCCGCGGCGGCCTCGTCGAGCGGCCGGTTGGCCGCGATGATGCCGCCATAGGCGCTGACCGGGTCCGACGCGAGCGCCCGCTCGTAGGCCTCCAGCAGGGTCTCGGCGACCGCGACGCCGCAGGGATTGGCGTGCTTGATGATGGCGATCGCCGGACGGTCGAACTCGGCGACCAACTCGTAGGCCGCGTCGGTATCGTTCAGATTGTTGTAGCTGAGCGCCTTGCCTTGCAGCTGACGCGCCGTCGCGACTCCGGGGCGCGGCTCGATCGGACCGCCCTCTGTCAGATAGAAGGCCGCCGCCTGATGGGGGTTCTCGCCGTAGCGCAGCAGCTCGGCGCGGCGGCCGGCCAGCGATAGCTGGACCGGAAAGGCCTCGCCTTCGGCCGTGCTCATCCAATGGGCGATCGCGCTGTCGTAGGCCGCCGTGTGGGCATAGGCCGCCGCCGCCAGACGCCGGCGCAGGTCGGCGGTCGTGGCCCCGCCGTTGGCCTGGAGGTCTGCCACCACCGTGCCGTAGTCGGCGGGGTCGGTCACCACCGTGACGAAGGCGTGGTTCTTGGCGGCCGCCCGAATCAGGGCCGGGCCGCCGATGTCGATGTTCTCGATGCAGGTCTCGCGCTCGGCGCCCGAGGCGACCGTTTCGCGGAACGGATAGAGGTTGACCACCACCAGGTCGATCGGCGCCATCGCGTGTTCGGCCATGGCCTGGCGGTGCGCCTCGAGGTCGCGGCGCCCCAAGATGCCGCCGTGGATCGCCGGATGCAGGGTCTTTACCCGGCCGTCCATGATCTCCGGGAACCCCGTATGGGCCGAAACCTCGGTCACGGCCACGCCGGTCTCGCGCAGGGCGCGGGCCGAGCCGCCGGTCGACAGGATCTCCACGCCGCGCTCGGCGAGCGCGCGGCCGAACTCCGCCAGACCGCTCTTGTCCGAGACTGAAATCAGGGCACGGGAGAGGGCGGCATCGGCGGACATGGCCAGGCTCCAGCGGTTCGGGTTGGCGCGATGGTCTTAGGAGCCCCGGCCCGCGCCGTCAAGATGCCGCGGCGGTGTGGTCGCCCTCCGCAGGGTCGTCCCGGGCGTGCGCACCCGTCCGGTACTCCGGAACCAGGCGGGAGAGGAAGGCCAGGGTCTCGTCGCGCTTGCGGGCCGCGGCCAATTCGGCCAGCTCGGTCAGGCCGCGCGAGAGCAGTTCCAGGTTCAGGGTGCGCGGCGTCGCCAGAAGCAGTCCCGGGTGGCCGGTCGCCGCCATGGGCTCGCCGTCGTGGAACAATTCCTCGACCAGTTTTTCGCCCGGGCGCGCACCGGTGAAGACGATCTCCACGTCCTTGTCCGGCCGCAGGCCGGCGAGCCTAATCATCTGTTTCGCCAAGTCGACGATCTTGACCGGCTCGCCCATGTCGAGCACGTAGATCTTGCCGGTCGCTTCGATCGAATCCCCGAGGCCCAGGGCCGAGGCCTGCAGCACCAGTTCGACGGCTTCATGGACGGTCATGAAATAGCGCGTCATCCGCGGGTCCGTGACGGTCAGCGGGCCGCCCGCCGCGAGCTGCCGTTGAAACAGCGGCACGACCGACCCGGCCGAGCCGAGGACATTGCCGAAGCGCACGGTCACGAAGCGGGTCGCGGGTCCGCCGTTGCGCTGTGCCCGGTCGCGTTCGGCGATGTCGAGCGCCTGGCAGTAGCACTCCGCCAGGCGTTTGCTGGCGCCCATCACGCTGTTCGGGTTGATTGCCTTGTCGGTCGAAACCAAGACCATACCGGCCACCTCGGAGCGGCGGCAGGCGTCGGCCATGTTGCGCGTGCCGATGACGTTGGTCAGCACGCCCTCGACCGGGTTGAGCTCCACCATGGGCACGTGCTTCAGGGCGGCGGCGTGAAAGACGAGCTCGGGCCTGTGCTCGGCCAGGACCGCGTCGAGGGCCATCGGATTGCGCACGTCGGCCAGAACCGCCTGGCGGGACAGGGCGGGATGGCGCTCGCTCAGGTCCAGGTCGGCGGCGTAGAGAAGGTGTTCGGAGTAATCGAGCAGGGTCAGCTCGCCCGGCCCGTGGCCCGCCACCTGGCGCACGAGCTCCGAGCCGATCGTGCCGCCCGCGCCGCTGACCAGGATCCGCCGCCCTTCGATCAGGCACCGCATGGCCCCGCGGTCGAGTTTGGTCTGGGTGCGCCCGAGCAGGTCCTCGACCGCGACCGGCTGGATCTCGATCCGCTCCCCCTCGCCGCTCTTCAGGTCGGCCAGGCGCGGCAGGCGGGCGATGGTCATGCCCCGCTCGTCGGCCAACTCCAGGAGCCGCTCCATCGCCTCGCGCCGCAAGGGCCTGGTCAGGACGATCCGCTGCGGCGGCCGGCTGCGGCGCGTCACCCGTTCGACCAGGCCCTCCAGGTCGTTCAGATGGCCGAGCACCCGCACGCCGCGCATCTGCCGGCCGACCCGGGTCCCCTTGTCGTCGACCAGCCCCAGCACCTCGTAGGGCGCGGCCGGGTCGCGCGCCATCTCCCGAATGAAGACCTCGGCCGCATCGCCGGCCCCGACCAGCAGTACCGGCACCCGGTTGGCGTCGCCGCGCTCGAGCAGGTGCTGGAAGCCGTGATCCTTGAGCACGCGGTACAGCAGGCGCGGCACGCTCAGCAGGGCGGCGAGCACGAACCAGTTGATCACCAGCATGGAGCGCGGCACGCCTTCCAGGCGGGTCACCATGAAGGTCACCGGAAGAAAGATCAGAAGCGCGAGCGTGACCGCCCTCGCGATCGCGAACATGTCGTTGAGCGACGCGTAGCGCCAGATGCCGCGGTACAGCCCAGTGAACCAGAAGACCCCCGCGCAGATCGTGATGAAAAGAACCCAAGGATAAAACAACGAGCCAGAAAGCCAGTCGTAGGCCTCGTCGCCGAGCCGCAGATAGAGCGCGACGACGAAGGACAGCGCCGCCATGGCCACGTCGTGGACGAAGGCGACGAGCACACGCGATATCCGCGGCGATAGACCCCTCATCCGGCACCGATCCTCTGGCGGCATACACCCTGTTCGGCGCAACCTAGCACGCTTGCCCCCGCGGTTGTAGAGACGACCGTCATATATCCCCACCCGCCGCGCGGTGCCCGAGCCCGGCCAAGAGGACCAGCACGGCGAACGCCGCGCCGGCCAGCGCCGGCCAGGGCCAGCCGGCCGTCGCCAGGAGCGCGAAACCGACGAGCGCGGCGTTGCAGGCCAGCACGCGCAGGACCACGGCGCCATGGGACAGGCCGCCCTGCACCGCCAGCTGGTAGAAGTGCCCGCGGTGCGCCTGCCAGACCTTTTCGCCGCGCAGGCCGCGCTTGGCCAAGGTCACCGTGGCGTCGGCCAGGTAATAGAGCGGCAGGATCATTGCGGCGGCCCACTGGCCTTGGGCGGCTGCCGCCAAGAGCAGCCAGCCGAGCAGATAGCCGAGCGGTATGGAGCCGACATCGCCGAGGAAGAGCTTGGCCGGCGGCCGGTTCCAGGCCAGGAACCCGAGCGCCGCCGCGGCCAGCAACACCGGCAGGGCGACGAGCTCCGCGGCCAGGCCGCCGAGGACCGCGACCAGCGCAAGACCGAGGCCGACCGAGGCCGCCTCGACCCCGCTGATGCCGTCGATGCCGTCCATGAAGTTGAACAGATTGAGGAACCAGAGCCACAGGAAGGCCGCGGCCAAGCGGTCGGCGAGCGGCGGCAGGAGGCCCTGGAACACCGGGCCGGCCTCGCCGAGGCCGATCAGCCCCAATGCGACCGCACCGGCCTGCACGGCGAGGCGCAGGACGGCAGAGAGCCCGCGCAGGTCGTCGGCCAGCGAGATCAGAGCCAGCAGGACCGTGCCGAGCACCACAGGCTGGAGCCCGGCCGGCGCGGTGCCCGACCAGAGCCCCCAGGCGATCCAGGCCGCCAACAGCAACGGCACCAGCGCCAAGCCGCCGCCGCGCGGCGTCGCCACGGCGTGGCTGCTGCGCTCGTTCGGCCGGTCGTAAAGCCGGAGGCGGGTCAGGAGCCGAAGGACCAGTCCCGTCGCCGCCCAGACCGCAAGGCCCAGGGCCGCCGCCGCGCCCATCAGCGGCCACGGCTCGGCGCCCGCCATCACGATTTGCCGCGGCTCTTGGCCTCGTGCCGGAGGGCCCACTTCACTGTCGTCTCGGGGCCCTGGACCCGGCCGGACAGCACCACTTGCCGGCTGCGTTTGACTTCGCCTGCGTGGCCGAGATAGGCGCTCTCCTCCAGGCGCAGCTCGGCGCCCCGGGCGCGCAGGCGCCAACCGTCGCCCCGCGGCAGGCGCAGCAAAACGGCGTCGCCGCTCTGTGTCAGGCTCGCCCGGACCTCGGGGTGCAGATGAAACCGCAGCGCGAAGCCCTCGCCGCCCTCGCCCTCCAGACGGTCCTCGCCGCGCAGGTCCTCGCCGTTCGCCGCGAGGTAGAGGCGGCGGTGGTGAATCTGGCCGAAGCGCCGCCGGTAGCCGTCGTGGCTGGTGTCGACCCAGATGTTGCCGTCCGACTCCTCGCGCCGGCACAAGACCGTCTGCGGGCGGCGGCGCAGGTTTCCGTCGCGGCCCAGTTCCGAGGAGTTGACGTCGTCGAGCACCAGGGTGGAATGGGCGGCCGTGCTGCGCTGAGCTTGCCGCCAGGCCGCGTCGCCGGGATGCGCCCCGCAGTTCACGAACAGGCGCTCGCGCCCGACACTGACCTCGAAGCTGAGCGTACCGGCGTGGGCGTGCAGGTCCGGGCCGGGCGGCGGCGTCCCGGCATCGATCAGGACCAGAGTCCGGCCCGCCTGAAGCCGCTGGAACCCGCTTTGCGGCGCGCTCATCAGGGGCCGCACGCGCGCGTCGGCGCGTTGCAGGACCATGTCGACCTGCCAGCCCTCGCCCTCGTTCGAGTCGTTGAACAGCGCCAGTCCGCCGTCGCCGTGCTGCAGCATGCGCAACACCGGCGCCATCTGGGTGATGGCGGCCTGCAGGTCCGCCGGCACGGGGGCCTCGCTGGCGTGCAGCGTCGCGCGCAGGTCGATTAGGTCGCGCAGCACCTCGAACTGCCGTTTCGGGCTGCGCTCCATGTGCCCGCCGTCGGCCAGCAGCTGGCGCGGCAGCTCACGGCGCAGCAGCGCGAGCCCCTGGTCGAGCCAGGCCCCGCCGCCAGGCAGGCAGGCGCCGGCGGTAATCAGCCCTTTGAGCGCCGTGAGCGCCTCGGCGCCGGCCAGGCCGGCCGGCAGGACCCGCGCCAGGTGCCGGGCCTGGCGGGCGCTTTCGTAGAGCAGGCGGTGGCGGGTCTCGACGGCGGCGCTGGCGGCGAAGAACTCGTAGTGCCCGAGCCAATGGCCGAGCCGCTGGCCCGTGACCGCCGGGCTCCAGGCAAGCGCGTCCCAGCTCCGGGCGTTCTGGTCGATCCAGGCCGTGACCAGGTCGCGCGCCGCGCGCCGCGCCGGATCGCCGCCGACGGCGCGCAGGTCGCGCAGCCAGGCGAAGCCGTGCAGAGCCACGCGCCACCGTTCGCTCGCGCCGCGCGGCCGCCATAGCGGCTTGGGAGCCTCGAGGGTCTGGCCGGCGAAGCTGAACCGGCCCGCGATGATGGCACTGCCTGCCTCGGCGCTGCCGGGCCAGGCGTCGGCCGGGCTGAAGTTCAGCCGCGTCGGGCCGGGGCCGGCCAGGCTCACGGGATAGAAGGGCAGCGCGAAGATCGGCCGCTTGACCGCATAGCCGAGACGGCCGAGCACCTGGTCGCGGGGTAGCTGTCCAAAGGTCCCGAGGCCCGGCAGAAGATCGTGTCCGGTCACGGTGTCTCTGTCCCTGCTCTCCACGGCCATGCCGTTCGCCACCGGTTATTTCGCGCCGCGCAACCGTCGGATGTTTTCGGCATAGGCCGCAGGTCCGCCGCGGAACGTCGCGGTGCCGGCGACCAGCACGTCGGCGCCGGCGGCGACCGCCTCGGGCGCGGTCTCGAAGTTGATGCCGCCGTCGACCTCGAGGTCGATCGCCCGGCCGAGGGCGTCGATGCGCGTGCGCAGGGCGGCAATCTTGCCGAGCGCCGCGCGGATGAACCCCTGCCCGCCGAAACCCGGATTGACGCTCATCACCAGCGCCAAGTCGATCTCGTCGAGCACCGGGTCCAGGATTTCGACCGGCGTGGCCGGGTTGAGCGACACCCCGGCCTTCTTGCCGAGCGACTTGATCAGCTGGATCGTGCGGTGCAGGTGCGGCCCGGCCTCGGGGTGCACGGTGATGATGTCGGCGCCGGCCTCGGCGAACATCGTCACGAAGGCGTCGACCGGCGAGATCATCAGGTGTACGTCGAACGGCAGATTCGAATGGGGCCGCAAGGCCCGCACCACGTCCGGCCCGATGGTCAGGTTCGGCACGAAGTGGCCGTCCATGATGTCGATGTGCGCGTAGTCGGCGCCGGCCTCCTCGATCGCGCGCACCTCCTCGCCGAGATTGGCGAAGTCGGAAGCGAGTATCGAGGGCGCGATTCGGATGGATTGCTGCATGCCTTCTAGGTATCAGCAAGCCGGGCGGGCCGCAAGCAATGCCGGCCCGCGTCAGGAGCCGCGGCGCAGCCGGCAAGCATAAAACCCATCCATGCCGCCCTCCCCGGCAAGATGGCAGGGCAGGGTCCGCAGGTCGCCCTCGGCGGTGACCAGGTCGCTCAAGCCCTGGACCTCGGCGGGCTCGACCGGCGCGCGCGCGGCCGGTGCGCCAGCGGCCAGTAGCCGGGCGATCCGCGCCGGGCCCTCCTCGGGCTGCAGGGAGCAGACGGCGTAGACCAGGCTGCCGCCGCGTTTCACCATGTCGAGGGCGGCGGCGAGCAGCCTGTCCTGCAGCGCGGCCAGGGTGGCGATCTGGTCCGGGCCCTTCAGATGGGCGATGTCGGGGTGCCGGCGCAGCGTGCCGGTCGCGCTGCAGGGCGCGTCGAGCAGTACGGCGTCGGCCGGCGCCTCGGGCCGCCACGTGGCCGCGTCGGCGGTGACCGCCGTTGCGGACAGGCCGAGCCGGGCCAAGTTCTCGGACAGGCGCGCGAGCCGAGCCTCCGAGCGCTCCACCGCGGTAACGCTGGCGCCGGCCGCGGCCAATTGCGCGGTCTTGCCGCCCGGTGCGGCGCAGAGGTCGATAACCTGCTTGCCGGCCACGTCTCCGAGCAGGCGGGCCGGCAGGGCCGCGGCGGCGTCCTGCACCCACCAGGCGCCATCGTCGTAGCCGGGCAGCCGGGATACCTCGCCCGCGCCCGGCGGCAGGCGCAGCGTGCCGCCCGGCAGCAGCCGGGCCCCCAAACGCTCGGCCCAGAGCGCGGCGTCATGCTTGGCGCTGAGGTCGAGCGGCGGGTCGGCCAGATGCGCCTCGGCGACGGCCCGGGCGGTTTCGGCGCCGTAGGCGGCCTGCCAGGACTGCCAGAGCCAGTCCGGCGTATCGAGTCGCGCCGCGTCCTGGCCCGCGGCCAGCGCCGCTCCCTCGCGCGCCAGACGGCGCAGCACCGCGTTCACGAGCCCCTTGTAGCCGCCCGGACGCAGTCCGCCGGCCAGGGTCGTGCTGGTGCTGACCGCGGCATGGGCCGGCGTGCCGAGAAACACGAGCTGACAGGCGCCGAGGCGCAGCAGGTCCTGGGCCTCGGCCGCCCGGGCCTTGAGCGGCCGGTCCAGACAGCTCGCGATCAGCGCGTCGATCTGGCCCAGGCGGCGCAGGGTCGTGGCGACCAGAATGCGCGCGAAGGCCCGGTCGCGGGCTTCGAGGGCGGCAAGGCCCTTGTGCTCGGCCAGCGCCTCGTCGAGCGGCCGGCCACGACGCAGCACGGCCCCGAGCAGCCGCAGGGCAATCGCGCGTGGGTTCCGGGTTTCGGTGGTCTTGTCGCGCCCCGTCATGGCCCGACGGTTTAGCACACTCGGTAAGCGCAGGGCGCCCCCGCGATCACAGTCCCTCGACGTAGCGGGCCATGCGCCGGCGCAGTTCGGGGTCGGGCAGGCGGCCAGCGGCCGCGCCCATGTTCTCGCGCATGTGGTCGACCCGCGTGGTCGCGGGGATCGCGCAGGTGACGGCCGGGTGGGAGACGATGAACTTCAGGAAGAACTGGGCCCAGTTCGCGCAGTCGAACTCGCGCGCCCAGTCGGGCAGCGGGTTATGCTCGAAATAGTCGAAGAGCGCCCCCCGCCGGAAGGGCCGATTTATGATCACCGCGAGGCCGCGCTCGGCGGCCAGGGGTAGCAGGCGCTTTTCGGCCTCCCGGTCGAGGATGTTGTAGGTGAACTGGACGAAGTCGATCGGCTGCCCGGCCATGACCTTCTCGAAGTCGCCGTGGCGGCGGCCGTGCGAGGTCGTGATGCCGATGTAGCGCACTCGGCCCTGCGCCTTCCAGTCGATCAGCGTCTCCAGGTGGGCCTCCCAGTCGAGCAGATTGTGGATCTGCATTAGGTCGAAGCGCTCCGCGCCCCAGAGGCGCTCCGACTCCGTCATCTGCCGGACGCCGCGGGACTGGAAGAGCGTCCACACCTTGGTCGCGGAGAACAGCGCGTTCTTGTTCGCCACGCGCGCCAGGCAGTAGCCGAGGACCTCCTCCGACGAGCCATACATGGGCGAGGAATCGATCACCGCGCCGCCGCCGTCGAAGAAGGCCTGCAGCACTTCGAGCCGCCTGGCACGCGCGCCTCGGTCGCCGCCCACGTCGAAGGTGAGCCACGAGCCCATGCCGATCACCGGCAAACGCTCCCCGGTCGCCGGCACGGCCTTCGCCAGCGGCGGGGAAGCGGCGGACGCGCGGCCCTGCCCGAGACGGACGGCCGCCCCGAACGCGCCCAGCGACGCCAGGAATCCGCGGCGACTCAGGTTCCGTCCGGTTCGCGTCATCTCGTGTCTCCCGCGGGCGATCGCGGTCTTCTCTAAGGTTCCGTCAGCCCCAGGGGCGCGGCTGGCCGCCCTTCTCGGCCGCCATCCGGCGCAGGCGGCCGACCCGGTTGGCCGTGCTCGGGTGGGTCGAGAACAGGCTGTCCATGGCCTTTGCGTGCAGCGGGTTGATGATGAACATGTGCGCGGTCGCCGGGTTGCGCTCGGCCGCCACGTTGTCGATCCGGCCGGCGGCGGCCTGGATCTTCTCCAGCGCCGAGGCGAGCCAGAGCGGCTGGCCGCAGATCTCGGCGCCGATGCGGTCGGCTTCGTACTCGCGCGAGCGGCTGATCGCCATCTGGACGAGCGCCGCGGCCATGGGCGCCAGGAGCGCGACCAGAAGCACGCCGACGATGCCCAGAGGGTTGTTGCGGTTGCCGCCTCCGAAGGCGCCGAAGAACAGGCCGAAGTTGGCCAGCATGCCGATCGCGCCGGCAATGGTCGCGGTGATCGTCATGGTGAGCGTGTCGCGGTTCTTGACGTGGGCCAGCTCGTGCGCCAGCACGCCGGCGGTCTCCTCCGAGGAGAGCCGGCGCAGCAGGCCGGTGGTGGCCGCGACCGCGGCGTTCTCCGGGTTGCGCCCGGTGGCAAAGGCGTTGGGCTGGTCGTTGTCGATTATGTAGACCCGCGGCATCGGCAGGCCGGCGTTGTGGGCCAGCTGCTCGACGATGCCGTGGAGCGCCGCCGCGTCGCGGCGGCCGACCTCCTGGGCGCCGTACATGCGCAGCACCAGCTTGTCCGAGTTCCAATAGGCGAAGGCGTTCATCCCCAGCGCCACGGCGAAGGCGATGACCATGCCGGCCTCGCCGCCGATCATGTAGCCGACGGCCAGGAACAGCCCCGTCATGGCGGCCAGCAGAATCGCGGTGCGCAGATAGTTCATGGCCCTGATCTTCGCTCCTTCCCGTCCGTCTGTCAGGTGGGTCTGGCGGCAGAGCCCGTCAAGCCTTGGCAGGGGGCCGGCGGCGTGCGATACCGAGGCCATGAGCGACCGCTTCAAGCGTCACGTCCCGAAACCCGCACGGCCCGCGCCGCGTGCCGGGCCGAAGACGGCGGCCAGGCCGAGGCCCGGGGACGGTGCCGGGGTCCGGACGGCCACCACAAAGGCCGAGGCCGAAAAGCCCAAGGAAATCGGCGGTCCCGGCGGGCCGGAGCCGACCCGCTACGGCGACTGGGAGATCAACGGCCGCTGCGTCGATTTCTGACCGGGGGCCTCCCCGGCGCAGGACGAAATGCCTTTTGTTCTTGATTTGTTCCTATTTCTGTCCGATAATCCCAGGCATGGCTTTGTGGCAGCCGACGCAGCGGTTCTGGGCCGCAGGAGTCCTGGCGCTGGTCTGGCTGCTCGCGGGCTCCGGGTTTCCGGCCCGCGCCGGCGAGCCCCTGGCCGGGCCGGTGCCGGCGGTGGTCACCGCCGTGGTCGACGGCGACACCCTGGAGGTCAGGGCGCGCATCTGGCTGGGCCAGGAGCTCACGACCCGTGTCCGCCTGGCGGGCATCGACGCGCCCGAGGCCAGGTCGGACTGTCCGCGCGAGCGCGTCCTGGCCGATCGGGCGCGGGCCTTCCTGAGCGCCCGACTGCGGCCGGCCGGAGCCCGCGCGCCGGCGGCGGTCCGGCTGCACGACATCCGGAATGGCAAGTACGCGGGCCGGGTCTTGGCCCGGGTCGAGTCCGCGGCGGGTCTCGACCTCGGGCG
The DNA here is from genome assembly GCA_947258885.1 of uncultured Kiloniellales bacterium. Classification (GTDB taxonomy): domain Bacteria; phylum Pseudomonadota; class Alphaproteobacteria; order Kiloniellales; family JAKSDN01; genus CAMYKD01. The sequence goes on along the minus strand of CAMYKD010000026.1, from coordinate 22,629 downwards.
GGCGCTGCTCACCGCCGGCCTGGCGCGCGCCTACGACGGCGGACGCCGCGCCCCCTGGTGCGTGAATTCCGTGCAGTGATATGGTGGCGATGCCGCTGCCGTCCGTCCGGCCGAAGCGCGCAGAGGAGATGTAGGGAGGGGGCATGAAGAGATTCTGGTGGATTGCCGGCGCCATCGTTTTGATCGGCCTCGGCGCCCTCGGCGCGATCGTCCTGGGCCTGTTCGGCGGCGAGGGGAAATCCTCCGCGGAACGCCTGGCGCTCGGCCGGCAGGTCTACGCGGCCCATTGCGCAGCCTGCCACGGCGCCGAGCTCGAGGGCGAGCCCGATTGGCGCAGTCGCCGGGCCGACGGCACCCTGCCGGCGCCGCCGCACGACGCCACCGGCCACACCTGGCATCACCCGGACGCACAGCTCTTCGCCATCACCAAGCAGGGGACCGCCGCCTTCGCGCCGGCCGGCTACAACACGACCATGATGGGCTTTGCCGAGGTGCTGAGCGACGAGGAGATCCGGGCCACCCTGGAGTACATCAAGTCGCGCTGGCCCGAGGACATCCGCACCAGGCAGGCCGAGGCCACCCGCCGCGCCGGCAGTTAGCGGCGGAGGTTGACCAGGGCGACGCCGACCGCGGTCCGCGCCATGCCGGCCAGCGCGGCCGGCCCGAAGCGCTCGCCGAACAGCCCCCATGCGATCAGCGCGGTCGAGGCCGGGACCAGGTAGAACAGGCTGGCGACCCGCGCCGCCGCGCCGCGCCGGATCAGGATGTAGAGCAGGGTGAAGGCACCCAGCGACAGCACGAGGATCAGCCACACGAGCGCGAAGACGAACTCGCCGGACCAGACGATCGTCCGGGTTTCGAACAGAAGGGCCAGGAGGCCGGTGGCCAGGGCGGCGTGCCCAGGCCGAGTTCGAGCTTGCGCCAGACCACCAGGGTGACGCCGGTGAGCCCGAGCATCAGGCCGAGCCACTGAAGACGCGTCACGCGCTCGCCCAGCGAGGGCGCCACGGCGGCGGCGACCAGCAGCGGCTGGATGCCGACGATCAAGGCGGACACGCCGGCCTCGACGCCCAGGTCGATCGAGGCGAAGACGCCGCCCAGGTAGACCCCTTGCAGCAACAGCCCGGCGACCGCGATGTGTCCGGCCTGGGCCCAGGAGCGCGGCCAGGGCGCGCGAAAGGCCAGCACGACCAGCAGGAGCAGCCCGCCCGAGATCGCAAAGCGCAGGGCCAGAAAGGTCATCGGCTCGGCATAGGGCAGGCCGAGCTTAGCGCCGATGAAGCCGGTGCTCCAGAGCAGTACGAAGACGCTCGGCAGGAGCGTCGTTCAGATGGTCTCTAGTGGGCCGCGCAGCGACACGGCCCTAAGGTCCTCCGGCTTCGTTTCGGCACCGAAACATTCGAACCAGACTCAAAGGTTCGGCGAAGATCCGGGCCGTCGCAGATCCAAGGGATCTACCCCTCCCCCCGATTGAGGTCCGAAAGAGACCGCCGCTGACGGCCTTGCGGATCGAAGTTCTCCGGCGATAGCCACGCTTCGAAGTTCGCCCTGATGTCGGGCCATTCGCGATCGAGGATCGAGAACCACGCCGTATCCCGGTTGCGGCCCTTGACGATCATGTGCTGGTGAAAGATGCCCTCGAATGTGAACCCGAGCCGCAGAGCCGCGCGGCGCGAGGCCTCGTTGAGCGCATTGCATTTCCATTCCACGCGGCGATAGCGGAGATCGTCGATGGCGTGGCCGATCATCAGGAACAAGGCTTCGGTGGATTGGCGCGTGCCCTGCAGAACGGGCGCGAACCAGATGTGTCCGATCTCGATCGCGCCGTTTTCGGGATGAACGTTGAGGTAGCTGGCCATGCCCGCCGCTCGGCCCGACCGCCGGTCCCGCACGGCGAAGAACATGGGATCGGCCGCGGCGGCACAACCCCGCAGCCAGCTCTCGAATGCGACCGCGTCGGCGAACGGCCCATAAGGCATATAGGCCCAGAGATCACGCGTCTTGTCGCCGCCGTGGGACAGCGCAAACAGGTCGGACCCATGGCGTTGCGGATCGATAGGCTCGAGCTCGACGTCTCGACCCGAGAGAGCGGACCTGGCCGGCCACAGTCCCGACGGGCGGTCTTGGACATCCTCGCCCGAGATCGAACGAACGTGAGTCATGATCCTGCCCGGATCCTTCAGTCGATCTTCATGGCCCCCAGGTACGCCGGCGCGTTGACGCCCGGCTTGAGGCGGGGGTCGTCCTCGGGCGGGTCGATCACCCGGCGGATCGGCACGACTCCGGCCCAGACGTCCAGCGCGTAGTCCTCCTCGTCGTCGGCCGGCGGACCGTCGCGCACCTTGGCCGCGACCTCCTCCAGCTTGAGCGACATGACCAGCGTCGCCTTGAGCTCCTGCTTGGTTGGGGCGCGCTGCTCGGCCCAACGTCCCGGCGTGATCCGCTCGCTGAAGACTTCGAGCGCCGCCAGCTTCTCGGCCTCGCCGGTGACCGGCTCGGCCGTGCCGAAGGCCATGACCGAGCGGTAGTTGATCGAGCTGTGGAAGCCCGAGCGCGCCAGCACCAGACCGTCCAGATGGGCCACGGTGAAGCAGACCGGTACGCCCTCCTCGAGGCGGCGCAGCATGCGGCTGGCCGAGGAGCCGTGCCAGTAGACCCGATCGCCGTCGCGCCAGTAGGCGGTCGCCGTGACATAGGGCTGGCCGTCGATGACGTAGCCGACGTGGCAGACGAGCCCGGCGTCGAGGATGCCGTAAACCGTTCCGCGATCGTAACAAGCCCTGTAGCCCAAGCGTTTCACCCGTGTTCGGGGGGTCGGCTGGAAGTCTTGGGGCGTATGTTTCGTTTCGCGCATCGAACCGCCTTGCAGTTGGTTCGCCCTCTCTTAGGGGCTGGGTGCCGCCGCCGCCGCATGCCGTGCCCCGGCGAGGAAAAGGGGCCGGCGCTCGGGCCGGCCCTCGTCAAGTCCGCTTTGTCCCGGCCGGCTTACCCCCGGTTCTGGCGGTTGTCGACCAGGTCGTCGACCACGGTCGGGTCCGCCAGGGTCGAGGTGTCGCCCAGGTTCGAGTAGTCGGATCTCCTTGCGCACCCAGGCGACCAGCTCCTTCTTGAGCGCGTCCGTGGGCTCCTCGCCGGCGTTCAGCGTCACATAGGCGTAGATGCCCTGGCCCTTAATGTCGTGCGGCGCGCCGACGACCGCGGCCTCGGCGACTTGGTGGTGGGCGACCAGCGCGCTCTCCACCTCGGCGGTACCCATGCGGTGGCCCGAGACGTTGATCACGTCGTCGACCCGCCCGGTGATCCAGTAATACCCGTCCTCGTCGCGCCGGCAGCCGTCGCCGGTGAAGTAGCGGCCGGGATAGGTGCTGAAGTAGGTCTGAATGAAGCGCTCGTGGTCGCCGTAGACCGTGCGCATCATCCCGGGCCAGGCATCGGCGATGCAGAGGTTGCCCTCGGCGGCGCCGTCCAGCTGCTTGCCCTCGCCGTCGACCAGCAGCGGCTTGATCCCGAAGAAGGGCCGGGTCGCCGAGCCCGGTTTCAGCGGCGTGGCGCCGGGCAGCGGCGTGATCAAGATCCCGCCGGTCTCGGTCTGCCACCAGGTGTCGACGATCGGGCAGCGCCCGTCGCCGACCACGTTGTAGTACCAGAGCCAGGCCTCGGGGTTGATCGGCTCGCCGACGGTGCCGAGCAGGCGGATCGACTTGCGGCTGGTCTTCCCGACCGGGTCGTCGCCCTCGCGCATCAGCGCGCGGATCGCGGTCGGCGCGGTGTAGAAGATGTCCACCTTGTGCTTGTCGCAGACCTGCCAGAAGCGCGAGGCGTCCGGATAGTTCGGAACGCCCTCGAACATCACGGTGGTGGCGCCGTTGGCCAGCGGCCCGTAGACGATGTAGCTGTGCCCCGTGACCCAGCCGACGTCGGCCGTACACCAGAAGATCTCGCCGTCGTGGTAGTCGAAGACGTACTGGTGGGTCATGGCGGCATAGACCATGTAGCCGCCGGTCGTGTGCATCACGCCCTTGGGCTTGCCGGTCGAGCCGGAGGTATAGAGGATGAACAGCGGGTCCTCGGCGTTCATCTGCTCGGCCGGGCAGTCGTCCGAGACCGCCGCGCAGGCCTCGTGGGCCCAGACGTCGCGGCCCTCGGTCCAGGCGACCTCGCCGCCGGTGTGCTGCACGACGAAGACGGTTTCGACGCTGGGGCAGCTCTCGACCGCCTTGTCGGCATTGGCTTTGAGCGGGACCTTGCGACCGCCGCGCACGCCCTCGTCGGCGGTGATGACGCAGTTGGAGTCGCAGTCCTGTATCCGTCCGGCCAGGGAATCCGGCGAGAAGCCGCCGAACACCACCGAATGGACCGCGCCGATCCGCGCGCAGGCCAGGATGGCGTAGGCCGCTTCGGGAATCATCGGCAGGTAGATGGTGACCCGGTCGCCCTTCTTGATGCCGCGCGCTTTCAGCGCGTTGGCGAGGCGGGCCACGCTCTCGTAGAGCTCGCCATAGGTGATGTGCCTGGCGACCGAGGGATCGTCGCCCTCCCAGATGATGGCGGTGTCGTCCTTCTTGGTCGGGAGGTGCCGGTCGACACAGTTGTAGCAGGCGTTCGTGGTGCCGTCGTGAAACCACTTGATATGAACGTCGCCCGGTCCGAAGGACACGTCCTTGACCTTGGTGTAGGGCTTGAACCAATGAATCCGCTTGCCCTGTTCGGCCCAGAACCCCTCGGGGTCGTTCGCGGATTGCTCGTAAAGTTTGAAATACTCCGCCTCGTCGCACCAGGCCGACTTGGCGAGGTCCTCGGGCACGGGAAAGACCTTGGTTTCCGTCATCTTCTGAGGCTCCCTCCTCCAGAGTGAGTTTGCGTCCTGGGCACCGCCTGTCGGTGCGGACCCCCCTATTCGGCTCGTTGGGATTATTTACGGATTTTCCGGGGGAGACAAGGACCGCCGGTTGATTTGCGGGGAGACGGCCCTCGGCCGGGCGGGTCAGCGGAGGGTCAGCGGCGGGTCAGCCCGGGGCCCCGCGGGGCCGTTCCAGGACCAGGACGACCCGGTCCGTGCCGTCGCGCTCGACCGCGACCGGGCGTAGAGCGTCACCGGCGCAGGGTCCGGCCACGCAATGGCCGTCCTCGATGCGGAACAGGGCGCCGTGGGTATGGCACAGGATGTATCCGCCGTCCTCGCTCATGAACTGGTTCTCGACCCATTCCAGCGGGGTGCCGGTATGCGGGCAGGAGTTGACGTAGCCGTAGACCCGCTCGCCCTCGCGCACGACCACGATTTCGAGGGCGTCCGGGCCCTCGCCGAGGGTGAAACCCTTGCCTTCGCCGTCCTCGATCTCGTCGAGCCGGCACAGCGCGTGGCGGCCGGGTCCCGGCGCCTTTGTCACGCCTCGGTCTCGCCCATGGCGCAGATGAGCGCCCATTCCTCGGGCGCGACCGGCAGGACCGAAAGGCGCGACTGGCGCACCAGGGCGAGGTTCTCGAGCCGGGGCTCGGCCTTGATCTCGGCCAGGGTGACCGGCCGGGCCATGGGCTTGACCGCCTTGACGTCGACCATGCCGAAGCGGCCCGAGGGATCGCTCGGGTCCGGGTAGTAGGTCTTCACGACCTCGACGATGCCGACGATCCGCTTCTCGTCGACCGAATGGTAGAAGAAGACCCGGTCGCCCGGCACCATGGCCTTCATGTTGTTGGCGGCCTGGTGGTTCCGCACCCCGTCCCATTCGGCCACGCCGTCGCGCAGCTGGTCCTCCCAGGACCAGGCGCCCGGCTCCGACTTCATCAACCAGTAGGCCATTCCCCTTCCCCTCGCGAAGATGTGACTCCTCGAATCGCCCCTAGACTGTTAGCTGGTTTCGTGGGGGGAGGAAACCGTCGCGTGGCAAATCCTGCGGAGCCGGTCCGGGTCGTCGGGGCCTCGAAATGGGCCTCGCTGGGCGTGCTTTCGGCCTGCCAGGTCGCGGCCATGGCGCTCTGGTTCTCGGCCTCGGCGGTGGTGCCGGCGCTGACCGCCGAATACGGGCTCGGCGGCTTCGCCCAGTCGCTCTTCACCAGCAGCGTCCAGGCCGGCTTCGTTCTGGGATCGCTCGGCAGCGCGCTGCTCGGCCTGGCCGACCGCCTGGACCCTCGGCGCTTTTTCATGGCCGCGGCCCTGATCGCGGCCGCCGCTAACGCCGCGATCCTCGTCGTCGGGCCGGACTCGGGCTGGACCCTGCTCGCCCGTGCCGTCACCGGGGCCTGCATGGCCGGGATCTACCCGGTCGGCATGAAGCTCGCCGCGACCTGGGCCAAGGGAGACATGGGCTTGGTCGTGGGCCTGCTGGTCGGCGCGCTGACGCTGGGCTCGGCCACGCCGCACCTGTTCAACGCCCTGGGTGGCATCGACTGGCGCTTTACCCTGGCCGCGGCTTCGGTCTCGGCTCTCTTCGCGGCTCTCCTGATAAACTTGGTGGGGCTCGGCCCCAAGGTCGCCGCGGCTCCCCGGTTCAACCCCGGGGCTGTGCTCTGGGCCTGGAAGATCAAGCCGGTGCGGCTCGCCAACCTCGGATACCTGGGCCACATGTGGGAGCTCTACGCCATGTGGGCCTGGATCGGCGTCTTCCTGCACGCCAGCTTCGCGCTCAGCCTGGACCCGGAGACCGCCGCGCCCGCGGCCAAGCTGGTGACCTTCGCCACCGTCGGCGTCGGCGCGCTGGGCTGTCTGGCGGGCGGGGTCTTCGCCGACCGGCTGGGCCGCACGACCTTGACCATGCTGGCCATGGCCGTCAGCGGCCTCTGCGCCGCCACGGTGGGGCTGCTCTACGGCGGCGGCCCCTGGCTCCTGACCGCGCTCTGCCTGGTCTGGGGGGTGCCGACTCGGCGCAGTTCTCCGCCAGCATCGCCGAGCTGTCGAACCGTCATCTGGTCGGCACCATGCTGACCCTGCAGACCGCGCTCGGCTTCACCCTGACGCTGGTCACGATCCACCTGATGCCGCTGTGGGTCGACTGGCTGGGCTGGCGCTATGCTTTCATGCCGCTCGCCGTGGGGCCCTTCCTCGGAGTCTGGGCCATGGCCCGCCTGCGCGCCCACCCCGAGGCCACGCGCCTGGCCGGCGGCCGGCGTTAGATCACTCGGGCGGCACCGTGATCTTCCAGCGCGCGATGGTCACGGCCTCGAACAGACCGGCCATGGTGTAGGGGTCCCCGGCGACGAACTCCTCGGCCTCGGCGCGGTTTTGGAGATCCATGATCAACAGGCTGCCGATCATGGATTCGCCGTCCTCGCTCAGCAATGGCCCGGCCTGCACCACCTGGTCGCCGTAGGTGCTCAGGTAGCCGAGATGCGCGGTGCGGTTGGCCTTGCGGGCTTCGCCCCGGTCGGGCTTGTCGACGCAATGGATCGTGTAGAGCATGGCACCTTCCTCTCGGCTGTATCGGGTCAACTCAGTTCGGCGCGAAACGGTCGGGCGAGCAGGCCCTCGATGGTCGCGTCTATGTCGGAGCCGCGGTTGAGCACGGCATCGACCGCGGCGACGATCGGCATCTCGATCCCAAGGCTCTCCGCGAGTCCGGTGATCGCCGCGGCCGAAAAAACGCCCTCGGCGACCGAACGGCGTTCGGCCAGGATCTCGTCGAGCGCGCGGCCCTCGCCCAGGGCGGCGCCGAGGGAGAAGTTGCGCGACTGCAGGGCCGAGCAGGTGAGCGTCAGGTCGCCCAGGCCGGACAGGCCCATCAGGGTCTCGCTCCGCCCCCCCTTGGCCAGGCCCAGGCGGACGATCTCGGCCAGCCCGCGGGTAATCAGGGCCGCGCGCGCGTTGTCCCCGAGCCGGCGCCCGGCGACGATGCCGCAGGCGATCGCGATCACGTTCTTGACCGCGCCGCCGATCTCCGCGCCGATCGGATCGTCGGACAGGTAGGGGCGAAAGCGGTTGCTGCCGAGGGCCACGACAAGCGCCGCGCCCTGCGCCGCGTCGTCGGCGGCCAGGGTCACGGCGGTCGGCAGGCCCCGCGCCACCTCGGCGGCAAAGGTCGGCCCGGACAGCACGGCCCGGGGCCGGCCGGGCAGGGTCTCGGCCACGACCTCGGTCATCAGGGCGCCGCTCCGCTGCTCGATGCCCTTGGCGCAGACCACGATCGTGGCCGTCTCGGCCAGATGCGGCTCCAGCGCGCCCGCGGTCTCGCGCAGATGCTGCGCCGGGGTGACCAGCAGCACGCTGTCCGCGGCCGTCGCCTCGGCCAGGTCGCCGGTCGCCCGAAGCTCCGGACCGAGCGGGACTCCTGGCAGATAGTCCGGATTCTCGTGGTCCCGGTTGATCGTCTCGGCCAACCCCGGCTCGCGCACCCAAAGCACGACATCCCGGCCCGCCCGGAGCGCCGTTTGGGCGAGCGCGGTACCCCAGGCGCCCGCGCCGATGACGCCGATGCTCTGGATGATCATGCCGCGCGTCCCACCAGCTCCTCGAGCGGCCAGCGCGGCCGGGGCGCGAAGTCGAGCGGGTCGGTGAGCCCGCGCGCCAGGCGCTCGATCCCGGCCCAGGCGATCATCGCCGCGTTGTCCGTGCAGAGCGCCTGCGGCGGCGCCAGCAACCGCGCGCCGCCCGCCTCGGCCACGTCCGCGAGCCGCCCGCGCAGGAAGCTGTTGGCCGCCACCCCGCCGGCGACCACCAAGGGGCCGGCCCGGTCGTAATCCTCTTGGAAACGCGCCAGGGCGCGTCGGCAGCGGTCGGCGAGCACGTCGCCGACCGCGGCCTGGAACCCGGCGGCGAGATCGTTCGCGGCCTGCGGGTCGGCCCCGGGGGCCGGTAGGCCGAGCTCGCGCGCCTTGTGGCGCACGGCGGTCTTGAGACCGGAGAAGGAGAAGTCCAGGGTGTCGCGTCCGATCAGGGGCCGCGGCAGGTCGAACCGCGCCGGGTCACCCATCTCGGCGGCCCGCTCGACGGCGGGGCCGCCCGGGTAGGGCAGTCCCAGCAGCTTGGCCGACTTGTCGAAGGCCTCGCCGACCGCATCGTCGATCGTGCCGCCCAGGCGCCGGTACCGGCCGACCTCCTCGACCGCAAGCAGTTGGCAGTGTCCGCCCGAGATCAGCAACAGCAGATAGGGAAAGGCGAGGTCCTCGGTCAGCCGCACCGAGAGCGCGTGGCCCTCCAGGTGGTTGACCGCGAGAAACGGCAGGCCGCGCGCCAGCGCGATCGCCTTCGCCGTCATCACCCCGACGAAGACGCCGCCGATCAGGCCCGGGCCGGCGGTCGCCGCTACGCCGTCCAGATCGTCGAAGCCGGCCCCGGCATCGTCCATCGCCCGGGCGACCAGACCGTCCAGGTGGTCCAGGTGGCTGCGCGCGGCGATCTCGGGCACGATGCCGCCGTAGGGCCGGTGTTCGGCCAGCTGCGAGAGCACCAGGTTGGAGCGGATCTCGCGCTCGCCGGTGACCACCGCCGCCGCCGTCTCGTCACAGCTCGTCTCTATGCCCAGCACGATCATGCCCGCGAAATTAGCGCGTCGCCGCAGCGCGCGCCACCGTCCTTGCACAGGGGGCCTTTCGGGCCTAAAGCTTGGGTGTCATGAGCACCGCAGCACTCCTTCGCCTCGGCACCCGGGGCAGCCCGCTGGCGCTGGCCCAGGCACACGAAGTGCGCCGGCGCCTGGGCGATGCGCATCCGGACCTCGCCGTCGAGGGCGCGGTCGAGATCGTCGTGATCAAGACCAGCGGCGACAAGATCCAGGACCGGACCCTGGCCGAGATCGGCGGCAAGGGCCTGTTCACGAAGGAGATCGAAGAGGCGCTCCTGGACGGCGCGATCGACGCGGCCGTGCACTCCATGAAGGACGTGCCGACCTGGCTGCCCGAGGGCCTCGCGATCACGGCGATCCTGCCGCGCGAGGATCCGCGCGACGCCTTCTTTTCGAACCGGGGCGCGGGTCTCGCCGAGCTGCCGGCCGGTGCCGTCGTGGGCACGGCCTCGCTGCGCCGCCAGGCCCAGGTGCTGATGGCCCGGCCCGACCTCACGGTCGTGCCGTTGCGCGGCAACGTCGGCACGCGCCTGCGCAAGTTGGCCGAAGGCGAGGCCGACGCCACCCTGCTGGCGATGGCCGGCCTGAACCGGCTCGGCGAGGCGGCGCGGGTCACGGCGCCGCTGGAACCCGAAGAGATGCTGCCCGCCGTGGCACAGGGCGCCGTCGGTCTCGAGACGCGGACCGACGACGAAAAGACGGCCGCCCGGCTGGCGGCGCTCGATCACGCGGACACGGCGACGCGCGTCGCCGCCGAGCGCGCGTGCCTCGAAGTGCTCGACGGATCGTGCCGTACGCCGATCGCGGCCCTGGCCGAGCTGGATCCTTCGGGCGGCGAGCTGTGGCTGCGCGCGCTGGTTGCGATGCCCGACGGCACCCGGGCGCAACGGGCCGAGCGCCGCGGGGCGGCGGGTGACGCGGACGCGCTCGGCCGCGATGCCGGCGCCGAGCTGCGTGCTGCCGCGGGGCCGGCCTTCTTCGCCGCGCTTGCCGAGATTTGATGCGCGTCCTGGTCACCCGGCCCGAAGCCGATGCCGTGGCGCTGGTCGCGGCGCTCGAGTCGCGCGGCCACCAGGCCCTGGTCCAGCCGCTGCTCGTCATCGAGCCCGCGGTGCCCGAGCCGCCGCTGGACCTGGCCGGCGTGCAGGCGCTGCTGTTCACCAGCGCCAACGGCGTCCGGGCCTTCGCCGAGGTCTCCTCGGAGCGCGGCCTGCCGGTCTTCGCGGTCGGCGACGCCAGCGCGGAGGCGGCCCGGGCCGCCGGCTTCACCGGGGTCGAAAGCGCCGGCGGGGACGTCGAGGATCTGGCGCGCCTGGTCAGGGACCGTCTCGTCCCCGGGGCCGGGCCCCTGCTGCACGGCGCCGGCGGCTCGCTGGCCGGCGACCTCAAGGGCGGGCTGGAGGGCGCGGGCTTCGAAGTGCGTCGCAGCGTCCTCTACAAGGCCGAGCCGGTGCGGGAGCTCTCGGAAGCGGTGCGCGCGGCGCTGGCCGGCGGCGACTTGGACGCGGTGCTGTTTTTCTCTCCCCGGACCGCGAAGACCTTTGTTAGGCTGGTCGCCGACCACGGTTTGGCGGCGGACTGCGAGCGGTGCCTGGCGGTCTGTCTGAGCGCGGCGGTGGCGGACAACCTGGGGGCGCTATCCTGGCGCGGCGTGCGGACCGCGGCCCAGGCCAACCAGCAGGCGCTTCTGGCCTGCCTCGACGACACGGACCGGGCCGCGGCCGGGGATGTAGGGCAAGGGGACATCATGGCGCAGGACAGCGCTTCGCAAGACCCGGAGCCGGGGGCCCAGCCGCCGCCCGGCGCGTCACGGGCCGAGACGGTCATTTCGGCCTTCGGCGGCATCCGGCCCATGGCCCATAAGCTGGGCGTGGCCGTCAGCACGGTGCAGGGCTGGAAGGAGCGCGGCGCCATTCCCGCCAACCGCCAGGCGCAGGTGCTGGCCGCCGCCGACGCCGCCGGTATCGAGATCGACGAGGCCGTCTTCGCGCGGCCCGGTAAAGCGGGCAAGCCCGGCAAGCCGCGCCGGGCCAAGGCCCGAGCGCCGAAACCGGAGCCCGCAGCCCCGGAGCCCGCAGCCCCGGAGCCTCCGATGGAGGGCGAGATCCTCCCGCCGCTCGACCGGGCGGAAGAGCAGGACGCAGCGCCCGAAACGCCCGCGCCGGAACCGCCACAATCGGAACCGGCACAATCGGAACCGCCACAATCGGAACCGCCGCACCCGGAACCCGCCGCACCGCCGGCACGCGGCCGCGTGGCCTTGGTCGTGACGGCCGTCGTCCTGGCGCTGGCCGCCGCCGGCGCGGTCCTGACGCGCGATCTCTGGTATCCCGGCGCGGCGGAAGACGCCGATCAGGCGGTGATCGCCGCGAACGAGCCCGAGGCGGGCCCGGCACCTGCGGAGGCGCCGACGCCCGCGGACGAACCGGCGCAAACGGTCGGGGCGCCGGTCCAGCCCGCGCCCGAGCCGAGCGATGCCACAGCACCGCCCGAGCCCGAACCGACCGAATCGGCCGCGGTCCCCGAGCCCGCGCCGAGCGAAGCGATCCCGCAGCCCGAACCGGAACCCAGCGTGACCGTCGTGCCGCCCGAACCCGAGGCGGAACCAGCGGCGACCCCGGCCCTAGGCGTGCCGCAGCTCGCGCCGGAGCTGGCCCAGACGCTGGACGCGCTGGGCGCCGAGGTGAGCGCGCTCCAGGCGCGCTTCGGCCGGCTCGAGGACCAGGCCGCGGCCCCGGCCGTCACCGCGGACCAGCTCGCCGCGCTGACCGCCGCCGAGGAGGCCCTGGGCGGGCGGATCGCCGCCCTGGAGGCGCGCCTGGCCGGGCTGGACCGGATCGAGCAGCGGATCGAGGCGATGGCGCGAGAGGAGGCCGGGCCGCCGCCCACGCGCGGCGACGTGGCGCTCATGCTCGCCCTGGAGCAGCTACGCGAGGCGCTGGCCCGGGGCCGCCCCTACGCCGGCGAGCTCGACCTGCTGCGCGGCGTGGTCGGCGAGGACGCGGAATTAACGGAGCTCCTGGCGCCGCTCCAGGGCCACGCGGCGTCGGGCGTCGCGACCCGCGCGGCGCTCATCCGCGATTTTGCCGGGGTTGCCCGCGCGGTGATCGCCGGCGCCGCCGGGGGCGAGAGCGACGCCGGGGGCGAGAGCGACGGCCTGATGTCCGGCTTGCTGCGGCGGCTCTCGGACGTGGTCACCGTGCGCCCCGTCGGCGACGTCGCGGGCGGCGATCCCGGGCCGGTCGTGGCCCGGACCGAGCATAGGCTCCAGGCCGGCGACCTGGCGGGGGCGCTGGCGGAGCTGAATGCGCTGGACGGACCGGCGGCCGAGGCGGCGGCCGGCTGGCGGGCCCGGGCCGAAGCGCGGCTCGGCGCCGAAACCGCGCTCTCGGCCCTGCGCGCCCGGGCGATCGCCCGGCTCACGCAGGCCGGCGGCTAGGCGGCCGGCCATGGTCCGCTCGCTGATCTTCATCGCTAAGCTGGCGGTGCTCGTCGCCGCCGCGGTCTGGTTGGCCTACCAGCCGAGCCGGGTCTCGATCGAGATCTTCGGCTATCAGATCGATACTACGGTCGGCATCCTGATCCTCGCGGTCTTCCTGATCACCCTGGCGGCGGTTTTGGTCCACCGCTATTGGCGGCTTCTGGCCGGCGCGCCGGGCAGCCTCGGTCGGGTGCTCCGCGAGAACCGGCGCCGGCGCGGCTACAAGGCGCTGACCCAGGGCATGGTCGCGGTCGCCGCGGGCGATCCCGACGAGGCGCGCCGCTGGGCCCGCAAGGCCGAGGTCCTGATGGACGAGCCGCCGCTCACCCTGCTGCTCTCCGCCCAGGCGGCGCAGCTCGCCGGCGACGACCAGGCCGCCAGGCGCTATTTCGAGGCCATGCTGGAGCGCGAGGAGACCCGCTTCATGGGCCTGCGCGGCTGTCTCATGCAGGCGCTGCGCCGGGGCGACACCGATGCGGCGCTCGACTACGCCCAGCAGGCCCACGACCTGCGCCCCAAGACGCCCTGGGTGCTGACCGCCATGGTCGAGCTGTCGGAGCAGACCGGCGATCTGACGGCGGCCGAGCTGGCGGTCCGCCAGGCGGTCCGCCACAAGGCCCTGCCGCCGCCCGAGGGCGAGCGCAAGCGCGCCGTGATCACGCTGGAGCGCGCCGCCGCGGCCCGCGCCGCCGGCGACGCGGAGCAGGCCCTCAAGCTGGCGCGCGAGGCGCACAAGCTGGCGCCCGGCCTGGTGCCGGCCACGGTCCTCCTGGCCGAGCTGCTGACCGCCGACGGGCGCCGGGGCAAGGCGGGGCGCGTGCTGCAGCGCGCGTGGGCCGACCAGCCGCACCCGGACCTGGCCCGGCTCTACAAGGGGCTGGATCCCGAAACCGACGCGCTGGCGCAGGTCGGCCGCATGGCCGAGCTCGTCGCCGGCGCGCCCGACCATCCGGAGAGCCAGCTGACCCGGGCCGAGACGGCGCTCGACGCGCAGCTCTGGGGCGAGGCGCGGCGTCACCTGGCCAAGGCGGCGGGCAAGACGCCCGGCGAGCGGGTCTGCCGCTTGATGGCCCGGCTCGAAGAATCCGAGCACGGCGACGGCGCCAAGGCGCGCGCCTGGCTGTTGCGCGCCGGCCGCGCGCCCCGCGATCCGGCCTGGGTTTGCGAGTCCTGCGGCGCGCTGGCCGGGCGCTGGACCGCCCACTGCGGCGCCTGCAAGACCTTCGACAGCGTCACCTGGCGCCCGCCGGTGCAGGTCGGCCCCGAGGCGCGGCCGGCCGACGGCGCGGGACGGCCCGAGGCCGAGTTGCCGGCGCTCGAGATCCTGCCGCGAAGCGGCAACGGCGGCGGACGGGCGCTGGCGCCGGGCAAGCCCGGCGCGCCGCCGCAAGCCACCGCCACCGGCCAGCGCGGCTGAGGGCCGTCTCGCGCGGCATTGACGGGGCGCCCGGCCCTGCATTACTGTCCGCGCGCCTGGACGGCACAAGGGCCGATGTAGCTCAGTTGGTAGAGCAACGCATTCGTAATGCGTGGGTCGGGAGTTCGAGTCTCTCCATCGGCACCAGCCCTTCTCCAGACCTTCAACCGATCGGAAAGTTCTTCGCGCCGCGTCCGGCTGGAGCCGCGCGTGGACCAATGCGATCGGCGGCAGGATGGCGGGCCGGGTCTTCTCGGGCCGATCTCCTGGAACGGGTTGCCGATCGCGACCGGTCGGGTACCATCGGCGGCACGGGTGGGCGCGCGGGTCGCATATGGCTGCGGGCCGAGAGGAAGGTGGGGACGCTGCTTTCCAAGCTTGAAAAAGCAGCAGGTGGACAGCCCTACCGGTCGCTTGGGGCGACAGGTGGAACGCCTTACCACTTTCGATTCGGAATATGGAGGCGGAACGAACTGTCCCGCCGGCGCTCGTTCTGCTCCTGGGCGCGAAGCGCGCGGAGGCGGCGGTCTTGGCCCTCTGATTTCCGGGCCTCGTTTTGCTCGTTTTGTCGCTGCATTATCTCTTGGCGGCCCTGCCAGCTCGGTTTGTAGAGCCAGTTTGGTTGCGACGGAAAATAGTGATCGCAAGCCGAGCTCGGAAAACAGGACGTCTGGGCAGCAGCCGGGCCGGATGCCAGTAGTGTCGCGAAAGCGAATACCAGAAGGGCTTGATAGCGCATGGGCCGTCTCCTCCTAGAGTCACGTTGCTAACGCCCCGGCACCTTCGTCCATAATTCAACCGCAAGTCAACGCGGCCATGCCTTGCCGGACGAGGGCGACATGGACGGACACGCGGGATGGCGACCGCCATAGCGCCGGCGCAATAACTGGCCGGGTCCTCTAGCGCCGATCTCCTGGAACGGGTTGCCGATCGTGGCCGGTCGGGTACCATCGGCGGCGCGGTCCTTGGCAGCGGAAGGGGTGGGGCGATGCCGGTTTCGATGATCCGCGAGTTCCTGAAGCTCGAGGCGGCCGGCGGCATGCTGCTGGTTTTCGCCTCGGCCCTGGCCCTGGTCTTGGCGAACTCGCCGCTCGGCGCCTACTACACGGCCTTTCTCGTGACCCCGGTGGCCGTGCAGGTCGGCGCGCTCGAGATCGCCAAGCCCCTGCTGCTGTGGATCAACGACGGGCTGATGGCGGTGTTCTTCTTCCTGGTCGGCCTCGAGATCAAGCGCGAGTTCCTGGAGGGCGAGCTGTCCAGCCCGGCCCAGGTGACCCTGCCCGCCCTGGCGGCCGTCGGCGGCGTGGCGCTGCCGGCCCTGGTCTACGTTCTGCTCAATCGGGGCGATGCGCAGAACCTGAACGGCTGGGCCATCCCGGCGGCCACCGACCCTGGTCGGCGCGCGCGCGCCGCTGGCGCTCAAGATCCTGTTGACCGCGATCGCGATCATCGACGACCTGGGCGCGATCCTGATCATCGCGGCCTTCTACACGGACAGCCTCTCGCTCACGGCGCTCCTCCTGGGTGCCGTCGCGATCGTCGGCCTCGCCGTCGTCAACCGGCTGGGCGTGCGACGTATGGCCCCCTACGTGCTGCTCGGCATCGCGCTCTGGGTCTGCGTGCTCAAGTCGGGGGTTCACGCGACCCTGGCCGGCGTGGTCACGGCCTTGGCCGTCCCGCTCAGGCCCGGGGGCGAGGCCGGGGGAGAGGGCGGGGGCGAGGGCGAGGCTTCGCTGCTCAGGCATGTCGAGCACGCGCTCCATCCCTGGGTCGCCTACGCCATCCTGCCGCTCTTCGCCTTCGCCAACGCCGGCGTCTCCTTCGCGGGCGTCGGCCTTCACAGCTTCGTCGAGCCGGTCAAGCTCGGCATCTCGCTGGGCCTGTTCCTCGGCAAGCAGCTGGGCATCTTCGGCATGATCTGGCTGGCGATCCGCACGGGCCTGGCGCCCATGCCTGACGGCGTGTCCTGGCGCCAGCTCTACGGTGTCTCCCTGCTCTGCGGCGTCGGCTTTACGATGAGCCTCTTCGTCGGCTCGCTGGCCTTCGAGCACTCCAGCTTCGAGGCGCCGGTGCGCCTCGGCGTGCTCACGGGCTCGCTGGCCTCGGCGCTCTGCGGCTATCTGCTGCTGCGCTTCGCCCCGCTGCCCGCGCGCGCCGCCGAGGACGCGCCGCCGGCCGGCTGAGCGGCCCGCGGCGCGGCCGGCGGTTTACGCTTGCTTAACCGCGGTGCGGGCAGACTGTGTCCTGCCCACCCTTTGACATCGCAAAATCGGGAGACATCTGTGTCCAGTCACGCTCTTCTGAAAGACCCGACGGCCGGACGTCCGCGCCTTGCGCTCGGCGCCGCGGCCGCGGCCCTGCTCCTGCTGACCGCCGCCTGCGAGTCGGGCGGGGCCAAGAACGCCGCCTGCTCGGCCGCGGCCGGCATCGACAGCCTGTTCGGCACCACCTCGTCCGACCGCGCGCAGGATTGCGGCGGAACCGCAGGCCAGTCGGCGCAGGCCTATAGCGGCGCCAAGCAGGCCGCGCGCCCCGCCGGGCCCCGGGTCGACCGCGCGTCCTTGAGCGACCTGCAGGCACGGCTGAAGGACCTGGGCTACGACCCGGGGCCGGCCGACGGCCAGATGGGCCCGAAGACCCGCGCCGCGATCCGCGCCTACCAGAAGGACGAGGGCCTGAAGGCCGACGGCCAGGTCACCGCCAGCCTGCTGAAGCGCATCAGGGCCGAATAGGGCGGCTCGACCTCCCGCCCCCTCACCGACTACGCCGGCGCCGGCCGGGCGGACCTTCGCGGGGCGCGCCGGCCGGCCGGCCCGCGCCGTTCGCGCCGCCCTTGGCCGCGGCTGCCTCCGGCTTGCCGCTCAGGCGGCGCTCGAAACGTAGGCAGAGGCGGTCGAGGGCGGCCTCCTCGAACTCGCTGTCCGCGGGGTCCGGGACGGGGCGGCCGCGGAGGCGGGCGCGCTCGGCCGCCTTGTCCGCCCGCTCGCGGGCATAGCGCCTGGCTTGTTCGTCCAGGGCCCTGGCGTGCCGTTCGCTGCGGACCTGGGCGCGGTGGCGCTCCAAGGCGGCGAGCTGCCGGGTGAACAGCGACATGAGCTGCGCGGCCAGGCGCAGGTGGGTGTGGCGCGTCGCGTCCTTCAGGTGCCGGTTCTGGGCGTCCCCGAGGCTGCCCATGGCGGCGTCGTGGCTGACGACCATCTGGGTCGCCAGCACGGCCTCCAGCGGGTCGCGGGCGCCGATGCCCGCGCGCAGGGCCCGGGCCGCGGCGACACGGCGCGCATACGCCTCCGGCGTCTCGGTCGCGGCCGGCGGCCTGCGCAGCGCCTCGATCTGGTGCGAGTCGAGCCAGGCCTCGCGGCGGCGGGCGACCTCGGCCGCCGTTTTCTCCACTGTCGCCGCCTCTAGGCCGGTCTCGTCCCGTGGCGCGCGCTCCGCGCCGTTGCTCTTGCTGTCCGTGCTCATGGCCCTGCCCCGTCTGTTGGAGATGT
This sequence comes from uncultured Kiloniellales bacterium, assembly GCA_947258885.1. Classification (GTDB taxonomy): domain Bacteria; phylum Pseudomonadota; class Alphaproteobacteria; order Kiloniellales; family JAKSDN01; genus CAMYKD01. Next base: position 4,752 of record CAMYKD010000026.1, on the reverse strand, counting down.
TTTGCAGAGAAAATGCTTTTTATCCTATTTATGGGTCAATGTCAAGAACAAAATAAGGTCGCACCGGCTTGAACTGCTACGGAAAGAGTCACCGGAGACAAAGGGATTCCGTGTGCGAAACGCGGCAACACCTGCCTCCCTTTGTCCCTGTGCTTCTGGGGTGAATGTGGTGCGTCGCTTGAATTTGGAGTTGTCGTCGTTGAAATGTGGAGTAGAACTCCAAACGTGCCGAGTTCCAATACCGAAATCAGACATCAGGCGAAAATTAACTTATTACTTTAATTACACATTAATAAAAATTTCCTTACAATCGAGAGTAATAAAGGCACAATTTCATGCCTTTATTTTTAATTGACATTCACCAAAGCGAGGTCACCGACATGCGACACAGACTGATCGGCATCACCCTGGCCGTCCTGTTCAGCTTTTCTGTCTTGCCTTCAGCACAGGCCCAACAGGTCATCTATGTGATACGGCATGCCGAGAAGGTGCCCGGCGTCGAGGACCCGCCGCTCACGGAGGCGGGGCATCAGCGGGCAAAGGCCTGGGCAGGCATACTGCGGGATGCGGGCATCAAGGCCGTCTACACCAGCAAGAAGCAACGCACCCAACAAACCGGGGCGCCCATTTCCCGGGCCTTGAACGTTCCGATGGTGACCATCTCGCGCAAGGACGTAGCGGGCCTCGTGGATCGGATTCGCACGCGCCATGCCGACGAGGCCGTCTTGATCGTCGGTCACACGAAGACGATTCCCAAGCTGGTCAAGGAGCTGGGCAAGTCGGCGAACGGCACGATCGAGCGGACCGACTTCGACAACCTGTTCGTCATTGTCCCGGAAGGCAAGAACGACGCGACTGTCTTGCGTCTCCGCGCCGACGCCGGGGTGCCTGGTCCGCAATCCTAGCCGTCGAGTTGGCTGGATTTCGCATTGCCGGGCGGGTCTATGGCCCGGGGCGAAACTCTCTGTCCGTAGGTTGTCGACGACCCTGCGAGACGAGGCGCGGCTGCGCCGAGAAGACAAAGCGCAGCCGCGCCTGCTAGAGTTCCGGGGACATGGACCGCGAACCGGATTTCCGCATCTTCCACGCGTCCATCCCGTCGGCGTCGGGGGCAGAATGATCCCGGCCGGCTACATGGCCAAGCGTGTCGAGAAAAGCCCCGATTGGCTGGGCGCGCCGAACGTGGACGACATCTACTCCGTCAGCTCCTGCGTCTCCGAAGATTTCGCGGATTACATAAATTATTGGCAACACAACGGCTATTGGCTGTTCGATTCACCCGATGTCATCGGCCAGGTGGCGGAGCGGAACGCGATAGACCTGGAAGGCACCAGGCTGTTCTATTACGAAGTCCACGACTATCAATTCGACCAAGAGGCGGGACGCTGGGTCTCTTTTGCTCCGGAGCCGTCTTTCGCGTTGGAGGTCGAGAGACCGGCAGCGGCCCGGCTGGAAGGCTACGATGTCGTTTCCTTCAGTGCCGGCACGAGCCCGGAGTGCTCGCCGCTGTCCTGCAACGGCCTGGCGAAGGACATCGCGACCAATCGCTATTGCCTGCTGTCCTCGTTCGAAGCCGCCAAGGGTCTCTTGGAGACGGGGCAGTTCGTGAGATGCGAGCCGGGACCCTACAGAGTATTCGCCGTGTATTCGCTGGACTGGCCCCGACCGCGCCGCGCCGGAAAATAGGGACGGTCCCCATTTCTTCATTGCCCTCGCCGCCTCGCCCAACGCCGCCCCGATCCTCCGAAGAGGCGCCTTCTTCGGGTGTCTGCCCCGAGAGCAGACATGGCACACCCTCGGCCGACATTTCAGCGCATGGCTGGATCCACCGCTACCGCCCGCCAGCGGTATCGCACCGGCGCTGCGGGCGCCAAGTCCGAGCCGGCCCGGGGCGCCGCTTTACCTTTGATTTACCACTGGCTGCGTAGGCTGGCGGAACCAGGCATCACCGCCAACATCCGGATCGATTCCATACTCTTCCAAGGTCGAACACGAAGGAAAAGCCATGACTGTGACGAAAACCCAGCTTGCCGACGCCTACTCCGCGGCCCTGACCAAGGAGTTCGGCGACGAGTGGGATTGCGAATTCAGCCGCAGGGACGCGAACAGGTTCCTCGATCTCCTGTGGCCGGTCGTCTCCGAGCTCGCTCTCAAGGACACCAAGAAGAAGAAGCCGGGCAGCGTGCCGCTCGGCCATCTCGGCCGCCTCAAGATGCGCTTCAAGGCGGCCACCAAGGCCCGCAAGGGCACCAACCCCTTCACCGGCGAGCCGGCCACCTTCAAGGCCAAGCCCGCGACCCTGCAGCCGCGCTTCACCGCCGGCAAGGCGCTCAAGGACGAGGCCAACAAGTACTTCAAGAAGAAGATGAAGTAGGGCGCCCCGAACGCCGGGAGCGGCAAGACGACCCCGGCGGCGACGGCCGCCGATCCAACCCCGGCTTCGGCCGGGGTTGTCGCTTGGCGAAGCGCTCGCCTCGACCGGCCGTTTCCGGGGGCGGTGCGCAAGACGCGCCCGACCCCGATTAGGCCCCGGTTAAGGCCCGGGCCCACCGCCGCTCCGCCCCCCGGCCGATCGACACCCTCGAGCGCGTCCGGCAGGCGGCCGCGCGGCGGGGGTGAGGGGGGTGGCCCGCCCAGGGCTGGGGAAACGGAAGGTTTGGGGTAACCGCGCAGGGAGTCCCCGGAACTCCCGCGCAGCCGTCACTCGCGATGATGCAGCGTGCTGTCGTCGCAGCAAGGCGGCATCAAGCCGGCCGAGGAACATGTTCGTCCTCGGCCCCCGCATCCACGCCAGTCCGAGAACCTTAGTCGTCCTTGTCGTAGTCGTCCTCGTCGTCCTCGTCGTCGTCGTCGTCCCACTTCCGATCGTGGCAGGACAGGCAGCCCTGGGCGTCGAAGGTGTTCGCCGAAAGCTTGCCGCCCGAGTTGAGGTCGTGGCAGCCCGCGCAGGCAGCGACGCCCGTGTCCTCGACCAGGTCCTGGTGGTCCTCCGCCCAGATCGTGAAGTCGACGCCCAGAGCCATGTTCATGATCTGGGTCCCGGCGCTGATCACGACGTTGGAGAGGTCGTCCTCGTCCTTGCAGACCGCGAGATCCCGAGTGCCGGGCGTGCCGCAGAATTCCGGTTCGTGGCAGGTCAGGCAGCCGGGTGCGACGTTGTTGACGTAGCCGACGGCCTCGACCATGTGGCAGCTCTCGCAATCGAAGATTCCGAAATCCTCGACATAGTCCTGGTGCTCCTCCCGCGCATTCATCCAGTCCGTTCCGAGGGCCAGGTTCATGAGAGCCAAGCCGCCCCGGGTATCACCGGGATCGAAGCCGGTGCCCTCCTCACTGGCCATGGCGAGGCCGGCGGTGCCGAGAATGAGGGCAGCGCCGACGACGCCGGCGGCAAGACGGGTAGTCCACCTGTTCATGATCACTCCTCCCTTTCGGGGACGCGCTCCGGTCACCGGCCGTCCCCCCGACGATGATCTGCGGCCGGACGCCTCCATCCGGCCACAACGATGCACTGCTGGCTTTGCGATCCCCGACCCGCTGGCATGTGTTCGCTTATGCTAGCAAGTCAAGCCCGGTCTGAACAGCGGTTTGGAGATCCGGTGACGAGATCCGCCGACAGTTTGCTTGTCTCATCATCGGAAAGTTCAAAACCAGGATCAAAACAGAACCAGGGCATGCGTTATTGCGTTACTGGATAGGCGAGTTCTGACCCTCGCCCGGCACGGCCGATATCCCTCACCCCACTCCTTCCCGCCGTCTCCCCTTCCGCCGCAGCCGCTCGAGCGCGCGGCGTTGCCGGCGGTTCAAGGGCGGCGCGGGTTCGGGCGTCGTCTCCGGCACGCCGGCGCCGACGGGCTCGGGCTCGGCGGGCGCGCCGGCGCCAAGGGGCTCTGGCGTTGCCGGCCTTGGCGGGGCGCTCGCCTCGGCAAAGCCTCCGGCGGAGCCAGGAGCGGGCAGTGGGTCGGGGGCCGCCGTGCCGGGGGGTTCGGTGCCCGGCGGCGCTCCCTTCGGCGAAGCCTTCGGAGGAGCCAGGGGGGCGGCCGGGGTGATCGCGGCGTCGGCCATCTTGTCGAGGTCCAGATCGGCCATCGCCTCGGGATCGAGCGCGGCGTCGAGCCCCGGATCGAGCTCGCGGTCGAGGCCGGCGGCCGCCCGCGGGCCGATGCCGGCCTTCAGGGTCCGCTCCATGTCGGCGACGAGCGCCCGGCGGTCGGCGCTCCAGGCCCTGGACTCGACGGCGGCCTTGGCGGCGGCCTTGGCGGCGGTCTCCCGCTCGGCCCGGCGGGCGGTCTGCTCGGCGAGGCGCATCGCCTGCTCCCGGTCCTTGCGGCGCTCGGCCTTGAGGCGGCAGAGGCCGTTCAGCTGGGCGGTCGTCAGCGCCATGAGCTGGCGGGCCAGGCGCTGGGCGGTGGCGCGGGCGTGGGGCGGCAGGTCGCGGCGGTTGGCCTCGGCCTGCCAGTCCATGGCGGCGGCATGGGCCGAGACGAACTGGGCGGCCTGGACCCGTTCGGCGATCCCCGTGCCCCCGGCGTCCCACACTTCGCCGGCGAGGCCCGCCGCCGCCGCCCGCGCGCCCTCGCGCTCCCGGGCGGCCCGATCCACGCTCAGGCCCTCGGGCAGGCAGAGCCCGCGGAACTGCAGCCCGTCCAGCCAGTTCGCGACGCGCGCGCCCTCCTCGGCCGGAAACGCGTCCGATTCCATGGGCTTTCTCCCGCTCCGATTCCGATGATAGGATATATACCCTATTACAAC